>NZ_CEETQT010000004.1:0-354091 GCF_979366295.1 Vogesella lacus
TTGGTGATCGACTGCTGCACCCGCGAACTGCTGGGCTGGCATCTGTCACGCAGTGGCAAGTCCAAGACGGCCGAGTCGGCGCTGGAGCACGCGCTGATCAACCGCTTTGGTTGCCTGGGTCGAGTGCCTCAACGCTTTTTGCTGCGCAGCGACAACGGCTTGGTGTTCACCAGCCGCAGCTACACCGCGCTGGTGAAAAGCTACGGTTTGCAGCAGGAGTTCATCACGCCGTACACGCCGGAGCAGAATGGCATGGTGGAGCGGGTGATTCGTACCTTGAAAGAGCAGTGCGCGCATCGACACCGCTTTGAAAGCCTGGCGCACGCTAGCCGGGTGATTGCAGACTGGATTGGGTTCTACAACCACCGGCGCCCACACCAAGCTTTGGGGATGAAGACGCCTGCAATGGCGTATCAATTAGCAGCCTGACCTGTGCAGAAAGGGCTGGGTCATTACACCGACGAGTTGGGCCGCGCCTTGCCGGTTGGCGGCTTGACGGGGTTTCGCGCCGCTTGGGGCGAGGGGGGTAGTCAGGGGCGGGGATCCGCCCCTGTCCCGTTTGCCGGGCGGAACCGGCTTATAAACCATCATCCGCGTTAGCGGATACCAGTTCCGCCCCACGGGTATGGCCTTGCGGCCAAACCGCTCTATCATCTGCGCGGTAAACGCTGGGCTTCGCAGGCTCAGCCCAGCCTACCAAGACCTGCTGATTGATTGCGGCCAACGTTGGCCGCAGGCTCGGAAACCTCAATGAATACCCAGTGTGGTCGGTCGCGGCCATGCCCCTTTAGCGGCGCGCCGGCAGGCAGTCGGCCGGCAAGGTTTTAAGCGGCCGCTTGTCCGAGTCGGGCAACGTTAGCGCCCGACGAGTTGGGCCGCGCCTTGCCGGTTGGCGGCTTGACGGGGTTTCGCGCCGCTTGGGGCGAGGGGGGTAGTCAGGGGCGGCGACCCGCCCCTGTCCCGTTTGCCGGGCGGAACCGGCATATAAACCATCATCCGCGTCAGCGGATACCAGCCCCAAGCGCCCGGCCATGCTGCTTGGTAAACGCTGGGCTTCGCAGGCTCAGCCCAGCCGACCAAGACCTGCTGATTGATTGTGGCCAACCTTGGCCGCAGGCTCGGAAACCTCAATGAATACCCAGTGTGGTCGGTCGCGGCCATGCCCCTTTAGCGGCGCGCCGGCAGGCAGTCGGCCGGCAAGGTTTTAAGCGGCCGCTTGTCCGAGTCGGGCGACGTTAGCGCCCGACGAGTCTGGCCGCGCCTTGCCGGTTGTCGGCCTGACGGGGTTTCGCGCCGCTTGGGGCGAGGGGGGTAGTCAGGGGCGGCGACCCGCCCCTGTCCCGTCCGCCGGGCGGAACCGGCATATAAATTATCATCCGCGCCAGCGGATACCAGCCCCAAGCGCCCGCCATGCTGTGCGGTAAACGCCGGACTTCGCCGGCTTGACCCAGCCTGCCAATACCTGTTCATGGATTGCGGCCAACCTTGGCCGCAGGTGCAGACTCCCCATCAAAAGCCCCCCAACCATTGGCAAGCCGACGTCATGCAGGCAAGCTGTGGTTTTCACTGGAAAACGGGGCCAAATCATGCCGAATACCTTGGTGAACAATGCCGCCGAGCTGGTGCTGGATAGCGAGCAGCTGGTTCATGACAATCTTTCCGGCGCGGTGGCGTTGGGCGAGGTGCTGTGGGTGGCGGGGGATGAGGCTTGCGGGCTGGACCGGCTGATTCGCAATCCGCATAGCGACAAGCTGCAGCTGGTGGCCGATGGCCATTATCCGCTGGCGGATTATCTGGATCTGCCGGACGAGGCGGCGGTGGAGGCGGATATCGAGGGGCTGGCGGTGGCGGATGGCTATCTGTGGCTGGTCGGCTCGCACGGGCTGAAGCGCAAGGCTCCGCGCCGCGAGCGCGAGATGGCGGCCAACCTCAAGCGGCTGGCGACGGTGAGTCATGACGGCAACCGCTGCCTGCTGGCACGCATTCCGCTGCAGGACGACGGCAATGGCCTGTTTTCGCTGCAGCGCGAGACGGCAGATGGCCGTCGCGCGGCGCGGCTGAAGGGCAAGAAAAAGCATAACGAGCTGACGCGGCTGCTGGCGGAGGATGCGCAGCTGGGGCCGTATCTGGCGATTCCGGGCAAGGATAACGGCTTTGATATCGAGGGCATTGCGGTGGCGGGCGAGCATATCTTGCTGGGCTTGCGCGGGCCGGTGCTGCGCGGCTGGTCTTGCGTGCTGGAGATTCGCCTCGTCGAGCGCGATGGCGAGCTGAGGTTGGCCGCACTGGACGACAGCGGCCTGCTGTACCGCAAGCATTTCCTGCAGCTGGATGGCCTGGGCGTGCGTGATCTGTATTTCGAGGGTGATGATCTGCTGTTGCTGGCCGGGCCGACCATGGTGCTGGATGGCGATGTGCGGGTTTACCGTTGGCCGCAGGCGCTGGCGGCAACCCGCGGCGAGGCGATGTTGTGGTGGGAGGCGGCCGGCCAGCTATTGGCGCTGAAACACCGGCCGGGGCAGGATCGCGCCGAAGCGGTGTGCCAGTTGCCCGAGCACTGGCTGGGGCAGGTGGCGTGGCTGGTGCTGTACGATGCGCCTTCGGCGGCGCGCAAGCCGCAGGCGGGCGTGGTGTGTGGCGATGTGATGTTGCGCAAGAGCCGCGCCCGCCGGCAGGTGCGTACTTAAGCGGCCGAGCCTGAAAACAAAAACGGCCACCGCAGGGTGGCCGTTTTGCCGGGACAGGCTGGATCAGGCGCGCAGATGCAGCTCGTCAGCAGCGAAGGTCAGGTTCAGCGGCTCGATTACCACCGATTTCGGGCCCTTCTCGACGGTACCGGCTACCCAGGCGGCGACGCCGGCGGCTTCGGCCAGACGGACAGCTTCGGCGGCGTGTTCTTGCGGCAGGTAGAGGGCGAAACCGGCGCCCATGTTCAGGCTGCCGTAGGCTTCGCGGTCATCGATACCAGCGTGCTGCTGGATGAAGGACAGCACTGGCGGCACCGGCGGCAGGGTGTGGATGCGGTAGGTGAACTCGCCCGGGTGACGCATGATCTTGCGCCAGCCGTGGCCGGTGATGTTGGCACTGTAGTGCGGCACGATGCCGGCCTTGAACAGGGCTTCGGTAACCGGTACGTACAGCACGGTCGGATCGAGCAGGGCTTCGCCGTACAGGCGGCCGTCAGACAGGCGGGTGGCGTAGCCATCCGGCAGGCGCTCGATCAGCTTGCGCGCGAGACTCACGCCGTTGGCGTGGATGCCGCTGGAGGCAAGGAAGACAATCGCGTCGCCATCCTGCAGCTTGTCGCCCAGGGTCAGACGGTCGTGCGAGGGGATGATGCCGACCGAGGACGCAGCCAGGTCGATACGGCCTTCTTCTACCACGCCTGCCAGTGCTGGCGTTTCACCGCCGCCCCAGCTGACCTGGCACACATCGCAGGCGGCTTTCCAGCCGTTGACCAGATCGCGCATGCGCGCTTCGTCGGCAAACCAGTCGCTGCCACCGGCCGACCAGTAGGCGTGTACCGACAGCGGGGTAGCGCCGACGGTAATCAGGTCATTCACCGCCATGGCGATGGTGTCTTGCGCGATGCTGTCGTAGTGGCTGCGGCCGGTGATCGGACGCACGGCATCGGCCACCAGCGCCTTGGTGCCCAGGCATTCGGTAATCGAGGCGATCAGCACCGAGCCCAGATCCATCACATACGCCGACTCGCCGCGCGAGGCTGCGATTTCTTTGATGCCGTGCACGTCCAGATGGCCACGGGTGGCGCTGGCAGACTGCTGGGCAAGGATTTTCAGCGGGTCGATCTTGTTGTAATCGACGCCGGCAGCGGTGTAATCAAGCGGAGTTTGGCTCATGATTGAGGCTCGGAGGATCAGAACGAGGCCGTAATTCTAGCATGTTCAGGCGGCAAACTGGCGGCTAACCATGCACACAGGATGCTGTTGATGCAAATGGCTTTTTTTCGCGGCGCGAAGTGCGCTTGCCGGCCCGCGTGACTGGCGCTGCCGGCGCTGTTTTGCTGCCAGCAAAACGTTGGCCGCAAGTGTGCGGCCAACGGCTAGTTCATGATGGTCATCTGGCGCGAGCCGGCCTGTTTGCGGCCGATAAAGGCCACCGGGATGTGCCGCGCGCGGGCGCTGTCCTTGACCCGCCGCGCCAGATTGTGACTGACATAGCCGAGCATGATCACGATGCGGTCGAGGCCGCCGGGAATCGCGCGGCGCAGGTCGCTGCACTTGCGGCCATCCCAGTGGATGATGTCGTGGTAGCCGCTGGCCTGCAGCTCGCGGCGGGCGGTGGTGATCTGGTCTCCTCCAACTATCAGGGCGCGCATGGTCTTGCTCCGGTCGTGTGCTGATATCTGTCAGGCTAATCAGCGCCGGTCGGGCGGTAAAACGAGAAAATCCGCTATGGTTAGCGGATTTTCTGCGCTGTCTGCGGGCGTTTCACGAGGCGGCGATATAACGGTCCGGCCGGTGGTAAAAGCCGATCACCAGGCTCATGGCAGCTGCGCCAATCAGCGAGCCCAGCAGCTGCGGCAGGTTGCACAGCAGCACCGACGCCAGCAGGATCAGGAGGTCGATGCCGAACTGCAGTTTGCCGGCGCGCAGACCGTAGCGTTGCTGCACATAGAGCGCAAGGATGTTGATGCCGCCGACGCTGGCCTTGTGGCGAAACAGCGCAATCAGCCCCATGCCGATCAGCAGGCCGCCCAAGAGGCCGGTGGAGTAGGGATTGAGCGGGCCGGCAAACGGAAACAGCTCGCGGCATTCGACCGACAGCAGCGAAACCAGCGCCACGCAGACAAAGGTGCGCACGGTAAATGCGGCGCCCATATGTCGCAGCGCGAGCCAGTAAAACGGCAGATTGATCAGGAAAAACAGCCAGCCAAACGGCGCGAGTCCCTGGTAGTGCAGCAGAAAGGCAATGCCGGCGGTGCCACCGGTGAGCAGGCCGGCCTGGACGAACATCGCCATGCCGAAGCCGATGAAAGAGGTGCCGATCAGAAAGGCCAGCAGGTCTTCTGCGCGGGTGTGTGCCAGCGGATTGTGTCCGCTTGTCAGGCTTTTGCTATCGGTAGTCATGCTTGGGATCCGGGCAATGAGTCAGCGGCGGCACACCGGGTAAGGCGGCCGCATCTTGTTGCGTCGCAGCAAAAAGCCTGCCAGCCGGCAGGTGGTGTGGAGGGCGGTTGACGGGTGTTTGTGGCTGCAATCTGGTGCAGATTGGTCACTCAGGCACCAGTCTGGTGCCGGATGCGTGGGCAATGCGGCCAGGGTTGGCCGCATCAGTACGGATAGTCAGGGCAGGGCCGTGACGTGGTTCAGAACACCAGACGCGCGCCGATCAGGCCCATCATGATGGCCAGCACCGGGCGCAGCCATTGTTCGGCCACACGGCGGGTGAGGTGGCTGCCCAGCCAGATGCCCGGCAGCGAGCCGATCAGCAGTTGCGCCAGCAGGCCGTAATCCATATTGCCCATGCTGGCATGGCCAAGTCCGGCCACCAACGTCAGTGGCACGGCGTGGGCAATCTCGGTGCCGACGAGGCGGGCGGTCGGCAACAGCGGATACAGCGCGAAAATCGCCAGCGTGCCGAGTGCACCGGCACCAATCGAGCTGAGGGTGACAATCACGCCCAGTACCACGCCGGTGATGACGGTAGCGCGCACCGGCATCTGCCCCGCGGGGCGGGCCGGCAGCCAGCGCGTGAGTCTGGAAAGTATCCACGGCTTGAACAGGATGGCCAGCGCGGTGAGGATCAGCGCAAAGCCGAGCATCAGCTTGATCACGCCATTGAGCGCATCCGTATCGGGCTGGGCGATATGCAGGGCGATGACGGTGGCCAGCGCGGCCGGCATGCTGCCGGCGGCCAGATAGCCGGTGATCTTCCAGTCGATGTGTTTTTGCTTGTTGTGTACCCAGACACCACCCATCTTGGTGATACAGGCGTACAGCAGGTCGGTTCCGACAGCGGTGGCCGGATTGATGCCGAACCACAGAAGAATGGGCGTCATCAGCGAGCCGCCGCCCACGCCGGTCAGGCCGACGATAAAGCCGACTGCAAGCCCTGCCAAGATGTAACCCAGCTCCATGCCCGACCCTTCCCGTGAGACGATGTGACAGCCTGACATGCTAAGCGATGCGGTTATAACTTCTTATACAAATTCAGATAATGCTTATCTGGATTTTGCATAAAGAGACTTGGCCGCTGCATCAAGTTGCAGGATTGTTGATGCTGTAAGGATATGCACGCGGGGTGCTGGCTATTTGAAAGTGGCATTCATTAAGATGCGCGTATCTTCAATGGATTTGCCGAGAAAGGCCTGCATGCGGCTGTTGATGCTTCCTCTGCTGCTGTCGCTTTGCCCCTTGCCGGCAGCGGCGGCGACCGTCTTGCGTGTCGCGTTAAGCGAGAGCAGCAGCATGCCTCTGCAGCAGCTGGAGCACGGCGTGGTGGTGCGCGGCATCCTCAAAGATCTGGGCGAGGCGCTGGCGCAGCAATTGCAGCGCGAGGTGGCGTGGCTGGCCTTGCCGCGCAAGCGGCTGGAGCGAGCGCTGACGATTGGTGACGCCGATATCCTGTGTTACTCGCGCCCCGAGTGGCTGAGCGCGCAGGTGTACTGGAGTCGCCCCATCCTGCGTAACAGCGATATCGTGGTGACACGCGGCGACATCGCGAAGCCGCGCAGCCTGGCGCAATTGGCTGATAGGCGGCTGGGCACCATTACCGGTTTTCTCTATCCGCCGGTGGAAGACACACTGGGCGCACATTTTGCCCGCGATGACAGCCATGACGAGCTGTCGAACATCCGCAAGCTGCAGGCCCGGCGCGTTGACTATGTGCTGACCAACGAAATCGGCTATCTGTACCAGCGCCGGCACAATCCGGCGTTGATCGGGCTGAATCCGCAATATCTGCGCTACAGCCAGTATGAGGCACTGTGCGCCTTGTCCCGGCGCAGCACGGTCAGCTTGCCGCAGCTGGATGCCGCCATTTTGCAGCTGGAAAAATCCGGCCGCCTCGCCGCCATCCTCGCCGCCTATCGTTGAGCGCTGCCTAGCGTCGCCCGAGCTTTATCTGCTGCAGCTGCGGGCTGCTGACGATACGGCTGATGCGAAAACGGCGGTCGTCCAGCCAGCTGCCGGACAGCTCGCGAAAGTGGGCCAGATCGCGGCAGCGCACCCGCAACTGGTAATCGAATTCGCCGCTGACCAGCCAGCAATCCTCGACTTCCGCACATTCCCGCATGCAATCTTCGAACGCCTGCTGGGCGCTGCGTCCCAGCTTGTCGCCCAGAGCCAGCTGGGCCAGCACCACCACGCCGGCCTGCTGCTCGGGCAATTGCACATCGGCGTGATAGCCGCGAATGATGCCGGCGCGTTCGAGCTTGCGTACCCTTTCCTGACAGGGGCGGGCCGTCAGGTGGACTTGCTCGGCCAGCGCCTGATAGGTGATGCGTCCCTGTTTTTGCAGGATGTCGAGAATCAGCTGGTCGATACGATCGGTTTGCATGGCGTGTGCAGCGGATCCGGCTGCCCCGGCAGAAAATAACGACGGAAAGTGTGCGTCAGGGCAGGGCTTTTCGTCGTCTATCGATGCGACATCTTTTGCAGAATGCAGGGCATCTTCCACTCTGTTGCGGCCAACCCTGGCCGAGGCTGCCATGCTGCAAACCACCTCTCATGTGCTGATGATTCGCCCCTGTCGTTTCGGCTTTAATCCTGATACCGCCGCCAGCAATGCCTACCAGCAGGCCGGGCCGGACGAGACTGCCGCCCAGGCAGCGGCGCTGGTCGAGTTCGACGACTATGTCGCGCTCTTGCGTGCTGCCGGCGTCACGGTCACGGTTTTTGACGACACGCCGCAGCCGCATACGCCGGATTCGATCTTCCCCAATAACTGGTTTTCTACCCATGCCGACGGCTCGATCTACCTGTATCCGATGGAAGGTGCCAATCGTCGGCTGGAGCGGCGCGAGGACATCGTGGCCTGGCTGCAGCAGCAGTTTGCTGTTAGCGGCGTGCACGATCTGTCGCCGGCCGAATTGTCTGGCCGCTATCTGGAGGGCACCGGCAGCATGGTGCTGGACCGGCCGGCGCGGCGGATTTATGCCGCGTGGTCGAGCCGGACCGACCACGCGCTGCTGGCCAGCTTTGCCGAGCAGCTCGGCTACGCGCTGACCGCTTTTGACGCGCAGGACGAACACGGGCAGGCCATTTATCACACCAATGTGATGATGTGCGTGGCACCGACGCTGGCGATTGTCTGCCTCGAGGCGGTACGCCAGCCGACGCAGCGGGCCGCATTGCAGGCGGCCTTGCAGCAGGATGGCAAGACGCTGCTGCCAATCAGCCTTGCCCAGTTGCGGGCGCTGGCCGGCAATATGCTGGCGCTGCACGATGCCGCCGGCCAACCCTTGCTGGTGTTGTCACGGCGCGCTCATGCCGCACTCGACGCGTCGCAGCGGCAGCAGTTGGCCGCCAGCGCGCGCTTGTTGCTGCCGGCCATCGACACCATCGAACGGCTGGGTGGTGGCGGTGTGCGATGCATGCTGGCCGAGCTGTTTTTGCCGCCGCGGCGAGGCTGAGCCGGGTTTGCTGCAGCACAGGCAATTGGGCATGATGGCGTTTTGCCTGTCGGGATTGTCATGCGAGCCTTCTTGCTGATTTGCACGCTAGTGCCGAGCCTGCCGGCGCTGGCGGCCAACCCTGTGCCGGCCGCCTATGGCCCTTTGTGGAGCTTTGCCAAGGACGGCCGCCAGCACTATCTGTTTGGCACCCTGCATGTCGGCAAGCCCGAACATGCGCGCCTCGACAACGGTCTGCGCTGCGCGCTGCAAGGCAGCGACAGCCTGGCGCTGGAGCTGGACATCAGCCAGCGCGAGGTCGTCGCGCAATTGCAGCAACAAATGGCCGAGGCCGCGCCGGCGCAGTGGCGGCAGCTGCATGCGCCCTTGCAGCAGCGTCTGCGCAAGCAGGCCAGCCAGCTGGGCATCAGTGCCAGCCAGGCACAGGCCATGCCGCCGGCGATGATCATCATTGCCTACACCATGGCAGGCATTGCCGACAGCGGTCTGTCGCCGGCCTATGGCAGCGAACGCAGCCTGCTGAAACTGGCCGGCAGCAAGCCGGTGTTGTCGCTGGAAAGCGTCGACACCCAGGCGCGGGCGCTGGGCGGCATGCCGTCAGCCGTCATCGAAGAGTCGGTGACACTGCTGGAGCAGAATCTGCCCAAGGCCATGCTGCTGATGAAGACCCAGCTGGGCGAGCTGATGCAAAGCTGGGAGCGTGCCGATCTGCCGGCGATGGAGGCCGCAGCACACGACCCGCAACAGCAGGCCGCCAGCCGCTGGATGAACGATGCCATGCTGGTACAGCGCAATCTGCCGATGGCACAGCAGATCGACAGACTGGCGCGGCAGCAAAAGCTGTTTGTCGCGGTCGGCGCGCTGCATTTGCCGGGCAAGCAGGGCTTGCTGGCCTTGCTGCAGGCACGCGGTTATCGCCTGCAGGCGCTGACGGCCGCGCAAAGGTTGGCCGCAAAGGCTGACTGCCGCAACTAGCGCAGGCCGTAATTGCGGCGGATGCGTTCCAGCGTACCGTTGGCCTCCAGCCGGCCAATGGCGGCATTCAGGGTTTTGACATCCGCCAGCGTAGTGCTCTTCTTGCTGAGCATCATGTGCACCTTGTCGCGCACCGGGGTGTAAGGCAGCACCTGCAGCGTCAGCCCCAGCTGTCTGGCCTGCCACTGGATGGCGGCCAGATCTGCCATCAGCACCGCACCGCGCTCGGCTTGCAGCATGCGGATGCCCTGATCGATGGTTTCGTAGTGCGACAGCAGGCCGGCGCTCTTCAGGCGCGGCTGCTCATTGGCGTAGTCCTGGCCATACCAGCCTTGTACCGGGCTGAGCAGATGCAGCCCGCGCTCGGCCAGCTCGGCAAAATTGCGGATGCCCTGAGCCTGTTCGGCAAGTGTGGGCAGGCTGACCAGGCCGGTGATTTCATTGCGGTAAGGCAGGGTAAACCAGCTTTGCTGCTGGCGCTCGGCCGTCAGCGAGGCGGCCAGCAACACGCTGATGGCGCCTTGCTGATGCAGCAGCAGGCGGCGTTTGCCGGGGACTTCTTTCTGGATTTGCAAGATGCAGTCTGCCTCGCGAAAGATGGCCTGCGCCAGCTCGATATCCAGTCCGGCCGGCTGGTGACGGGCATCGGTGTAGATATAAGGTGGCCATTCCTCGATGGCCATATTCATCGGCCGGCTGCAGGTGGCCATGGCCGCCTGTGCGACCAAGAACAGCAGGCTGGCCAGCAATTGTCGTGTCATCTCGTGGCCCCTTTGTGGTGCGAAGCGTTTTTTCAGTATATGCAGTCGCTGATAAAGCGGCCTGCATTCGCCTCAGGTATTTGACCGGCCGGCTGCTATGCTGAATTGAGCTGTATTTGCATGGTATAGCGAGTTCGCATACGGGAGCCGCATGAGAAAAACCGATCAGACCCTGCTGGAGCAGCTGGGCATCAATGAATTCGAGATTGTCAGCCGCATGGCGCTGTTTTCCATCGGCGAAGCAGATATCGCCTATATGAAAAAGGCCAAGCCGATGATCGAGCGCGAGCTGGATCGCCTGGTCAACCAGTTTTACGAGTTGCAGACCGCAGTACCCGAGATTGCGCTGCTGATCGGCGATGCCGACACGCTGGGCCGGCTGCGCAATGCGCAGTTCCGCTATATCCAGGACCTGTTCAGCGGCTATTACGATATCGAGTATGTGAACAACCGCCTGCGCATCGGCCTCGTGCACAAGCGCATCGGCGTCGAGCCCAAGCTGTATCTGGCGGCGATCCAGACCCTGCGCGACCTGCTGATGCGGGTGATAGACAACGGTATCGAAGACAAGGAAGAGCGCGCCCAGGTGAGTCAGGCTTTGCAGAAGCTGCTGATGTTCGATATTTCGCTGGTGTTTGATACCTATATCCGCAGTCTGGTGTCGGAAATCGAGATTTCGCGCGAAAAGTCCGAGCAATACGCGGCGGCGTTGGAAGAAAAGATCAAGGAGCGCACCCAGCAGCTGGAGCGCATGTCACGCACCGACCACCTGACCGGCCTGGAAAACACCTGGTTCCTGGTGCAGTCACTGACGAGGGTGCTGCGGGCTGCCGAGCGGCGCAGCGAGCCGGTGACGCTCGCCTATATCGACGTCAACGATTTCAAGCAGATCAATGATGCTCACGGTCACCAGCATGGTGATGTGGTGTTGCAATGCGTGGCCAATTCGCTGAAGGAATCCTGCCGCATGGAAGACCTGTGCTTCCGCTATGGTGGCGACGAATTCTGCGTGATCATGCCCAATTGCCGTATCAGCCATGCCAAGCTGGCGTGGGAGGAGCGTCTGCTGCAGATTCTGCAGGCCAAGGAGTTTCACCCCACGCTGAGCATAGGCTATGCGCAGACCGGGCCTGAGGTGTATGTCGAGGCGGAAAAGCTGATCCGTCTGGCCGACGAACAGATGTACGCGGCCAAGCAGGACAGCAAGAGCACCGAGCCGGGCAATGTCACGCCCTTGCCGCAGAGCCGTAGCGGTCAGGAGCGCAAGCACTAGCCCCCGGCCGGCTTATGCCAGCTTCACGTGATAAGCTCGCCATTCTGATGACAATCGCCTGAATGGTGTCGCGTGAAAAAATCCCTGTCTTGCATGGCGCTGCTGCTTGGCCTGCACGGTGCCGTGCTGGCCACTCCGGTATTGCAGCGGGTCGATGATTACCAGTTGGCCGCACGCTCTGACGATGGCCGCCAGCTCTTGCTGGACGGTCTGGCCGGCGCGGGTCTGGACGAGCAGGACCGCGCCGGTTTGCCGGCGGTACTGGCCGATTTTTTTCCTGATCTGGGTCTTGCCCCGGCGCTCAAGCTGCAGTGGCGGCATGCCGCCGGGCTGCAAACGCTGGGTGGCATGCAGTATGCCGTCAGCCGTGAGGCGCGCTGGTCGCAGGATGGCAAGATACTGGCGCTGACAGCCGGGCGCGGCGGCAGTCTGGCCATCTGGTATTGGCCGGCGGGCGGGGCGGCCAGACAGCTGTTGCCGGCGGCGGCCAGTCATGGCGGTCTGCTTGATCTGGCGGCGGACGGCAAGTCGCTGCTGGGCTGGTACTGGTCTGCCGGCATGCAGGCGCCGCGGGCTTTTGTCTGGCGTGATGGCCAAGGCTACCGCGACCTGCCTGCCGCTTTGCGGCCGCAATGGCTGCTGGCCGACGGCAGCATTGTCGGCATGCAGCAGGGCGTGCCGGTGTGGCTGGAAGCTGGCGGCAAGCCGCGCCATAGCCCCTGTCTGCTGCTGTCGCCATCGGGCAATCTGCCGCAAATCCTGCCCAGCCTTGACCGGCGCGAGCTGCTGCTGGAGCAGCCGGATGGTCCGCGTCGCCAGTTATGCCTGTACCAGCTGGGTTGAGACCGGTGCACGCTGCAATTTTCTACAAGCGCAAATCCGCCGGATGCGCTATCAAGCCAGCATGCAGCTGACTTCTCCCGCCATTCATTACTGGCAATCTCCCTTGCTGCCCGGCATCGAGCTGTGCCGGGCGCATCATCGCGACTTCAGTTATGGCCGGCATGTGCATCTGGACTACCACATCGGGCTGGTGCAGCAAGGCGGCCAACGTTTCATCCACAAGGGTCGCGATCATGATCTGGTTGCCGGCCGGCTGTCACTGGTGAATCCGGACGAGGTGCACGACGGCCTGAGCCTGCTGCCGGACGGCTATGTGGTGCGGGTGTTCTCGCTGCCGCAGGCGTTGATGGCGCAATACCTGCCGCAGATGGGCGAGCAGTTTTTCAGCGCGCCGATGCTGTCCCACCCTTTGCTGTACCGCCGCTTTGCCTTGCTGCATGCCTGTCTGGAGCGGGCGCAGGGCGAGGCCTTGCCGGTGGAGGAAGAGCTGCTGCAATTGCTGGCCGAGCTGTTTGCGCTGCCGGAGTGCCGCCATGGCCTGGCGGACCCGCAGCTGCGCCTGCTGCGCGATTACCTGCTGCCGCAACTGGATGCACGCCATGGTCTTGATGATATGGCAGCGCTGCTGGGGCTGGATCGCTTTGCCTTTTTGCGCCAGTTCAAGGCACGTACCGGCATGACCCCGTATGCCTGGCTCAAGCGTTTGCGGCTGGAGCAGGCCAAGCGCCTGCTGGGCAGCGGGCTGGCGGCCAGCGAAGTCGCACTGGCGGTGGGCTTTTTCGACCAGAGCCATTTCCATCACGGTTTTCGCCAGGCTTTTGGCCTGACGCCGGCACAATTCCGCCTGCAAATGCTGGCCTGAGCAGGCCGCCAAGGTTGGTCGCAGCGGCTTGCCGGCCGGCTGCAATAGTTTGCAAGCCATGACGGGCCGCCTTGCCGATACTGGGCAGCATTCTGTTTCGGGAGTCGCTCATGACCGGCAATCTGTTCATCACCCTGGGTCTCATGCATCTGCTGGCGCTGGTCAGCCCCGGCCCGGATTTCGCCCTGATCCTGCGTACCTGCCAGCGGCGGCGACTGGCCTTGGGGGCGGCGCTGGGCATTTCGCTGGCGATCCTGCTGCACGCCAGCTTCAGTCTGTCCGGCATCAGCCTGCTGCTGGCCAGTCATCCGCTGCTGTTTTTGCTGTTGCAACTGGCTGGCGCGCTGTATCTGGCGCGCATCGCCTGGCAGGCCGGCATGGCGGCGTGGCAGCAGCAAGGCAGCGCCTTACCGGCGCAGACGGCCGAGCACGGCGGTGCCTGGCGCGGGCTGGGTTTGGGCTTGGCCACCAATCTGCTGAATCCCAAGGCGCTGCTGTTCTTTACCGGCTTGCTGGCGGCGATGATTTCGCCGGCGGTGAGCTTGCAGACACGCGTCTTGCTGGTGCTGGAGCTGGGGCTGCTGTCCTTGCTGTGGTTCGGCCTGTTGGCGTGGTGGCTGTCGACGCCGGCGTTGCAGCAATGGCTGCTGCGCGGCCAACGTCTGCTCAATGCGCTGAGTGCCTTGCTGTTCGGCAGTGTCAGCCTGTCGATACTGGCCGGCTTGCTGTAGCGGGCTGCCTTGTCGTGGCCGGGTCGGCCATGCAGAATGACGTTTTGATTTGCGAGCCGAGCGTCATGAGCGATACCGCCACCCTGATCAGCCGCCATTGGCAACTGGCCAATGCGCGCGACTGGCCGGCCTTTGCCGCCACCTTGCATCCGGACGTCGAATACCGGGTGCCGCAAACCCGTGAGCTGTGGCGCGGCCGCGAGGCTTTTGTCGCCTTCTACGCCACTTATCCAGGCGACTGGACACTGGAAATGGTCGATCTGCTGGCCGCCGGCGAGCGCGCTATCAGCCAGTGTGCGTTTCATGTGGAACAACAAACCCAGCGCAATATCTGCTATTTCACCCTGCACGACGGCCTGATCTGGCGTATCGAAGACTGGTGGCCCGAGGATTACCAGCCACCGGCACGCGCGGTGCCGGCCGAGCGTTATTGAGCGTGATGCAGGCGCTGAAACGTTGGCTGCAACGCTGCTGGCGCGACCCCGGCACGCGCTGGCCCTTGCAGATGTTGTTGCTGATCCTGCTGTTGATGCTGGTGGTGTGGCTGTTCGGGCTGGATGCGCCGATCGGCTATCGTTACGACTTGCCGCAACAGGGCAGTCAGGCTGTTTGAATGCTTGCCTTGCGTTGGTTATTGAGAACCATTAGCATTGATGGTTTATCGAACCGGTCAGGTGGCAGCAGTGGACAAGCCCAATCCGTCATTGCAGATGACAGCGCCGGCGCTGGACATCGTGACGGCGCTGGGGCAGCACTATGCCGAGCTGCGCCAGTACCTGCGCCGCCAGCTGCAGCGCTACGACGCCGATGTGCAGCTGGCTGAAGAGGCGTTGCAGGATCTGTGCATCGAGCTGCTGCACCAGCCGCCCGCCATGGTACGGGTGCCGCTGGCCTTCTTGCGCCGCGCCGGCCAGCGCCAGCTGATCGACCTCTACCGCCAGCAGCAAAGGTTGGCCGCATGGCTGGAATTCCACGATGAATTGCCGCTGGAGGCCAGCAGTGGCAGCGTGGCCGACCCGCAGCGCATCGTCGCCGGCCGCCAGCAATTACAGCTGCTGGTGATGGCGATCGAGCACCTGCCGCCGCGCTGTCGCGAGGTCTTCGTGCTGCACAAGATCCACCAGTTTTCCCAGGCCGACACCGCCGATCATCTCGGTATTTCGCTGAAAAGCGTCGAAAAACAGTTGCGCGTGGCGATGCTGCGCTGTCGCGCCATGCTGGCGCTGGAGCCGTGGCTGTGAACCAGCCGCCGCCGCAAGCGGCCAGCCGCCAGCACGACAGCAAGGAGGCGCGGCTGGACGAGATGCTCGACAGCCAGCGCGACTGGCTGAAGCAGCGCTTCCCCCTGCCGCCACGGCGACAAGCAGCACCGGCCCGTCGCATTGCGCCACTGGCGCTGCTGTTGCTCGGTCTGGCGGCCGGTCTGTATGGCTGGGACCCGGCCTATCGTCACGAAGTCTTTGCCACCGCCATCGGCGAACAGCAGCAGCTGACGCTGGCCGACGGCAGCCGGCTGACGCTGGATACCGGCAGCCGCGTCGAGGTGGCCTGGCATCTGTTCAGCCGCCGTCTGCAGCTGCAGCACGGCCAGGCGCGCTTCGATATCGCCCATGCCGTGTGGCGACCGTTGACGGTGCAGGCCGGCGAGCATCAGGTGCGCGTGCTCGGCACCCGTTTCGACATCCGCTACGAACAACAGGCTTTCGCCCTGCGCCTGCTGCAGGGCCGCATCGCGCTGAGCTGGCAGGGCAAGCCGCTGGCCACGCTGAAGGCGGGCGACGTCTGGCAAAGCCGGTCAGCGCAGCCACAAGGCCAACCATCAGCGCAGCCGCTGCCGTTTGATTCGGCCAGCTGGCAGCAGGGCCGTCTGCAGTTTGATGCGACACCGCTGGCGCAGGCGGTAGCCGAAATCCAGCGCCATGTACCGCAGCGTTTGCAGCTGGCACCAGCCTTGGCCGAGGTGCCGCTCAGCGGCCAGTTCGACAGCCGCGACAGTGCGCGGCTGCTGCAGCTGTTGCCGCAAATCCTGCCGCTGCGTTTGCAGCCGCAGGCCGATGGCAGCCTGTTGCTGGCCTCGCGCTGAAAAATATTTTCGCCAGAAGGTAGGGTTGGCCGCAGGCGGCAGCGACAGCTTGTTATCACCCACTTGTTGCAGGAGCTGTCCGTGTTTCACCCGCGCCCCCTGAGTCTGGCCATCGTCGCCAGCATCGCCGCCAGCCCGTTTGTTTTTGCCGCCAGCTTCAAGCTGCCGGCGCAGCCGCTGGCGCAGACCATCCAGAGCATCGCCAGCCAGGCCAATGTGCAGGTGCTGTTTGCGGCCAACCTTGTTGCCGGCAAGCAGGCACCGGCCATCACCGGCGAGCTGACGCCACAGCAGGCACTGCAACAGGCGCTGGCCGGCTCCGGTCTGCAATTGCTGGTGCAGGATGGCCGCACCTTTCTGATCCAGCCGCTGGCACAGGCGGCAGCGCTGGCATCGGTGCGGGTCGAAGCCGGACAGAACCTGCAGCCGGAACAAGCGACCGGCCCGGTAGCCGGCCTCGTGGCGAAGAAGAGCCGCAGCGCGACCAAGACCGACAGCGATATCAACAGCACCGCCCAGGCGATTACGGTAGCCGGCAGCGAGCAGATGCGCAGCCAGCAAAGCAAGAGCCTGGCCGAGGTGCTGCGCTATATGCCCGGTGTGCAGGCCGAGGGCTGGGGCAACGATACTCGCATGGAGTTTTTCTATATGCGCGGCTTTGAGGCAGCGGCTGACAAGGGTCTGTACCGCGACGGCCTTGCGCTGCATACCTATGGCTATAACGGCTGGCGTATCGAGCCTTACGGCCTCGAGCGGGTTGAGGTCTTGCGTGGGCCGAACTCGGTGCTGTACGGCCAGGCCAACCCCGGCGGGCTGGTGAATGTGGTCAGCAAACGTCCGCAGGCTGATGCGGCCAAGGAGCTGGCTGTCACCGTCGGCAGTTTTGCGCGCAAGCAGCTGGCGCTGGATGTCGGCGCGGCGCTGAACGAGGCCGAGACCGTGCGTGGCCGCGTGGTCGGCCTGTGGCGCGAGGCGGATAGCCAGACCGATTTCGTGTTTGATGACCGCGCCTATTTCGCGCCATCGCTGAGCTGGCAGCCGTCGGCGGCTACCGAGCTGACGCTGTTTGCCCATTACCAGCGTGACAAGATCGGCGGCAACAGCTATCTGCCCATCCGTGGCACGCTGCAGGACAATCCCTTCGGCACTCTGCCGGCCAAGCGCAATGTCGGCGAGCCGGGCAACCGCTTCAATACCGAGCAGCAAAGCCTGGGTTACGAGCTGCGCCATGATTTCAGCGACGACATCCGCCTGACGCACAGCCTGCGTTATGGCCGTACCGACGTGGACTACAACTCGGTGTACGGCATCGGGCTGGAGGCTGACGACCGTACCGTCACCCGCAATGATTTCCGCGTTGACGAGCGTCTGCGTCACCTCGCCAGCGATACCCGCGTGCAGTGGCAGCAAAGCCTGGCCGCGGCCAAGTCCACGCTGTTGCTGGGCGTGGACTGGCTGCGCGACGAGACCAATGGCCAGCGCTTGTGGGGCAATGCGCCGTCTATCGATGCCTATGCGCCGGTGTATGGCCAGCCGTTGACCACGCCGCCTGCCTATCACGACAAACGCGAAGTGATGAGCCAGCTGGGTGCTTATCTGCAGCATCAGCTGGCCTTCGACAATGGCTGGCACACCCTGCTGGGTCTGCGTCACGACCGCGCAATGACGCGCAGCTTCGACCATCCGACAGGCGAGCGCAGCGAAGAAAAAACCAATGCCAGCAGCGGTCGTGCCGGCGTGCTGTACCGCTTTGCCAACGGCTTTGCGCCTTATCTGAGCTATAGCGAGTCCTTCCAGCCGCAAAGCGGCAAGGACGAGCGTGGCCAGGCCTTCCGTCCGACCACCGCACAGCAGTGGGAAGGCGGTTTCAAGTTCGGCCCGGCTGACGAGCGCTGGCGTCTGGCGGTCGCGTTGTTCGACCTCAACAAGTTCAATGTGCTGACGCGTGATGCCGCCTCCAGCAACCCCGACGCCCAGGTGCAGCAAGGCCAGGTGCGCGCGCGCGGTGCCGAGCTGGAGTGGCAGGGCAAGCTGGCAGCCGGTCTGCAGCTGACGGCCAATTACAGCTACACGCCAACCCGTGTGGTGAAAGACAACAGCGGCAAACAGGGCAAGGCGCTGAGCATCAGCCCCGAGCAGCTGGCCTCGCTGTGGCTGGACTATCGCCAGGCTGGCTGGCAGTTCGGTGCCGGTGTGCGCCATATCGGCGCAAGCTGGGTCGATGAGGCCAACACCCTGCGGATACCGGCCGCCACGTTGCTGGATGCCGGCATCAGCTATCAGCTGAAAAACTGGCAGGCCGCACTGAACGTGCAGAACCTCGCCGACAAGGCATACATCGGCGTGTGCTTCGAAGGCTCCGGCTGCAACTACGGCGGCCGCCGCAATGTGCAGCTGACCGGCCGTTATCGCTGGTAAGCCCTGTGTCTGATGTTGGCCGCCGCTGGCCGGCGGCCTGATCTTTCTGCCTCGCGGCCCCGCAGACGACGGGGCCGTGTCTTGTCCGGAGTATCACCATGCGGCCAATCCTGGTCCTGATTCACCGTTATGTCGGCCTGCTGATGGCCGGTTTCCTGTTGCTGGCCGGCCTGACCGGTGCCTTGCTGGCGTTCAATTACGAGCTGGACAGTGCCATCAGTCCCGAGCTGATGCGCGTTGAGGCCCCGGCGGCCAATGTTCAGCCCTTGCCGCCCTTGCTGCTGCGCGACAAGGTGCTGGCGGCTTATCCGCAGGCCGAGGCTGACTGGCTGCCGCTGCGGCGCGAACCGGGCCGGGCCGACGAATTCTGGATTTACGGCAAGGAAGACCCGAAGACCGGCGAACATGCCGAGCTGGCGGTTGATCAGGTCTTCGTCAATCCGTATAGCGGCGAGATTCTCGGCGCGCGCAAATGGGGCGATATCAGCGCCGGCGCGGTCAATCTGCTGCCTTTTGTCTACCGCATTCATTACACCTTGCTGCTGGATGAAATCGGCAAATGGCTGATGGGCATCATCGCCATCCTGTGGGTGATCGACTGCTTTGCCGGCGTCTATCTGACGCTGCCGGCGCGGCAGCGCAAGGCTGCTGCCAACGGTGCGGCCGGCAAGAACTGGTGGCAGCGCTGGGCCGTGTCGTGGCGCGTGCGCTGGCAGGGCGGCAATTACAAGCTGAATTTCGACCTGCATCGCGCCGGTGCGCTGTGGCTGTGGCTGCTGTTGCTGGTGATTGCCTTGTCCAGCGTCAGCTTCAATCTGCCGCAGTATTACCGCCCGGTGATCAGCGCGGCGATGGGCATGCAGGCCGGCAGTGACGGCATCGCCGATCTGGCCGAGGAAAAAATGCACCCCGGCATGGCGTGGCCACAGGCGCTGGCTCGCGGCCAACAGCTGATGCAGGAAATGGCGCAGCGCGAGGCGTTTTTGATCGCGCGCGACAGCTATCTGTATTACGACCACCACAAGGGCATTTTCGGCTATGCCGCCTATACCAGCCGCGATCTGGACAAGCGCTGGGGCCGCACCGCGGTGTTCTTCGATGCCGATAACGGCCAGCTGCGCGCGACTTATATCCCCACCGGCCACACCGCCGGCGACACCTTTACCAGCTGGATTGCCACCCTGCACATGGCGGCAATGTGGGGCCTGAGCTGGCAGCTGGTGATGCTGGCCAGCGGCATAGGCGTGGCGATGCTGTCGCTGACCGGCGTGTATATCTGGTGGAAAAAACGCCGCGCGCGTCACAAGGCGGCGCAAGCGCGGCCGGCAGGGTTGGCCGCAGCTGAGCCTCAGACGCAAAGCTGAGCATCGGCAGGCAAGGGCGGCGCGATGTAGTATGAGGTAAGCCGACTTTAACGTGACCGCCATGCCTGCCAGCCTGAAATTATCCGAACTGCTTGCCGCCCTCAGTTACGCCCTCGACATCACCGAGGGCCAGCCCGAGGGGCATTGCATCCGCAGCTGCTGGATAGGCATGCATCTCGGGCGTGCTTACGGCCTGCCCGAGCAGGCACTGTGGGAGCTGTACTACGCCATCCTGCTGAAAGACCTCGGCTGCAGCAGCAACGCCGCGCGCATCAGCGAGCTGTATCAGGCCGACGACCGGCTGTTCAAGCAGGAATTCAAGCTGGTAGGCGCCAGCCTGCCGCAAATGCTGGGTTTCGTCTTCAGCCAGACCGGCACCCACGCTGCAGGTTGGCCGCAACGTGCGCTGTCGATCTGGCGCGTGCTGCGGCACGGCAAGGAAATGGCCGACGAGCTGATCTACACCCGTTGCCATCGCGGTGCCGACATTGCGCGTCAGCTGCGTTTCAACGAGGCGGTGGCGATGGGCATCCAGTCGCTGGACGAACATTGGGACGGCGGCGGCCGGCCGCGCGGCCTGCTTGGCGCGGCGATTCCGCTGAATGCGCGCATTGCCTTGCTGGCCCAGGTCATCGACGTGTTTCACGCCACCCACGGCCGCGAGCAGGCGATTGCCGAGGTGGTGCAACGCAGCGGCAGCTGGTTTGACCCGCAGCTGGTGACACTGGCCGAGGCGCTGGCGACGGATGAAGCCTTCTGGCAGGTACTCGAATCCGATGAAGTCGAAAGCGCGGTGCTGGCGCTGGAGCCGGCGCAATGTCGCGTGGCGCTGGACGAAGATTATCTCGATGAAATCGCAGAAGGTTTTGGCCAGGTGGTTGACTCGAAAAGCCCTTACACCGCCGGCCACAGCCAGCGCGTCTGCCACTATGCCGACTCGGTAGCGGCCGAACTGGGTCTGACGGACGAGCGGCGGCGCTGGCTGCGGCGGGCGGCGCTGCTGCACGATGTGGGCAAGCTGGGCGTCAGCAATACCATTCTCGACAAGCCCGGCCGGCTGGATGCCGACGAATGGGCGGCGGTGCAGCAACATGCCGCCTACACCGGCGTGATTCTCGGCCGTATCGAGCACTTTGCCGAGATGGCCGGCGTAGCCGCCGCGCACCATGAAAAGCTGGACGGCAGCGGCTATCCGCTAGGCCTCAGCGGCGAGGCGATCTGCCTCGAAACCCGCATCATCACCGTGGCCGACATCTTCGACGCCATCAGTGCCGAGCGCCCTTACCACGCCGCCACGCCGATAGAAAAGACGCTGGACATCATGCGCAGCCACGTCGGCAGCGCCCTCGACAGCGACTGCTTCGCCGCGCTGGAGCGGGTGGTACGGCGCGAAGGCCTGGCTGCCTGAAGCAAGGTTTCACATGAAACCGGCCGCCGGGCGCCAGTTGGCACGCGGCTGGTGGTGCAGCTGTAGCGGCTGTGCCTGCTGACGTTCGGCAAGGCCGGCCAGCTCTCGGGCAATGAGGTCGCGCCCGTGCAGCAGGCCGAACTGCCAGTCAAGCTGGCACGAAGCCTTGGCTGGCAGCGCCAGCACTCTTTGCTGGGCACTTTCGAAACGGCGCGGATTGGGAAAGTTGCTGGCCGGCTCCAGCCCCAGCACATAGCCATCTTCGGCGGCCACCAGATTTTTCCAGATGATGAAATACGGCAGCGTGGCCAGCCGGATGCGCAGCTGCAGTGCGCACTCGCCATCAGGCTGCACCAGCAGCACCTCGCCCATGCCGTCGGCGTCCGGCAGCAGGCGCAGATAATAAACCTGCTCGGTAAAGCCTGCCTCGGGGGCGCTGATGTCGGCCCAGTGTGCGATGCCGTCGGCCGCACGGGCATCGCGCGGGGCCAGCTCGGCCACCGCCGCGTGAATGCGGCAGCCGGCTTGCAGGAAGGGCGCGCCGATATTCAGGTGGTAGAGCAGTTGCGCGCTGGCCGGCAGCGCCGACAGATTGGCGACGCTATCGCGGATGTGGATGCGGCAAGCATCTGCCGGCAGTTGCAGCTGGCTGTGCAGCGCCAGCTTCTGGCCATGCAGCCGGCTTTCGTACAAATCGCCGCAGACACCGAGGCCGGCGGCGGAGTGTTGCAGCGTCAGATTGTGTGCCGGCAGGTTGGCCGCACGGCCGTGCAGCGGGTAAATCGTGCCGTCGTCGCCGCGATCGGGCGGGCCATTGCTCTCGAGGCCACAACGGCACAGCAGCTCGTCAAAGCCGTACAGCCAGCCGCCCGGCTCGGCCAGCGGCACCAGTGCCGGATGCACCGGCCCGCGCACCGGTGATTGCCAGCCTAGCGTCATGCCCTCGTACCAGATCTTCCAGATACCGAGTCCGCGCTGCGGCAGCAGCCACAGCTTGAGCTGGCCATTGTCCAGCTCGATCACTTCAAGGCCGGCACTGGCCCCTTCCAGCAACAGCAGGCGACGGATACCGGCCGCCGGCCGTGCCAGCTCGCGGTGGGCGGGCAGCGCGCTCATGGCAGCAGGGAGCGGATGGCGGCCAGATCCGGCGGCGTGGCCCCGGCCTGCTGGCAGGCCGCCGCGCCGGCGGCGACGGTAAACGCCAGCCGTTGCGGCCATGCCCAGTCCGGCTCGGCAATCAGGGTGTAGACCAGCGCCGCCATGCTGGCATCGCCGGCACCGATGCTGTCGGCCACGGTAATTGCCGGGGCGGCCTGTCGCCAGCGTTGGCCGCAGGCCAGCAGTTCGGCGCCGGCCGCGCCGCGCGTATACAGCAGCGCCGCCTGCGGTGCCCAGGCTTGCAATTGCGCCAGTGCGGCCTCGGCGTCCAGCGCGGGCAGCAGGCCGGCCAGGTCCTCGTCCGATACCTTGATCACGTCAGCCAGCGCACACAGCTGCCGCAGCACCGGTGTATAGCTGTCGTTCATCAGGATGCGGAAGTTCGGGTCGTAGCTGATCCTGCCGCCCTGTGCCTTGAAGTCCGCTGCCAGCGCCAGCAGCTTGTCCGCCAGCGGCGGCCGCGCCAGGCTGATGCCGCCCAGCTGCAGCCACTCTGCCGCTTGCGGCCAACCTTCGGGCAGCTGCTCCGGCGCGAAGGCGAGGTCGGCGCTGTCATTGCCGACAAAGAAGTAATGCGGCGGATGGGTTTCGGGCACCATCGCCAGCAGCGGTGCCTTGTCCGCAGCTTGCAAAAAGCGCAGGTCAAGGTTGGCCGCACGGCTGGCGGCCAACAGCTCATCCCCGAAACAGTCGCGGCTGATCGCGCCGGCAAAAGCGCTGCGGATGCCCAGCGCCGCCATCGCGCGCGCCACATTCCAGCCGGCGCCGCCGGTGCGTGCCAGCCAGCTGCCATCGCGCTGGCGGATCATGTCGGTCAGTGCCTCGCCCGCCGAGACGAACAGCGGCAGGGCTGCGGCTTGTGGCTGCTTCATCGAGCCGGCTCCAGCACGTTCAGCACCTCGTAGCAGGCACCCATGGTGTGATAGTCGGTCTTGCCGGCCGGGCTTTTCTCGTCGCTGTAGGCGCGGTTGTCCTGACTGAGGATGCGGTACCACGCACCGTGGCGGTGATCGACGAGATGATCCCAGCTGTATTGCCACAAGGCCTGGTAGTGCTGCCAGTACGCGGCGTCACCGCTGCGCTGTGCCAGCACGGCAGCGGCGGCGAGGCTCTCGGCCTGCACCCAGAAATACTTGTCGCCGTCGCAGACTGCGCTGTCGGGGCCGAAGCCGTAAACCATGCCGCCATGTTGCTGATCCCAGCTGTGTTGCCAGGCATCGTCAAACAGCTGGCGCGCGCGCGGCAGCAGCCAGTCGGCCGGCGCGTGGCGGTCGAGTATCAGCAAGAGCTTGGCCCACTCGGTGAAGTGGCCGGGCTGGAAGCCCCAGGGGCGGAAGATATTGCTCTTGTCGTGGCGGTTGTAGTCCCAGTCCGGCGTCCAGTCAGCGTGGTAGTGCTCCCAGATGCGACCGCCGGCCAGTGCGGCACGCTCGACGGTAATGCCGTGCGCCAGTTGTTGCGCCCGCTGCAAGAACAATGGATCGGCCGTGGCCTCGAAGGCGGCCAGCATCGCCTCGCAGGCATGCATATTGGCGTTCTGGCCACGGTAGTCGCTCAACTGCCAGTCCTGGTCAGCCTCATCGGCATACAGGCCGAAGTCGGCCTGCCAGAAGCGCTGCTCCAGCAGCTGGTAAGTTTCGTACAGCCAGTCGCGGGCCTCCTCGATGCCGGCCATCAGGCCGTGGGCGTAAGCCAGCAGCACGAAGGCGAGGCCGTAGCAGTGATTGCTGTGGTCCAGCTCGCGCGCCGCGCCGTTTTCCCAGTGCAGCAGCCAGCTGTAGCCGCCGTCTGCGCGGCGATGCACCTCGCGGACAAAACGCAGCGCATGACGGGTGGCGTCCAGATATTCGGCCTCGCCGAATGCGCGCCAGGCCATCGCATAGTTGAAGACAAAGCGCGTACTGCTGACCAGATGACGGCTGTGGGCATCGTAAATGCGGCCATCGTCCTTGAAGAAGTGATAACACCCGCCGCTGGGGTCGATGGCGCGCGGGTGATAAAACGCCAGCGTGTGGCGGATGTGCGCGCGCAGCATGGCGGGTGAGCGGAAATCGGGCTGGGTCATGGAGGCTCCGGATCAGGCGTTTGCTGCGCTTGGCGCGCCACTCAGGCGCAGACCGCTATCGGCAGCAAACAGGTGTTGTTTGTCCGCCGGCCAGCTCAGGCCGACGGGGTCGCCGGCGTGCAGCGTCCGGCGCTGGTGATCGAGCACCACCCAGCGTGCTCCGAAAACCTCGACATGCACGAGAGTGGTATGGCCCAGCGGCTCGGTCAGCAGCACGCGGGCCGGGTGGCCATGCGCGGCATCCAGCAGTTGCAGATGCTCGGGTCGCACGCCCAGATCCACCTCGCCGGGCCTGACGGCCTCAGGCAGCTGTATCAGGCTGCTACCCAGCATCAGTTGTTGCTGGCTGATCATGCCACGCGCAAAGTTCATCGCGGGGGAACCGATAAAAGCGGCGACAAAACGATTGGCCGGATAGTCGTAAACCTGCAACGGCGTGCCGACCTGCTGGATGTGGCCCTTGTCCATCACCACGATGCGGTCGGCCAGCGTCATCGCCTCGACCTGATCGTGGGTGACATACACCGCGGTGGTGCCCAGCTGGCGATGCAGGGTTTTCAGCTCGGCGCGCATCTGGATGCGCATCTTGGCATCGAGGTTGGACAGCGGCTCGTCAAACAGGAATACCTGCGGCTGGCGTATCATCGCCCGCCCCATGGCCACGCGCTGGCGCTGGCCGCCGGACAGCGCCTTGGGCTTGCGCGCCAGCAGTTTGTCCAGCCCCAGTGTCGCGGCGATGCGGCCAACCTTGTCGGCAAGGCCGGCCGGCTTTTCGCCTTTCAGGCTGAGCGGAAAGCCAAGGTTGGCCGCCACACTCAGATGCGGATACAGCGCATAGCTCTGGAACACCATGGCGACATCGCGCTCGCCGGGGGCAATCTCGTTGACGCGGCGGCTGCCGATGAGGATGTCGCCGCTGCTGCATTCCTCCAGCCCGGCCAGCAGCCGCAGCAGGGTGGATTTGCCGCAGCCGGACTCGCCGACTAGGGCAATGAATTCGCCATCGGCGATGTCCAGATCAATGCCGGACAGAATATCGTGCTGGTCAAAGCGCTTTACCAGCTGGCGGATGGAAACACTGGCCATGATTACCCCTTGACGGCGCCGCTGGTCAGCCCGGCGACCAGATAACGCTGGATGAATGCAAAGAACACGCAGACCGGCAGCAAGGCCAGCACGGCGGCGGCCGTCATCTGGCCCCAGTCCACATTGAATTTGGTGATGAAGGACAGCAAGGCCGGCGGAAAGGTCTTGCTGGCTTCGCCATGCATCAGCACGAGGCCGAGGAACAGCTCGCTCCAGGCGGCGGTAAAGGCAAAGCCGGCGGTGGCGGCAATGCCGGGCACGGTCAGCGGCAGCACCACCTTGTGCATCGCCTGCCAGCGGTTGCAGCCGTCGAGCAGGGCGGCTTCTTCGAGTTCGCGCGGGATGGCATCGATGAAGGACTGCATCAGGAAGGTGGCAAACGGCACGTTCAGCGCGGCATATACCACCGCGAGGCCGAACAGCGAGTCGGCCAGGCCGGCCCCGTTCAACAGCTTGTTCAAGGGCACGATCATCAGCATCACGCTGAACATCTGGGTGAGCAGCAGCACGAAAGCCACCAGCTTTTTGCCGCGAAAGTGGCAGCGTGACAGCGCATAGCCGGCCAGCAGGGCGGCCAAGGTTGCCAGCAGCGCCGCCCCGAGCGACACGCGCGCGCTGTTCCAGAAATAATCCGGAAACTGGGTGACCTGCCACACTTTGGCAAAGTGCTCGAAGGTGGTGGTCTGCGGCCACAGCGCGCTGCCGTTGCGATACAGCTCGCGGGTGGGTGTTACGGCGATTTTCAGCAGCCAGTACAGCGGAAACAGCGCAAACAGCAGATACAGGGCCAGCCCGAGGCGGCGGCCGAAGGCAGGCAGTTTCATCGCGACTCTCCCAGCCAGCGGCGGCGCAGATACAGGATCAGGCCGGCGTAGGCACATAGCAGCAGCAACTGCAGCATCGCCAGCGCCGAGGCCAGGCCCTCGTTCAGCTGGGTAAAGGCGAGGCTGAACATATAAGTCGGCAGGATCTGGGTCGCATTGGCCGGCCCGCCCTGGGTCATCACCCACACCAGATCGCCAAAATTGACGATCCACACCGAGCGCAGCAAGGCGGTGATCAGCAGTGTAGGTAGCAGCAGCGGCAGGGTGATGCGGCAGAAGCACTGCCAGGCACTGGCACCATCCAGCCGGGCCGCTTCGTACAGATCGTCCGGAATGGCCTGTAGTGCGGCCAACAGGGTAATCGCGAAAAATGGGATGCCGAACCAGACATTGGCCAGTAGCGGCCCCCACATCGCGGTGGCCGGATCGGCCAGCAGATCATGCGGGCCGGACAGCAGGCCCAGCTGATGCAGCCAGTGCGGCAGCGGGCTGGTGTAGGGGCTGAGCAGCATTTTCCACACCAGGCCGATCAGCACGCTGGGCACGGCCCAGGGCAAGAACAGCAAGGCCTGGTTCAGCCGGCCGAGTTTGCCGCTGTGACGCAGCAGCAGTGCCAGCCCCAGACCGAGGCCGGCTTGCAGCAAGAGCGACGTGGCCGTCCAGTGCAGGGTATTGGCCAGCACGGTCGGCAGCTCGGG
Source organism: Vogesella lacus (assembly GCF_979366295.1). Classification (NCBI taxonomy): domain Bacteria; kingdom Pseudomonadati; phylum Pseudomonadota; class Betaproteobacteria; order Neisseriales; family Chromobacteriaceae; genus Vogesella; species Vogesella lacus. Next base: position 27,146 of record NZ_CEETQT010000004.1, read on the forward strand.
GTCGGCCAGCAGGGTGTGGAAATTGTCGAGGCCGGCAAAGCCGCCTTCGCTGAACGGGTCGTCCAGCGACAGGCTGCGAAAGGCATAGGACATGCCCACCAGCAGCGGGACAAACAATACGCCGCCAACCAGCAGCAAGGCCGGTGCCAGCAATAGCCAGGGCAGGGCACGCTGCGACCAGCGCGGCCGTGGCGCCGGGGCCACGGACTTGGGCAGACAGAGTTCCACGCGCTCTCCTCGTCTTGTTGAGTTTTTGTGCCGGGCGTGGGGGGCCGGCCAGTCACTTTGCGCGCAGGCCGAAGTCACTTGCAAGCGACATTATTTGTCGTTACGGTTAAGTTTTAGTCAATGAAGGGGAGCCGCCGATGAGCCGCAGACTGCCACCGCTGAATGCCTTGCGGGTTTTTGAAGTGGCGGCCCGCCACTTGAGCTTTACCACGGCGGCCCGCGAGCTGAATGTCACCAATGCCGCTGTCAGCCGGCAGATCAAGCAGCTGGAAGAGGCGCTGGGGGTGGTGTTGTTCGAACGACACAATAACCGGCTGGCGCTGACCGCGGCCGGCCAGCTTTATCTGCCGCGGGTGAATGACACTTTTCGTGCCCTGCGCGAGAGCACCGATCTGCTGTTGAGCGTCAGTGCCGCCACCATCCGCATCGGCGTGCGCCAGGGCTTTTGCCAGCGCTGGCTGCTGCCACGGCTGGCCCGCTTCCAGGCCTTGCAGCCGAATATCCATCTGGATATCGACACCGAGTTCGAGCGCGATTACCAGCAACACGATCTCATCGTCGACTATCGGCCGGCATTGGCGCCGGATTACAAGGTACGCCATCTGTTCTCGACCGCGCTGTACCCGGTCTGCTCGCCGGCGCTGGCGCAGCGGCTGGCAACGGTCGGCGACTTGCAGGCGGTACCGCTGCTGCACGACCGGCCGATGCAGGGCATGCCCGAGTATCCGGACTGGCAGGCCTGGCTGCAGGCGGCCGGTGCGGCCGGGCTGGCCAATCCGCAAGGGGCCACTTTTTCTTCTTCGCTGATGTGCATGCAGGCGGCCGAAGAGGGTTTGGGGGTGGCGCTGGGCCAGCATGTGCTGATCAGTGCCGCCTTGCAGGGGGGCCGCCTGCTGGCGGCGTTGCCGCAGCATGCGCCACTGCAGCTGCCCTACTATCTTTGCTACTCGCACAGCGTGGAAGAGCGACCCGGCGTGCGGGTGTTCATTGACTGGCTGTCAAGCGAGGCAGCGCAGACGGCAACCGGCCTGCATTGATTAATTGTTAATGATGGCGCGAGAAATCATCGCTTGCGACTCGCGCTGGCGGCCACGCATAGTCAGCTCAAGCGGCAGTTGCCGCCTGTTGATGATGGCAAGGAGACGCCGTGACCCCGCACCCCGCAACCCTGTTGGCCCATGATGCGGCCAACCCTTTGCACACTGTCGTGCCGCCGATTGCGCAAAGCTCGCTGTTTACCTTTGCCAGTGTCGAGGAAATGGAGGCGCGCTATCGTGGCGAGACCAGCCGTGATGTCTATTCGCGCGGCAACAATGCCACCGTGCGCGAGTTCGAGCTCAAGGTCGCCGCGCTCGAAGGCGGCGAGGATGCGCGCGCCTTCTCCAGCGGCATGGGCGCGATCAGCGCCGCCATCATGGCTTTTGTGCAGGCCGGCGATCGCATCGTTTGCGTGCGCCATGTCTACCCTGATACCTACCGGCTGCTGGAAAAACTGCTGAAACCGCTGGGCGTGACGGCGGAGTATGTCGATGGCAGCGACAGCGCCGCCGTGCTGGCAGCGCTGCCGGGTGCGCGCGTGCTGTATCTGGAAAGTCCGACCAGCTGGACGCTGGAAACCCAGGATCTGCCAAGGTTGGCCGCTGCCGCGCGCGAGCTGGGTGTGGTGACGATGATAGACAATAGCTGGGCCACGCCACTGCACCAGCGCCCCTTGCAGCATGGCATTGATCTGGTGATCCACTCCGCCTCGAAATACCTGTGCGGCCACAGCGATACCGTCGCCGGCGTGGTGGTCGGCAGTACCGCGCTGCTGGGCCGCATCAATGATCTGACCTACCCCTATCTCGGTGCCAAGCTGTCGCCGTTTGAAGGCTGGTTGTTGCTGCGCGGCCTGCGCACGCTGCCGATGCGCATGGCGTGGCAGTGGCAGAGCACGGCGGCGCTGCTGCCACGGCTGGCCGAGCACCCGGCTGTGGCGGCGATCTGGCATCCGGCGACCCGGCCGGGCAGCGGCCAGCATTGCCTGACGGGTTTCAGCAGCCTGCTGACGCTGGAGTTGGCCGCAGCGGCCTGCCCGCGCGCTTTCTGCAATACGCTGCAGCTGTTCCGCCTCGGCGTGAGCTGGGGCGGGCACGAGAGTCTGGTGGTGCCGGCGCTGGTCAGCCGCGCCCAGGCCGCCGGGCCGAATTCCACCCTCGATTTTGGCGTATCGCCGCAAATGGTACGCCTGCACATCGGCCTCGAGCATGCGGAGGATCTGTGGCAGGACCTGTCACAGGCGCTGGATGCGGCCCTGGCCGCCGGTATTGCCTGAAAACAAGCACAAGCGGCCACGCCGCAGCAGCAAGGAGAGAGAGCATGAGCAAGATGAAATGGTTGGCCGCCAGTCTGCTGGCCGCCGGAACCGTGCTGGCGAGCCCCGCCTATGCCGGCAAGCTGAAGGTGGTCGAGGTGATCAGCAGCCCTGATCGCAGCCGGCTGCTGCACGCGCAACTCGAGCAGTTTCACAAGGCCAATCCCGGCACCGAGATCGAGCTGATCACCATTCCGTGGGACGGTGCTTTCGAGAAGGTGCTGGTGATGTTCAAGTCCGGGCAGATTCCGGACGTGATCGAAATGCCGGAACGCTGGAGCGCGCTGTATATCCGCGGCAAACAGCTGGAGCCGCTGGACAAGTGGCTGGGCAAGAGCCGGCTGCCAGCCAGCATGCAAGCCAACGCCATGCAGGCCGCGCGTTTCGGTACCCGCGAGACATGGCAGCTGCCTTACGGCTTTTATCTGAAGGCGATGTTCTACAACAAGAAGCTGCTGGCGCAGGCTGGCGTCAAGCCACCGCAAACCCAGGCCGAATTCGTCAAGGCGGTGGAAAGTGTCAGCAAGAAAGTGCCGGGCAAGTATGGCTACTGTCTGCGTGGCGGCAAGGGCGGCGGCTATGAGTGGATGTCGCATGCCATGACCTACGGCAACAGCGACCGCTTCTTCGACCCGCAGGGCAACAGCCTGTATGCCACGCCGGGCTTCAGGCAAGGCATGCAGATGGTGGTGGACTTCTACCAGAAGGGCTATGCGCCCAAGGAAAGCATCAGCTGGGGGTTTAACGAGATCGTCACCGGTTTTTACAGCGGCACCTGCGCCTTCCTCGCGCAAGACCCGGATGCGCTGATCGGCATTGCCGAAAAAATGGACAAGGACGATTTCGGCGTGATTCCGATGCCGCGCGGCAGCAGCGGCTATGCTTATCCGAATATGGGTTTTGCCGGCTGGGCGATTACCCGTGACAGCAAGAACAAGGACGAGGCATGGAAGCTGATCGAATACCTTGCCTCGCCACAGAAGAATCTGGAGTGGGCGAAGATCGTCGGCATCCTGCCGGTGCACAAGGGTGCCGAGAAAGACCCGGCCTTCTCGTCCGGTCACTGGGCGGCCTGGTTCCGCGAACTGTCAGGCAAGGAGTACAAGCCCTTCATGCCGCCTAGCCACCTGCCGGAGTGGGGCGCGCTATACGACAAGACCATGGTCGAGCAAGGCCAGGCAATGTTGCTGGGCAAGCGCCAGGTAGCTGATGTGGCACAGGAGTGGGCGAAAACCCTGACCGCCGCGCAGCAGAAATTCGACGGCCGCTGAGGCCTGTAGCAGGGCCGTCGCAACGATGGTGCGGAGGGCCGATAACAGGCTGCCAGGCAATTGCCGGCGGCCTGTTGTCTTTCGGGCGGGCTTGAAGGGTGGGGGCGGTTGCTGCCGTGCAGCATCCATATCCCGCAAAAATGTAGGGATATGCCGGTATTTATCGATATTTGTCGGCAATGTGTGAAAAATTACTACGCGGTGCAATCAGCTGCAGGGCAAGTGCGTATTGCCACTACAATGACTGTGTAATAGCGATGCCGTCATTTTGCCGGGGCAAAATCCGGCCCTGTTTTCCCGTGCCCGAAAGAAAAATCATGTTGAGAAAATTGAGCGTCAAGGCGCAGATGTGGCTGTTGCTGTCCGTGCCTTGCGTGGCCTTGCTGCTGGTGATTGCGGTGGCAATGGTGACCGCGCAGCAGCTGTATGGCCACACCGAGCAGATGTACAAGAACACGGCCAAGCCGATGCGGGCAATGGCGGAAGTGGCCTCGCGCATTCCGCGCATGCGGGTCGGGCTGGATCTGATCCTGTTGCAGGAGACGCCGCTCAAGGATGACAAGGGCGTGGTAACCCGCATCAAGGAAGCGCGCGAGGAAGACATTCCGGCGATGCGCAAGGCGATGCAGCTGGCAGTGGAAGCCCAGGTCGACGAGGCTGCCCGCCAGCAGGCGCAGACCCTGCTGCAGCAGTTCGACAACATGGAAAAATCCAGCCTGCAGCCGATGTTGGCCGCCTTCGAGGCCAATAATTTTGACGAGGCGCGCCGCCTGTATGCGGGGCCTTATACCGACAGCTATCGTGCGATGCGCGAAGGCACCAACAAGCTGCTGGATGCGCTGGAGAAACAAGCCGGCGATGGCTATGCCGACAGCGCGAAGGCTTACGACCAGAGCACGGTGATCAAGCTGGCAACCAGCCTCGGTGCCTTGCTGCTGTCGCTGCTGCTGGGGGTGGCCATCGTGCGTTATCTGGAAAAACGCGTAAGCAGCCTGCAGCATGATATGAGCACCGCCGCCGACCAGCTGGCGCTGAACCGTCGCAGCGAGCTGACCGGCCGCGACGAGCTGGCGCGTATCGCTACCTCGTATAACCGGCTGATGGACAGCCTGCGCCATGCCATCAGCGGCGTGCAGCAGTTCACCGGCGAGGTTGGCCACACCGCCAGCCAGGTGGCGGGTACTGCCGGCAATGTGACGGCATCGTCGTCGATCCAGTCACAATCCGCTCAGGCGGTTGCCGCCGCGGTCGAACAGGTGGCGGTCAGCGTGCAGCACGTGGCAGACAGCACGGCGACCACGGCCCAGCTGTCCGAGGCCCTGCAGCAACGCGCCAATCAGGGCTTGCAGGTGCTGGGCGAGACCAGTGGCAGCATTCGCCAGGTCAGCGACAGTCTGCAGCTGACCACCGGCCAGACGCGTGCGCTGGCGAAAAGCTCGGAAAACATCCGCGACATCGTGGATGCGATTCGCGATATCGCCGATCAGACCAATCTGCTGGCACTGAATGCCGCCATCGAGGCGGCGCGGGCTGGCGAGATGGGGCGTGGTTTTGCCGTGGTAGCCGACGAAGTGCGCAAGCTGGCCGAGCGTACCTCGCAGGCAACCAATGAAGTGGGCCAGCTGCTGTCCGGCATTCACCAGCAGGTGGATGTGGTGGTCAGCGAGGTGAATGCCTCGGCCGAGCGCGCGCAGCAGGGTCTGGGTCTGGTGTTACAGGCCGAGCAGACGATTCAGGAAATCAGCCGGGATGCTTCCGGGGCGGCCATCAGCATCCGAGAGATTGCCGAGGCCACGCGCGAGCAGGGCAAGGCGGCAGAAAGTATTGCCCACAATATCGAGCAGATCGTGCAGATGGCCGAGCAGAATCACAGCGAGGCCGAGCGGGCGCAGCAGGATTCGTCGCGCCTGCAGGACATGGCCCGACAGTTGCAGCAGGAGGTCACCCGTTTCGCGGTGTAATTGCGGCCGAGTTCGGCATAAAAAAACCGCCATCCACAAGGATGGCGGTTTTTTTATGCGGGGAAATCGTATTGCTTGTGTATGGTCTCCTGTACTCTCTCGACCCAGCAGCCATCGGTGCGGCTCAGCTGCAGGATTTCGGCGCTGACAGGCGCCTTGTGTTGTTGCAGCAGCTGATTGACGTTCAGCATGGCTGTCTGCCAGTCAGGCAGCGGTGTTGTCTGTTGCAGAATGCCGTGTTGTGGCGAGATCACACGCACTTTGTACATGTTCATCATTTATTTTGTTTTTTGAAGTAAATGATCTTAGCAGTAAGCACTTGCGTGGTGTTAAATATCGTCATTTTATTGCGCAATATTTCATCTGCAGTCTGCATGATTGCATGAATGAAAATGCATTAAGTATTTTTTGCCTTTGGGTTTTTCTGACATGCGCATAGTAATCATGTTCCCCACGGCCACCGAGGCCGCCGGTTTTCAGCATGCCGGCGTGCAGTGCGAAGTGTTTGGCGTCGGCCTGACCACCACGGCTTACCAGACGCTGAAATGCATCCAGCGCTACCAGCCGGACTGGCTGATTCTGGCCGGCATTGCCGGCGTGTTTCCGCATGCGCCGTTTCGCGTTGGCGATGTGACGCTGGTGCACAGCGAGCTGGAAGCTGACCTCGGCTTTTTCACGCCGCAGGGCTTTACCCATCTGGCGCACTTGCCGCTGGAGATGGATTTTGCGCGGCGGCATGTGCTTGATTGCCCGTACAGCGCGCAAATTGAGGGCTTTGCACCGGCGCGCAGTATTTCACTGAATGCGGCGATGGCCCCGTTTATCGACAGCAGCCAGGCCGATATCGAGAATATGGAAGGCGCGGCTTTCTTCCATGTCTGCCGCGAAGAGGGCGTGCCGTTTCTCGAGTTGCGCTCGGTATCGAATATCGTGCAGCCGGAGGACGACCAGTGGGATATGGACAAGGCGGTTGCTGCGTTGCATCACGGTTTGCATCAATTACTAGATCAGCTACAAAGAAAGAGCGTCCCGCCAATTGCGCCTGCAGACAGCACCGTGAAGCAGGGCTGAAGGCCGCCTGAAATATCACAGGCGGCAGGGCTTGCCGAGTCGGGCGTGGCAGGCGCAAACTGGTTCAACCCTGAAGCAATCAGGGTCTAGTGCAAGCAATGACGTGCGTTTTGAGCGGCTGGCTGACAAGTGGGGAGCAGTTTCTTGTCGCTGGCCGGTATTGGCCGGTCAGTACCTCGAACTGAAACCGGTGCCATGGCTACCAGAACCGAGGAGTACCCGAATGGACTCGCATTATCACGCCCTAGAAACCATCTCCCTGCCGTCCCACACTGATCTGATCCACGTGGAACAACGCCCTATGCGCCCGCTGACGCTCAAGAGCCCGGCGCTGGAGGTGATGACCGATCTCAAGCTGATCGACCCGATCAGCATCAGCCAGGATGCCCCGCTGAATGAAGCGCATGCGCGTATGGTCAGCCACGGCATCCGCCTGCTGTTTGTCACCGATGACAGCGAGCAGCTGAGCGGCCTGTTGACCGCCACCGATGTGCTGGGCGAACGCCCGCTGCAGCGCACGCAGGAACACAACAAGCGCCACAAGGAGCTGCTGGTGTCTGATGTGATGACACCGCGCAAACAGCTGGATGCGCTGAAACTGTCCGACATCAGTCACGCCACCGTCGGCCATCTGGTCAGCACCCTGCGCCAGCTTGGTCGCCAGCATGCGCTGGTGGTCGAAGCGAATAGCCAGACTGGCCATTACGAGATCTGCGGCCTGGTTTCGACCTCGACCATCGCCCGTCGCCTCGGTATTTCGCTGAATTTCGTGCGCGTGCCGCAGGCCTTTTCCGAGATCGAACACGCGCTGCTGCACGAAGGCTGAAAGCGGATAGCAGCGTAAAAAAACATCGCGGCCAACCTTGCCAGGGTTGGCCGCAAGTCTTTGTGGTGGCATGCTCAGGCCGCGAGGCGGTAACCGACGCCGGTTTCGGTCAGCAAGAAGCTTGGCCGCGCCGGGTCGGCCTCGAGCTTCTGCCGCAGATGGCCCATATAGATGCGCAGATAATGATGGTGCTCGACATGATGCGGCCCCCACACCTCGCGCAAGAGCTGGCGATGGGTGAGTACCTTGCCGCGATGGGCAATCAGCATCGCCAGCAGACGGTATTCGAGTTGGGTCAGATGCAGTGCCTCGCCGGCGCGCGTCACGCTGCGCAGTGCCAGATCAATCACTACTTCGCCCAGCACCACGCGGCTGTCCTGCACATTCTGCTGACCGTGGCGGCGCAATTGCGCGCGCACCCGCGCCAGCAGTTCGCCGGTGCCGAAAGGCTTGGCGAGGTAATCGTCTGCACCGGCATCGAGTGCGGCGATCTTGTCTTCTTCCTCGCCACGCGCCGACAGCACGATCACCGGCACGCTGCTCCAGCCGCGCAACTCGCGCAGCAATTGCAGGCCGTCGCCGTCGGGCAGGCCCAGATCCAGCACCAGCAAGTCCGGCTTGCGGGTGCCGGCCTCGATCAGGCCGCGCGCCAGCGTTTCGGCTTCGAAAACACGATAACTTTCTTCTTCGAGCGCGCTGCGCACAAAGCGGCGGATGGCGGCTTCGTCTTCAATGACCAGCACGGTTGCCTGGCTCATGATTCATCATTCTCCATATCAAAATCGAGGCTGGGCTGCGCATGCAGCGGCAGGCTCAGGCTGAATACCGCACCGCCTTGCGCATGGTTGGCTGCTGTTAGCTGGCCGTGGTGCACATCGGCAATGGTGCGGCAAATGGCGAGGCCGAGGCCGGCACCGGCAATCACCGATTCGCGCTCGCCGCGGCTGAAGGCGTCAAACAGTCGCGCCGGATCGACATCGGGCAGGCCACGGCCCTGATCAGCCACCTGCACGCTGATGCTTTGCGCGTCATGGCTGGCCGACAGGGTGATGGTGCTGCCGGCCGGGCTGTATTTGACGGCGTTTTCCAGCAGATTGACCAGCAGCCGCTCCAGCAGAATGGCATCGCCGAAGACCAGCGGGCAGTCGGCCGGCAGGCGGATGTCCAGCCGGTGGCGCGCCAGCACTTCGCCGAGTGCAGCGGTAGCGGTACCGACCAGCTCCTCCACCGGCAGCCAGCTTTCGCGCAGGGTCACGCTGCCCGACTGCAAACGCGCCATGTCCAGCAGGTTATTCACCATGCGCGCCATGCGCTGTGCCTGGCTGGTCAAAAGGTTGGCCGCAACCGCTTGCGGCGAGGCTTCGCGGCCCAGCGTGCGGGCCAGCTGTTCGGCTTGGCCTATCATCGCGGTCAGCGGTGTGCGCAGATCGTGCGACAGCGCCGCCAGCAGCGAGTGGCGCAAGCGTTCGGACTCCATCGTCACCAAGGTTTGCTGCGCCACCTCGATATAGTGCAGGCGCTCCAGCGTTTGCGCCGCCAGCGCGGCGGCGGCCTCGCACAGGCGGCGGCAGTCCGGATCGGCCAGCTGGCCGGCCTGTGGCAGCTCGATGGCCAGTACACCGCGCGTGCGCATCGGGGCTTTCAAGGGCAGATACAGCAGCGGCGCATCGGCCAGGGTGTGGGTGCCGCTGCCGGCTGCCTCGGCGTGATCAAAGCACCAGCGTACGATGGCGGCATCGGTGGCCAGTTGCGGATTATCGGCCGCTTGCAGCAGGTCCTGCGTATCCGGCAGCGCAAACGCCAGCCTGGCCTGCAGGCTGTCGGCCAGATAGCGGCGCGTGATGTCGGCCACCTGCTCGGGCAAGAGCGCGCTGCCCAGCTCGCGCGCCATCTCGTACAGGGTGCGGGTGTGCGCCTCGCGCGCGCTGGCTTGGGTGGCGCTCTGGCGCTGGCTGGCCACCAGCTGGCCGGCCACCAGGCCGACGCTGAGCATCACCACAAAGGTAATCAGGTACTGGATGTCGGAAACGGCAAACGACAGATAAGGCAGTACGAAGAAAAAGTCGAACAGCGCCACCGACAGCACCGCCGCCCAGGCTGCCGGGCCGCGGCCATAGCGCACGGCGCTCCACAGCACCACCAAGAGGTAGAACATCACCAGATTGGTGGCGTCGATGGTGCCTTGCAGCGGGAGGGTGACTGCGGTGGTCAGCGCACACAGCAAGGTGGTGGGCAGCCAGCCATGCCAGCCCGGTTGTTTTGCCGGCCACGCCCAGTGGCGGCGCGGCGGCTTGCCGGACAGGCACAGGATATTCAATTCGCTGCTCAATACCGACAGCCGCCGCCACTGCCGTACACCGAGGCCGGGCGGCAGCACCAGCAGTGACAGATTGTGCCGCCGCGCATACGCCAGCAGCAGTGCCGCGGCATCATGACCGTGCAAGATCAGCGTGATGGCACCGCTGTCTTCGGCCTGCTGCAGGCTGCGCGCGGCTTCGCGCCGGCGCTCGTCGCCGCCCTGACCGTGGTCTATCCACACCGCGTGCCACGGCGCGCCGAGCTGGCGGCTCAGACGTTGACACTGGCGCAGGCTGTCGCTGTCGTCATCGGGGCGGATCAGTTGCAGCAGGCCGAGATTGGTCGCCCACACCGGGCTGCCGGGGCTGACGGCGCGCTGCTCGCGCATCTGGCCATCGACTCGGTCAGCCATGCGCCGCAGCGCCAGCTCGCGCAGCGCAATCAGATTGCCCTTGCGAAAGAAGTTGGCCGCCGCGCGTTCGGCCACATCGGGCAGATACACCTTGCCCGCGGCCAACCTTTGCAACAGGTCATCCGGTGGCAAATCCACCAGCCGCACCTCGTCTGCCGCGTCAAACACATGATCAGGCACCGTTTCGCTGACGGCGATGCCGCTGACACTGGCGACGATGTCGCGCAGGCTGTCGAGGTGCTGCACATTCATCGCGCTGTAGACGTCGATGCCGGCGGCGAGAATCTCCTCGATATCCTGCCAACGCTTGGCGTGGCGGCAGCCGGGTGCATTACTGTGCGGCAGCTCGTCGATGATCACCAGTGCCGGACGGCGCGCCAGCACGGCGTCGATATCGAGTGCCGCGCGCTCGCGCCCCTTGTGGCTGACAGACAAGCGCGGCAGCAGCGACAAGCCCTGCAGCATCGCCTCGGTCTCGCTGCGACCGTGGGTATCGACCCAGGCCACCAGCACGTCCAGCCCCTGCTGGCCCAGCTCGTGTGCCTCGGCCAGCATGGCGTAAGTCTTGCCCACGCCCGGTGCCGCGCCAAAAAACAGTTTCAGCCTGCCGCGACGTGCGGGCAGGCTGGCAAGTAGCGCGTCCGGGTCGGGACGCTGGTCGGCTTCGTTCATGATGCTTTCGTGAAGGTGATGCGGCCAACCCGCTAAAGGTTGGCCGCAACAGGGGCTGCCAGGCTGATTATGCTATCAGCGTGACTGCAGCGCGAGGTTCAATGCCAAAACATTTACATAACTGCTGTCGGCATTGCCAAACCAGCTGGTCTGAACCGAGCGCATCACCAGCGCCCGCAGCTGGCTCTCGCTGCGGCCGGTGGCCTTGGCGATGCGTGGCAGCTGATACAGCGCGGCCGCCAGGCTGATGTGCGGGTCGAGGCCGCTGGCCGAGGCGGTGACAAGGTCAGCCGGTACCGGGCCGCCAGCCACAGGGCCTGCCGCTTTCAGCGCGGCGATGCGTTCGGCCACGGCCTTGGCCAAGGCCGGGTTGGACGGGCCCAGGTTGCTGCCGCCGGAGCCTGCGCCGTTATAGGCACTGCCGCCGGTGGCCGACGGACGGCCCCAGAATTCGCCGGGCTTGTTGAAAGACTGGCCGATCAGCGCCGAGCCGATGGTCTTGCCATTGTGTTGCACCAGCGAGCCGTTGGCCGCAGACGGCATCAATAGCTGCGCGAGGCCGGTCACGGCCAGCGGGTAGCCCAGACCGAGTACGACAGACAGCAAGACCAAGAGGCGCAGCGCCGGCCACAGCACGCCGCTGCTGCTGTGGACTGGCTCGGCATGGGCGGCGACAGTTTGGGTAAGTTGCGACATGGTGTTCTCCTTAAACCAGACCCAGCGCGACAAGCACCAGATCAATCAGCTTGATGCCGACAAAGGGCAGCAGCAGGCCGCCAAGACCGTAAACCAGCAGATTGCGCTTGAGCAGCTCGGCCGCGCCGATGGCGCGATAGCGGATGCCTTTGAGCGCCAGCGGAATCAGCGCGATGATGATCAGCGCATTGAAAATCACCGCCGACAGCAGGGCCGAGGCCGGGCTGGCAAGCCCCATCACGTTGAGCGCATTCAGCTGCGGGTAAGTGGCGGCAAAGGCGGCCGGGATGATGGCGAAGTACTTGGCGACATCATTGGCCAGGCTGAAGGTGGTCAGCGCGCCACGTGTCATCAGCATCTGTTTGCCGATCTCCACTACCTCGATCAGCTTGGTCGGGCTGGAATCCAGATCCACCATATTGGCCGCCTCGCGCGCCGCCTGGGTGCCGCTGTTCATCGCCACCGCCACATCGGCCTGCGCCAGCGCCGGTGCGTCATTGGTGCCGTCGCCGGTCATCGCCACCAGTTGGCCGCGCGCCTGATAGTCGCGGATCAGCTTGAGCTTGGCCTCGGGCGTGGCTTCGGCAAGGAAATCGTCCACCCCGGCTTCGGCGGCAATCGCGGCGGCGGTCAGGCGGTTGTCACCGGTGACCATGATGGTCTTGATGCCCATCTGGCGCAGCTGCAAGAAGCGCTGGCGGATGCCTGGCTTCACCACGTCTTTCAGCTCGATCGCGCCCAGCACCTTGTTGCCTTCGGCCACCACCAGCGGCGTGCTGCCACGGCTGGCGATGCCATCGACGATCTGTTGCAGCGCGCTCGGGAAGCTGCCGCCTTGTGACTCGACATGACGACGAATCGCGTCGCTGGCACCTTTACGAATCTGGCGGCCGCCCAGATTGATGCCCGACATGCGGCTGGCGGCGGTAAACGGCACAAAGCTTGCACCATCCGGCGTCAGGCCCTGATGCAGGCGGGCCAGCAGGCTGGCATCGTCGGCCAGCGTGTTTTTGCCCAGGCGCGAACGGGTCTGTTCGGCCGCCAGCACCACGATGCTCTTGCCCTCGGGCGTGTCGTCCGACAAGGACGCCAGCCACGCGGCTTCGGCCAGCTCGTGTGCGGCCAAGCCTGCTGCTGGGGTGAATGCCGCTGCCTGACGGTTGCCGTAGGTGATGGTGCCGGTCTTGTCGAGCAGCAGCACGTCCACATCACCGGCCGCTTCGACGGCACGGCCGGAGGTGGCAATCACGTTGGCCGCCATCAGCCGGCTCATGCCAGCGACACCGATGGCTGACAGCAGACCGCCGATGGTGGTCGGGATCAGGCACACCAGGAGCGCAATCAGCACCGGCACGCTGACTACCTCGCCGCTACCGGCCGCCGTCACGCTGTACGACGACAGCGGTAGCAGGGTGACGGTGACCAAGAGGAACACCAGGGTCAGCGCCAACAGCAGAATGGTCAGCGCGATCTCGTTCGGCGTCTTGCCGCGTTTGGCCCCTTCCACCATCGCAATCATGCGGTCGATGAAGGTCTCGCCAGGGTTGACGGTGACGCGTACCACCACCCAGTCGGACAGCACGCGGGTGCCGGCCGTTACCGAGCTGAAGTCGCCACCGGCCTCGCGGATTACCGGCGCGGATTCACCGGTAATCGCCGATTCGTCCACGCTGGCCATGCCTTCGATCACCTCGCCGTCGCAGGGCATGATGTCACCCTGCTGCACCAGCACCACATCGCCCTTGCGCAGGTCGGGTGCGTCGTACAGCGCAAAGGCTGCGCCATGACGATGCGGTGCCGACAGCTTTTTGGCCATGGTGGCTTTTTTCAGCCCTTTGAGGCTGGCGGCCTGGGCCTTGCTGCGGCCTTCGGCCAGTGCTTCGGCAAAGTTGGCAAACAGCACGGTAAACCACAGCCACACGGCGATGCTGCCGGTCAGCCAGGCCGGGGCGTTGCTGTGGCCGGTCAGCGTCATCACCCAGATCACGCTGGTGAGCACACTGCCCAGATACACCACGAACATCACCGGGTTTTTCAGCTGCTCGCGCACGGTGAGCTTGGCAAAGCTGGCGGAAATCGCCGGTTTCACCAGTTGCGCATCGAATAGCGGCAGGGTCATTTTCTTGTCAGACATGGTGTTCTCCTAGCGGCCAGCCCAGATGGCAAAGTGTTCGGCAACCGGGCCCAGCGCCAGCGCCGGGACATAAGTCAGTGCGCCGACCAGCAGCACGCTGCCGATCAACAGGCCGATGAACAGGCCGTTGTCGGTCGGCATGGTGCCCGCGCCCTGAGCCAGGGTTTTCTTGCGCGCCAGCGAACCGGCCAGTGCCAGTACCGGCACGATCACGGCAAAGCGGCCAAACCACATGGCGATGCCGAGCATGGCGTTGTAGTACGGTGTGTTGGCAGACAGGCCGGCAAAGGCGCTGCCGTTATTGTTGGCCGCCGAGGTAAAGGCATACAGGATCTCGGACAGGCCGTGCGCGCCGGGGTTGGCCAGGCCCGCGAGGCCCGGTGCCAGCAGCACGCTGGCGGCGGTACCAACCAGTACCAGCGTCGGCGTCACCAGAATCACCAGCGCCACCATCTTCATGTCGAAGGCTTCGATCTTCTTGCCCAGGTATTCCGGCGTGCGGCCAACCATCAGGCCGGCGACAAACACCGCCAGGACGGCAAAGACCAGCATGCCGTACAGGCCGGAACCGACACCGCCGAACACCACTTCACCCAGCTGCATCAGCCACATCGGAATCATGCCGCCCAGTGCGGTCAGCGAATCGTGCATGGCATTGACCGCGCCGCAACTGGCTGAAGTCGTCACCGCGATGAACAGGCTGGTTGCCGCCAGACCAAAGCGCATTTCCTTGCCTTCGAAATTGCCGCTATCGGCCACGCCCAGCGCGGTCAGGATCGGGTTGCCCTGCAGCTCGGCCGCCATCACCGCATAGGCCGCGCCGATGAACATCACGCTCATCGCCAGATAAATCACCCAGCCCTGACGCGGCTGGCGTGCCAGCTGGCCAAAGGTCACGGTCAGCGCCGCCGGAATCAGGAAGATCGCCAGCATTTGCAGGAAGTTGGCCAGCTCGGTCGGGTTTTCAAACGGATGCGCCGAGTTGGCATTGAAGAAACCGCCGCCATTGGTGCCCAAGAGCTTGATGGCTTCTTGCGAGGCCACCGGGCCCATCGCCAGGGTCTGCTCGTGGCCGGCGAGACTCTGGTAAGTCACATAGCCCGACAGATTTTGCAGCACGCCCTGGCTGACAAAGGCCAGCGCCAGCACGGTAGACAGCGGCAGCAATACATACAGCGACACGCGCAGCACATCGGCCCAGAAGTTGCCAAGGTCGGCACTGGCTTCACGCGCAAAGCCGCGCATCAGCGCAAAGGCCACGGCAATGCCGGTGGCGGCCGACAGGAAGTTCTGCACGGTCAGGCCCAGCATCTGCGACAGGTAAGACATGGTGGATTCGCCGCCATAGCCCTGCCAGTTGGTATTGGTGACAAAGCTGATGGCGGTGTTGAAGGCCGAGCCGGACTCGACACCGGCAAAGGCCTGCGGGTTCAGTGGCAGGCCGCCTTGCAGACGTTGCACCGCATACAGGGCCACGGCGCCCAGCACATTGAAAACCAGCACGGCCAGTGCGTACTGGCGCCAGTTCATGCCTTCATTGCGGATGCCGGCCAGTGCCAGCAGGCGAGCGTCAATGGCCTGCCAGCGGCCTGTCATTTGGCCGCGAGCCAGTGGTGCCATCGCGCGTCCCAGCGGCATGGCCAGCAGGGTCAGTACCAGCATGAAGATCATCAGTAACAAGCTAAATGGCAGCATCAATCCAGCTCCTCGGCATTCAACAGCGCATAGACCAGCCAGACGGCAAGGCCGACAGCCAGTACGGTGGAAATCCAGAGAATCATCGACGGGCACTCCCTTTGGCGAAGTGCTGGTGATAGGCCGACAACAGGCCATGGGTGACGACAAACAGCGCCCCCAGGCCAGCCAGCCAGATCAGGTCTTGCATGGTTTTGCTCCACGGTTTTACGGTGTTGTCAGCTTAGGCAGCCGGCCGTAAAAACCGTGGCAAAAGGGCTGGGCGGGGTGTAAATGCGGTATAAAAATGCGGCCGGGCTGCCCTTGGTGACGGGGCAGGCCGGGCCGCAGCATGGGCAGGGAAGCTTGGCCTCAGGCCGGCACGGCGGTGCTGTATTTGCAGGTGTTGATCACCACCAGCGAGTCGAACTCGCGCACATGCGGGTTGTTCATCAGGTGGGCGCGGGCGAAGCGCTCGAAATCGCTCATGTCACGCACCAGCACCATCAGCACGAAATCCTGGCGGCCGGTGACGTTGTAGCACTCCAGCACTTCGGGTGCGGCCTGCATCGCGGCGCGAAAGGCATCGACGATGGGGGCCTGGGCACGCTGCAGCTCGACATTCACCACCAGCCGCAGGGTGCGGCCGAACACGGCCGGGTCTACCAGTGCGACTTCCTTGCGGATGATGCCCTCGCTGCGCAGGCGCTTGAGGCGGCGGGTAACGGCGGTGGGCGACAGATTGACCGCCTCGGCCAGCACATCGTGGGTCTGGCGCGCGTCCTCCTGCAGCAGGGTCAGCAGCTTCAGGTCATAAGCATCGAGCATGTCAGTTTTCCTGCAAAAAAGTGAGTTGACGAGCAGTATCAGTGCATTTTGCTGCATGAAAACGCAGCAGGGCAAGGTGGCGGTTTTTTTACACTGGCGGCAATCGAAGGAGAATCCTGATGTCTGCTGCCAACCCTGCGCGCCGCCTTGCGGCCAACCTTGCCGGCTTTGCCGACAGCCGCTGGCTGCCGTATGCGCTGTTTGCCGGCCTGGTCACCATGTGGGCCTACAACTATGTGGTGATGAAAGTCACCCTGCAGGCCACCACGCCGATTACCCATCTGATCATCCGCACCACCATCGGCAGCCTGACGCTGTTTGGCGTGTTGCTGGCGCGTGGCCACGGCCTGCGCCCGCAGAATCTCAAGGCCAGCAGCAAGGTCGGGCTGATTACCACCTTCCTCTACGGCCTGGCGGTGACGCTGGCACTGGTGGCCGGTGCGGCCGGGCGGACGTCGGTGCTGGTGTTCACCATGCCGTTCTGGGTGGCGCTGCTGTCGGCGTGGCTGCTGAAAGAGCCGTTCTCGCCACGCGCCAAACTAGCGTTTGTCGCCGGCCTGGGGGGGCTGACGCTGATTGTCGCGCCGTGGCAGCTGCACGGCGGCGGCCTGTCGATGGCGCTGGCGGTGCTGGCCGGTTTCTTCTGGGCGCTGGGCTCGGTGCTCAGCAAGCAGGCCGCGCAGCAGGGCTCGCTCGACAGCCTGAATTTCTCCGGCTGGCAGGCGCTGATCGGCCTGTTGCCGCTGTATCTGTTGTTGCCGTTTGCCGACTTTGCCGGCATCCAGTGGTCGACGCAGTTTGTGCTGGGCATGCTGTACGCTGGGGTGTTTTCCAGCGCGGTCGGCTGGCTGGCGTGGCTGTGGCTGTTGCGCCGCCTGCCGGCCTCGACTTTGAGCTTCAATGCGCTGGTGATTCCGGTGCTGGCGGTGCTGATGGCGGCGCACAGCCTCGGTGAATGGCCGCACACGGCCGAGCTTGCCGGCATGTTGCTGATAGGCAGCGGCATCTTGCTGATTGCGCGGCGCTGAGTTTTTCCGGTTCAAAACAATGCGGCCAACCTTGGACAAGGTTGGCCGCATTGTTTTGTGTGCCCGTTCAGTGGCTGGCCTGCCGCCCCAGCGCGCGTGACAGTGCGGCGGTGCTGGCAAAGCCGGCGGCCTGTGCCGCACGTTTCAGCCCCTCGCCACGCTCGACATGGCGGCGCGCAATCGACAACCGCAGCTGGCCCAGATATTTGCCCGGCGTCATCGCCAGCCTTTCGCGAAAACGCACGGCAAAGCCGGTACGCGACAGGCCGGCGGTGTCGGCGAGGCGCTCCAGCGACCAGTCCTGCTGCGGCGCGCCGTGCATCGCCACCAGTGCGCGCGCGATGGCCGGGTCAGCCAGGGCGTGAAACAGCCGGTTGTCGGCGGCCGGATATTGCACGAGGTGGCGCAGCAGGGCGATGAACAGGATCTGCCCGGCATGGGCAAGCAGCGCCTGGCCACCGCAGCGCGGGCCGGCCAGCTCGGCGGCGATCAGCTGCAACACCTGCTGCAGGCCGGGCTCGACCGTGTGCAGTGCCAGCGCCTGTGCCTGCGGAAACTGTGCCAGCAACAGCGGCGCGGCCGGGCCATCGAGGCGCACGCGCAGACAGAACAGCGCGCCGCTCTGTTGTTGCAGCTGATGCGGCAGACTGGCCGGACACAGCAGGATGGCGGGGCCGATCAGGCTGTGCCAGCCACGCTCGCCGGCCTGCCATTGCCAGCGGCCATCCAGCAGCAGATGCAGATACAGCACCGGCTCCGGGCTGGCTGGCAGTTGCGCATCGCCCTGCGGTGCCGGAACGATTTCGCAGCATGGTGCCAATCCGGCCAGTAGCGCGGACAGCCTATCGAGGGGGCTTGTCTGACTCATCTTGTACTTTCAGCAATCATTTCTGAACAAATTATTGCCTATAGTGCAGCAAACTGTCAGCACTTTTTGTCGCCGGCCATCGGCTTGCGGCCAACCTTCGAGGAGAACTCCATGACTGTGACTGCACTGATGCCGCGCCAGGCGGTGCCTGCCCTTGATCTGCCGCTGCTGGGTGGCGGCCGTTATGTCCAGGGCCAGAATCCGGGCGAGCGTTTTGATTTGCTGGTGTTTTACCGTGGCCTGCACTGCCCGCTGTGCGCGACCTATCTGCGCGAGCTGGAAAAACTGGCCGGTGATTTCGCCGCGCGTGGCGTGAATATCGTGGCGATCAGCAGCGATGGCGAGGAGCGCACTGCGCAGATGGCCGACAAGATCAAGGCGCAGCAGCTGCGTTTTGCCTTTGACCTGCCGCTGGCGAGCGCGCGTGACTGGGGCCTGTATATCAGCACCAGCCGCGGCGTGACCTCGATCGGTCTTGAAGAGCCGGCGTTGTTCAGCGAGCCGGGCATCTTCATCGTGCGGCCGGATGGCACGCTGTACTACGGTGCGGTGCAGACCATGCCGTTTGCGCGGCCGTCGTTTGCCGATCTGCTGCTGGCCATCGATTTCGCCATCAAGCACGACTACCCGGCACGCGGCGAGTATCAGGGCGCGGTGTAAATCCCGCCCGGTCGGCTGATATTGGCGACAGCACAAAAAAACTGCGGCCAACCTTATGCAAGGTTGGCCGCAAGTCAGCTTTGCTGCGCAGGCGTGATCAGCGCGCCACGACTTCCTGCTCGATCACCATATCGAGCACCCAGCGCCTGTTGGGCGCATCGGCTGGCGGATTGGCCACCGGCACTTCGCGCACGCGCAGGCGGTAGGCGATGCCGGGCTCGGGCTTGAAGCCTTCGATCTCGCCGTAGAAGTGCTGCCACGGCTGATCCTTGCTGTCGCGCACCTGCAGGCATTGCATCGGTGCCACACCGACACAGCGCTGGCGTTCGGCGCCGACATAGATGAATTTCAGCGGATAGGCCGACAGGTCTTCCTGCGCCTTCAGCACCAGTTGTTGCTTGCCATCGCCGAGCAGCAGTTGTTCGCCCTGTTGGCGGATTGCCGGGCGGCTCTTCAGCAGCTCGCTCAGCTGACGGTCGCGCTGCATCAGCGCCTGGTCGCAAGCTTTCAGCGTGCTGGCCAGCTGGTCGACTACCAGCACGCCGTTTTCGATGCGGGCGGTGCCGAACATGGTATTGCAGCCACCGGAGACCGACAGACGGCCTTGTTTCAGTTCGACCTCGACGGTCGGTTCGTTCTCGTTGGCGCTTTTCCAGCGGCCGTCGAGTTGCGGGGTGGTGCTGGCGCAGGCGGCCAGCAAGGCGGTGCTGATCAGTGCGGAGTAGCGGCTCAGACTCATGCGGTTTCCTCCAGAATGGCCGGTTTAAGCCGGCAGATGAATAATCCATGCAGTCTGGATGGCGGGTCGGCAAGGGTCAAGCCGGCTTGGTTAACACTTGTCAACGCCGCCGGCTTTGTTAACAGTTACGGCCAGTGTTTTGCCTGGCCGCGCCAGTTTATTGCCGTTCGAGCTGCAAAATGGCTTCCATCTCGGCATCGACCACGCGCATGTGCTCGTACAGCTTGTGCGTCTCCTGCAGCATCTGTTCGATCTTGCGCTGATTGTCCTGCGAGGCGGCGGCCAACTGTTGCAGCGTGCTGCTCATGCCCTGCATGCCGCCGGCGAAATGGCCGACCTGATTGCCCATCTGGCGGATATCGCTGCCCACCGCCTGCACGCCGCTCATCACATTATCGACCGCGCCGCCGGTGGCATCGAGATTCGACTGGGTGTTGTTGGCGAGCTTGCGTACCTCGTCGGCTACCACGGCAAAGCCGCGGCCCGCCTCGCCGGCGCGTGCAGCCTCGATGGCGGCATTCAGCGCCAGGAGGTTGGTCTGCTCGGCGATTTTCTTGATCATCTGCATCACTTCGCCGATGCGCTGCGCGTCCTGTTCCAGCGAGCCGATGCGGCTGCGCACCTTGTCGCTGTTGGCCGCACTATCGGCAATATCGCCGGCAAAGCCGCCGATGGCGTTTTCGACTTCGCCAAGGCCGCTGACCAGCTGGCCGGTGGTGTCGCGGAACAGCGGCAGATTGTCCATCAGCTGGGCGGCAAACTGCTTGTAATCGGCGAGATTGCTGATGATCTGGCTCTTCATGCGGCTGATCATCTGCGCGCGTTCCAGCTCGCGGCGTTTGAAATAGCTGCCGAAGCTGGCGTAGTGCACGGGGAAGCGATCGACAAAATCATCGCGAAAGCCGCTGTCGGCCGGGTAGAAGAATACGGCGGTCAGCGTCTGGTTGATGTTGACGCCCAGCAGCTCGCCAAAGGTGGAAAAGCCGGCGGTCGGGATGTCGCCATAGACATTGGCCTTGGCCAGTGCGCCGCTATTGTTGAGGCGGCGCAGGATGCAGTCGTTGAGCAGGCCGCCGAGGGCGGGCGGCTTGCCCTGACTGAAGGCGGCAAAGTCGCTGCGTGTGCGTTCGGCCAGATCGACGCTTTGCAGCAGGTGCAGCTCTTCGCCAAAGGCCAGGTCGCAGGCGAACTGCAGATAGCCTTCCTGCTGATTGATGGCCAGCACCGAGCGCACGAAGATTTCGTCGTTGATGCGGATGCCGAAGCTGTATTGCTGCAAGGCTTGCGCCAGCTTGTCCGGCGTGGTGCGCATTGCCTCGGCCAGGGCCGGCAGCACCGGGCGCACCTTGCCGCTTTGCGCATCCAGCAGCGAATAGACACGGCGCAACTCGTTGCTGGCCTCGCCGATGGTGAAACGGGTGCCGGTGTCCTTGAAGTTGTGGCTCTTGAACACGCCATAGCGCTTGTCGGCCTGCAGACGGATGAACAGCAGCACGGCGTGGCCGTCGCGTACTTGCTGGCCGTCGTACAGCCGCGTCATCGAAAAATCCAGCGGGCCGCCGGCCGAGCCGCCAATGAACAGATACGGCAGTTGGCCGCATTCGTAGACGGCCTCCATCAGATAGCTCTCGCTATTGGACAGGCCGTCCACCAGGGTCAGCACAAAGCCTTCGTCGTGGCGCATGCTGAACGGCAGGCGGATATTGCCCAGCTGGCTTTTGAGCTTGGCGATGCGCTCGCTGTGGCTGTGGCGGATCTGGCCTTGCTTGATGTCCTCGCACGGCAGCGCAATGCTGGCGACGTGCAGATCGGCAATCAGGCTGTCGTCAAACAGCTGGTAGACCTGGCTTTGCCACTGGCCATCGGCCGGCAGATACAGCGTGTCGCTGCTCTTCTGGCTGCACAGCTCGCCGGCGGTGGTGGTGAGGATGATGCGCGCCTTGGGGAACAGCTGGCTCAGCGTGCGGGTGGTCTGTTCGAGATTGGTGCCCGGATTGACATAGCCCAGCAGCAGGCGGATGTGGCTGCCGGCATGGGCTTGCAGCGCGCGCTGGTATTGCTGGCTATCGGTACGGACGACGGTAATGGCCTGAGCGTTGCGGCCAGATTCTGTTTGCGTTGCAGCCTTGTTTTTCTTGAAGAACAGCATGGGGGCACCTGTGACTAGCCATGAATTGATGTCTTTATCATGACTATTTTGCCCATTCTGTATTGCAGTGCAGTAAAAAAAGCCACCTGACTTGAGACAAATCAGGTGGCTGCAAGGGCAGGACGAGCCCGCCGGTCAGTGTGAAGACGGTTACAGCGCGTTGCGGAAGATGGCTTCGATCTCGGCCTGGTTGGCCGCACGCGGGTTGGTCAGGCCGCAGGCATCTTTCAGCGCATTGCTGGCCAGGGTCGGGATGTCGGCTTCTTTTACCCCCAGCGCGGTCAGGCCGGCCGGGATGCCGATATCGGCCGACAGCTGGCGAATGGCTGCCAGCGCGGCTTCGGCGGCGGCCTCGGCGCTCAGGCCGGCCGTGTCTACGCCCATGGCGCGGCCAACGTCAGCCAGACGCGCGGCGCTGGTGGCGGCATTGAAGGCCTCGACGTGCGGCAGCAGCACCGCATTGCACACACCGTGTGGCAGATCGTAGAAACCGCCAAGCTGGTGTGCCATCGCGTGTACATAGCCGAGCGAAGCATTGTTGAAGGCCATGCCGGCGAGGAACTGGGCATAGGCCATTTGCTCGCGTGCCTTGATGTCGTCACCGTGGGCGACGGCCTGGCGCAGGTTGGCCGCAATCAGCTCGACGGCTTTCAGGGCGCAGGCATCGGTAATCGGGGTGGCGGCGGTCGAGACATAGGCCTCGACAGCGTGGGTCAGCGCATCCATGCCGGTGGCGGCGGTCAGGCCGGCCGGCTTGGCCAGCATCAGTGCCGGGTCGTTGACCGACAGAATCGGGGTGGTGTGCTTGTCGACGATGGCCATTTTGATGTGGCGTGCCTCGTCGGTAATGATGCAGAAGCGGGTCATCTCGCTGGCGGTGCCGGCGGTGGTATTGATGGCAATCAGCGGCAGCTGCGGCTTGGCCGATTTGTCCACGCCTTCGTAGTCGGCAATCTTGCCGCCGTTGGCCGCCACCAGCGCAATGCCCTTGGCGCAGTCATGCGGCGAGCCGCCACCCAGCGAGATCACGCAGTCGCAGTTTTTCTCGCGCAGCAACGCAAGGCCGGCTTCGACGTTGCCGGTGGTCGGATTGGGCTGGGCACCGGCAAAGACCGTGGCCTGGATGTCTTCGGCCGTCAGCAGGGCTACCAGCTGCTCGGCAACGCCGGCCTTGGCGAGGCCGGCATCGGTGACGATCAGCGCATGACGGAAACCGTAGCCGCGAATCGCGCCCATCGCCTGTTGCAGACAGCCTTCGCCCATCATGTTGACGGCCGGAATGAAGAAGGTAGTAGTCATGATGTATGCCTTTCTCGTGATGCCGGCATTGGCCAGACTGCTGGCGCTGCCCGCGTTGTAATGACTTCAGAATATGCCTGCCGCCCTTGTGATTCCTTGAGTTGTATCAGATTGGTATCAATCTATTTTTTGCGTAGTTCAGCGATGTTGGCCGCCGCGCCCGGGCATTGGCCAGCCAAGGCTTGAGCCATGACCTACAGTAAATCTGTGGTGTCTGTGCTGGGGGCAAACATGCAAGTAGAACAATATTTCTGGCAGGCACATCTGGGCTGGAAGCGGCATACACCGCTCAAGCTGGAGCGCGAGGCCGATCTGGTGCTGATCTTCGGCCAGCGCGACATGCTGGCGCGCGAAGACCTGCGCATGTCGATCGTGAAACGTTATCCGCACGCTTTGCTTGCTGGCTGCAGCACCGCCGGCGAGATCAACGGCACCAGCATCCACGATGATTCGCTGGTGCTGACGGCGCTGAGCTTTGCCACTACCCGTGTGCGGCTGGCACTGGCACCGCTGCATGCCAGCAGCGCGAGCCTCGCCGCCGGCAAGGAGCTGGCCAGCCAGCTGCTGGCCGATGACCTGAGCTATGTGCTGCTGCTGTCTGACGGTATGAGCAGCAATGGCTCCGAGCTGATACGCGGCCTGTACCAGCAGCTGCCGGACACAGTAAGGGTCAGCGGCGGCCTGGCCGGTGACGGCACGCGTTTTGGCCAGACCCTGCTGTTGGCCAATGGCCAGGTGATGTCGGACAGCGTGCTGGCCATCGGCTTTTATGGTGCTGACTTGCAGACCGGCCATGGCTCGGTTGGTGGCTGGGAGCCCTTCGGCCCGATACGCCAGATCACCCGTGCCGAGGGCAATGTGCTGTACGAGCTGGATGGCCAGTCGGCACTGGCGCTGTACAAGCGTTATCTCGGCCCGCAGGCCAACCGGCTGCCGTCGGCCGCGCTGCGTTTTCCGCTGAGTCTGCGTCACAGCGACGAGCCGGACGAGGTTGGCCTCACCCGCACCATCCTGAGCCTGGACGAAGACAGCCAGGCCATGGCCTTTGCCGGCGACATGCCGGAGGGGCGTTTCGTGCGGCTGATGAAATTCAATGCCGACCAGCTGGTCGAGGGCGCGGCACGGGCGGCTGAGGCCAGCTTGCTGCCGCAGCAGGTATATACCCTGCTGGTGTCCTGCGTCGGCCGGCGCATGGTGCTGGGCCAGCGCAGCGAGGAAGAGCTGGAGGCTGTGCGTGGCATTGTCGGTCCCTTGCCGGTGCTGTCGGGTTTTTATTCCTATGGCGAGATTTCGCCGCATATCTGCAGTGGCCGTTGCGAGCTGCACAACCAGAGCATGACCGTGACCACCTTTTGGGAGTTGCCCGCCAGATGACAATGCGTGACCCCGCCGGGCTGCATCCCTTGCTGCAAAGACAGCTGGAGCGTGCCCGCATCAGCGCTGATGCCGGCCTGCTGACTTTGCTGCAGGCGGTCAGCGAACACTATGTGCAGCAGGATGAGGATCGCGAGCTGCTGGAGCACACGCTGGAAGAGATGTCGCAGGAGATGACGGCGATCAACCGCAATCTGCGACAGGAACTCAAGGAGCGCCAGCAGGCAGAGCGCCAGCTGCTGCAAAGCCGTGCCAATCTGGCGCGCGCCCAGCGCATCGCGCGGCTGGGCAGTTTTGAATACAACCTCGAGACGCTGACGCTGAGCCTGTCCGAGGAAACGCTGAACATTCTGGGCGACAGCATCCGCCAGATTGCCAGTCAGGAAGATGTAATGCGGCTGGTGTACGAGGCCGACCGCGCGATGGTGTTGCGGGCGATTGCCAGCAGCATGGAAAGCAGCGAACCCTTCAATATCGATTGCCGCGTGCTGTTGCCGCAGCGCGGCTTGCTGTTTCTCAACTGCCAGGCCGAGCTGCAGCGCGAGGTTGATGGCTCGCCACGGCGGGTGTTCGGCACGGTGCATGACATTACCGAACGCAAACAGGTGGCGGCCTTGCTCGAAGAAAGCAATCGCCGGCTGGAACAAGGCCTGGCAGCGGTCGAGCTGCTCAATCGCGAGATGGGCTTGTTGTCCGACTTGTCGGCGGCCTTGCAGCGTTGTCAGGAGTTGAACGAAGCCGTCAATGTGATGCGCGACTATCTGCCACGGCTGTTTCCTGCGGTCAGCGGCGTGCTGTTTCTCGACCGGCGGCAGCGTGGCAGTTATGCGCGGGTGGCCAGCTGGGGGCAGGTGCCGATCAATACACTCGATCATTTCAACCGCACCGGTTGTCTGGCGCTGCAAAGACAGCATGCGCACCTGTTTTCTTTTGGTAGCGGCCAGGCCGCTTGCCAGCATGTGCTGAACGAGGACGACCACCGCATCATGTGCATGTGCGTGCCGCTGCAGGCGCAAGAGCAGCAGATCGGTGTCCTGCATCTGCAGAAAAACAGCCAGGACCCGGCTTGTCTGGTTGAAATGCAGACCCTGGCACAGGCGGTGTGCGAACAGGCGGCACTGGCGCTGTCGAATCTGCAGCTGCGCACGCGGCTGCATCAGCAGTCTATCCGCGATGCGCTGACCGGGCTGTACAACCGGCGGCAGCTGGATGCGAGCCTCGCCGAGATTTTCCGGCAGAACAGCTGGTGGCCGCTGGCATTGGTGATCCTCGATATCGATCACTTCAAGCAGCTGAATGACACGCGTGGTCACGATGCCGGCGACAGCGCCTTGCGCCAGCTGGCGCGGCTGTTGCGCGAACAGATTCGCCCGCAGGACAGCGCCTACCGTCTGGGTGGCGAGGAGTTCGTGCTGCTGATGCCCTTCATGACCGATGTGGCGGCATTCAGCCTGTGCGAAACCATTCTGGAAGAAATCCGCAATCACCCCTTTCATCATCAGCAACAGACGCTGGGGCGCATTACCGCCTCGATCGGCATTGCCGTTGCCGGCAATGATGGCACCGGCCCCGAGCGTTTGCTGAAGATTGCCGATATGGCCTTGTACCAGGCCAAGCAGTCGGGGCGAGACCGGGTGGTCTTGCTGGGCAGTGAAACATAGCGGCAAGGGCGCCAACATCGGTTGATGGCTTGCCGGATCGAACAAACGGATTGGCTCTTGCCCGGGTGGCGGGCCAAGGCCTTGAAGGGGTATTGCATGCAGCCTCGTTTGAGTTTTGTCACGCTGGGGGTCTCCAACCTGACCCGGGCCGTGACGTTTTATCGTGACATTCTGGCTTTGCCGCAGATTCCGATGCCGGATGGTGCCGATATCGCCTTTTTCGAGCTGGGTCAGACCTGGCTGGCGCTGTATCCGCGTGCGGCACTGGCCGAGGATGTCGGCGTGGCAGTCAGCCCGCCGTCGGTATTTCCGGGCTTCACGCTGTCACACAATGTGGCACAGCGCGATGAGGTCGATGCCCTGTTGCAGGAGCTGGCGGAAAAAGGCGTGGTGATTGCCAAGGTGGCCGAGGATGCGTTCTGGGGCGGACGCAGCGGTTATTTCCGCGACCCGGATGGCTATCTGTGGGAAGTCGCCTGGAATCCCGATTTTCCGCACGTCTAGACAGCCAGCCGGGAGAGGCTTACATGCGTGTCATTGTCAGGCGCTTATCCATTTTCCTGTTTTTCCTGCTGCTCGGGGATATTGCGATGCACGTGTTGGGTGTGCCGCATAGCAATGACTTTTACGGGGTACTGATAGGTTTTTTCCTGCTGCTCAGTGGCTGGCGTTTTCTCAAGAGTAACCATCAGATGCTGCGCTGGGTGTTGCTCAGCGGTGGCATGTTTTTCACTGGGCAATTTCTTGACTGGCTGGATGAATTCTTTCCCTTGTGGCCCGTAATCGATTTCATGGATGACTTCTTGCGTTCCACGGCCATGCTGATCATGGGCTGGGCGCTGTTTGACCTGATAAAACAGCAGGAGGTATTGCGTCACGAGCTGGAGCAGGAGGTGGCACTGAACAAGCGTCTGCATCAGGAGGCCGATTATCTGGCCTTTCATGATGAGCTGACCGGGCTGGGCAATCGTCGTGCGCTATTTCGCGAGCTGGCACGACAACATCGCGAGGCCGAATCCGGCCTGCTGTTTTATATCGATCTGAATGATTTCAAACTGCTGAATGATACCCGCGGACACGAGGCGGGAGACGAGGCGCTGCGCGAAGTGTCCCGTGCCTTGCAGTGGATGTCGGCCCGCGCTTACCGGCTGGGGGGCGACGAGTTCGTGCTGTTGCTGGATGCACAGCTGTCTTTGACCGAGCTGCGCGAGGACATCTTGCGGCTGACCGCCCATCTGCAACCGAACTTCGGTATCAGCGCCTGCATTGGCAGCGCCAGCTATTCTGCCGACGAATTGCAGCAACCGGACCTGATACTGGCCAGAGCAGATGCCTCGATGTATCGCGAGAAAGAAGCGCATCGGCAGCTACGTCGAGCCTGCAGGTAAATCATACAATTCACACAATTTGCATTGTATCGCCCGTGTGTTTTCATGTGTTGTTTGTATTAATTTGTGTGTGTATCCTTTGTGCAAATTATTAATACAGCAATCAATATATTGATTTTAAGTTGATTTGTCAGGTTGTTGTCGGCGAAGTGTTGTGTGTGTTGATTTTTCTCTGTGTTATTTAAGTGTGTGAATTGTATTTTATTTGTGTGCTTGTGGTATGATGCGATAAATCACGCACTGGAGGCAGTACAAATGGCAGTCTTGCCCGAATTGGAAAGCACGGAGTTCGCGGCCGCCCTGAAAGCGGTGCGCAAGCAATTGCGGCTGTCGCGTACCGCGCTGGCTGATCAGGTCGGGCTTTCCACTGCAGCGATCCAGCGCTACGAAGCACTGGATGCCAGCAATATCAAACCCAGCCGTGATGCCTACGAGCGCCTGTGCAAAGTGGTCGACACTCTGCTGGCACAGCAAGTCGAATTGCCTGCGGCCAACCTTGCCGCTCCGGTTGCGCCACGGCCGGCGGTGATTGCTGAAGAGATTGCGCCCAAGGCGCTGCCATCGGGCATTCTGCTGGCCGATGCCACGTTGGAGCAGCTGATTGCCCGTGCCAAGATGCTGGGTGCACGCAAGGTGACGATAGAATTCTGAGGCACGATTTGTGTGACAAATCGTGACATATGATGTATGAATGTATGTTTCGTGACGAAAGGCTGTCACGAAACATACAAAAAAGCCCGGGACCAGCCCGGGCTTTTTCATGGACAGCTTCGATCAGGCTTGCAGACCGCGCTTTTTCAGCATGGCGTTGGCCTGCGGGTCACGACCGCGGAAAGTGCGGAAGGCGGCCTTCTGCTCGCGGCTGTCGCCGGCGCTGTAGATATAGCGATACAGCTTCTCCGCCAGTGCCGGGTCAAACGGGTTGCCGGCTTCTTCAAACGCGGCAAACGCCTCGGCATCCAGTACCTCGGCCCACATATACACGTAGTAACCGGCGGCGTAGTAGTCACCCGAGAAGATGTGGCCGAAGTGTGGCGGACGATGATTCATACCGGCGGCAAACGGCACACCGAGACGCTCGCGCTCGGCCGCTTCGAAGGCGATGATGTCGATGCCGCTGCTTGCGTCAGCCTGATGCAGCGCCAGATCAATCAACGTCGAGGCAGCATAACGCACGGTCTCGAAACCCTGGTTGAAGGTTTCGGCGGCCTGGATCTTGGCCACCAGCTCTGCCGGAATCGCTTCGCCGCTTTCGACATGACGCGCATGTTTGGCGAGAATTTCCGGTACCAGCGCCCAGTTTTCCATCACCTGCGATGGCAGCTCGACATAATCCTGCGGCACGTTCGGGCCGGACAGGCTGCGGTAATGCACATCCGACAGCAAGCCGTGCAGGCCGTGGCCGAATTCGTGGAACAGCGTGCGCACATCGTCAAAGCTCAGCAGGGTCTGGCCGGCACCGGCCTTGGCGAAGTTGTTGTTGTTGATCACCACCGGCAGGGTACGGCCGCTGGCGTCCTTGCTCTGCTGGCGGAACAGATGCATCCACGCACCGCCGCGTTTGCCCTGACGCGCAAAGTTGTCGCCGATGAACAGGCCAATGACTTCACCGTTGCGACTTACTTCCCACAGTCGTGCA
This sequence comes from Vogesella lacus, assembly GCF_979366295.1. NCBI lineage: Bacteria > Pseudomonadati > Pseudomonadota > Betaproteobacteria > Neisseriales > Chromobacteriaceae > Vogesella > Vogesella lacus. Next base: position 56,375 of record NZ_CEETQT010000004.1, read on the forward strand.
TCAGCGTGATACAGCGCCACATCGCTGCGTTCGGCAAAGCTCAGACCGAACAGGCGGCCGGCGACGTCGAACATCGCGGCAATCATATTATCCAGCGCGAAGTAAGGCTTGATCTGCGCGTTGTCGAGCGCGAACTGGCTGACGCGCACTTTTTCGGCCAGATAGAACCAGTCCCACGGCTGGATATCGGTCGGCAGGCCAAGGCGTGCGGCCTCTGCGGCCAACATCACTTTTTCGCGCTCGAAGCTGGCCTTGGCCGGCTCCCACACCTGATCCATCAGCGCAAACACCGCCGCTGGCGTAGCGGCCATGCGGTCGGCCAGCGCGTAATCGGCAAAATTGGCATAGCCCAACAGCTGTGCCTGTTCCTGACGCAGGGCGAGGATTTCCTTCGCCAGTGGCGCATTGGCGCGTGCCGGATTCTCGCCGCGGCCAACCCAGGCACGCCACAGCTGTTCGCGCAGTTCGCGGCGGGTGGAGTAGGTGAGGAAGCCGATAATCGCCGAGCGCGACAGGGTAATCACATGGCCTTCCACACCGCGTGATTTGGCCGCGCCGCTGGCTACGTCCAGTACGAAAGCCGGCAGGCCGTCGAGCTGATCCGCGCTCAGCGGCAGGGTGTATTCGTTTTCGTCGGCCAGTACGTTCTGGCCGAAGGCGGTGGTCAGGTCAGCCAGGCGTGACACGATGGCGGCAAAGCGGCTGCGCGCCTCGCCTTGCAGCTTGGCACCGGCGCGCACGAACTGGCGGTGGATGCGCTCCAGCAGGCGCAGCTGTTCTTCGGACAGGCCCAGCGCCGCACGCTCGCGGTACACCACATCAAGGCGCTTGAACACGCCTTCGTGCATATAGATGGCGCTGCCGTGGGCGGCCAGTTTGGCCGCCATGTCGCTTTGCACCGCCAGCAAGCCTTCGCTGCCGACCGAGGCGACCAGATTGTCCAGCAACAGGCTGGCACGTTCCAGCAGCAGGCCGCTGCGCTCGAAGGCTTCAACGGTATTGGCAAAATCCGGCACATCAGGGTTGGCCGCAATGGCGTCGATCTCGGCCTGATGGTCGGCAAACAGCTGGGTGAAGGCAGGGGCAAACAGCGCCGGTTCGATGCTATCGAAAGGTGGCAGCTGGTGTGGGGTGTCCCAGCGCGGGGCAAGTAGCAGATTGTGGCTCATGGCAGGTGTGTGTCGTCATAAAATGGCGTCTGAGCGCCGATGGATAACTGTAACACCCAGCGAGATCAGGTGATACCGCGATGACGCATTCATGGGGCAGGGTGTCGTCAGCCTGCAAATTCCATTGCCCGTCGCCGGTGGCGGCCGCCGGCTGGTGATAAAAAAGGCCACTCCGTGGAGTGGCCAACACCCTTGCTGCCGTGAAGGGGTTTAGCGGACATTGCCCAGCTGTTTGTTGAGCGATAGCGCGTCGTAAAAATCGCCCTGATAGACGATCTTGCCGCTTTTTACCTGCATCAGGCTGACGCCGTCAAAGCTGATGGCCTTGCCGGTCGGTTTGCCGCCGTCGATGGTAGCGTCAATATTCGGCCCGGTATTGGTGCCGGAAAAGCGCCAGCGGAACGCGATCTGCTCGCCTTTTTCCACCGGCTCGCCCTGCATCTCCCATTTCAGGTCAGGGAAGCTGTTGAGGAAGAAGCGGATCACATTGTCACGCGCCACCACCACACCGTATTGCGATTCGCCCACCGTCACGTCGTAGTACTCGACATCCGGGTCCATCGCCATGGCGGCCTGATTGGCGTCGTGCGCGTTCCAGCCATCCATATACGCCTTGACCGCGTCCAGGGCGGCACCGGCGTGGGCCGGCAGACTGAGGCTGCCGCACAGCAGTGCAGTGGCCCACCAGCGCTTGTGTTTGCTACGCATATCGTCTCCTCGTTGTTGTGGCCGCGGCGTGCGGCCAACCTTGCCCGGCTTACTGCTTGATCATCACGTGGCGCACGCAGCTGTAGTCTTCCAGCGCATAAGCCGACATATCCTTGCCGTAGCCGGAGCGCTTCATGCCGCCGTGCGGCATCTCGCTGACCAGCATGAAGTGGGTATTCACCCAGGTGCAGCCGTATTGCAGCTCGGCCGACAGCTGCATGGCGCGGCCAACGTCGCGCGTCCACACCGAGCTGGCGAGGCCGTAGTCGGAATCGTTGGCCCAGCCGATCACCTGATCGGTGTCGTCGAACGGCGTCACCGATACCACCGGACCAAACACCTCGCGCCGTACGATCTCGTCGTCCTGGCGCGCGCCGGCAATCACCGTGGGCTGGTAGAAGAAGCCGGCACCGCTGCCCATCGCGCCGCCGGTTACCACCTCGATATGCGGCTGCTGCTCGGCACGCTCGACAAAGCTGGCGACGCGGCTGCGCTGGCGTTCGGAAATCAGCGGGCCCATTTCCACGCCGTCCAGATGCTGGTGGCCAACCTTGATGGTGGACACCGCGCTGGCCAGATCGGCGACAAAGCGCTCGTACACGCCTTTCTGCACATAGATGCGACAGGCGGCGGTGCAGTCCTGGCCGGCGTTGTAATAGCCGAAGGTGCGGATGCCTTCGACCGCGGCGGCGATATCGGCATCGTCAAAGATGATCACTGGTGCCTTGCCGCCCAGCTCCAGATGGGTGCGCTTGAGCGAGCGCGAGGCGGTTTCCAGCACGCGCTGGCCGGTGGAGACGTCACCGGTGATGGAGATCATGCGCACTTCCGGCTGCGAAATCAGCGGGCTGCCGACGGTTTCGCCACGGCCCAGTACCAGGTTGAAGACGCCTGGCGGCAGGATGGCGGCGGCCAGCTCGGCCAGCTTCAGCGTCGACAGCGGGGTCTGTTCGGACGGCTTGAGCACCACGGTATTGCCGGCGGCCAAGGCCGGCGCCATCTTCCACGCCGCCATCATCAGCGGGTAGTTCCACGGTGCAATCGACGCCACCACGCCCAGCGGGTCGCGGCGGATCAGGCTGGTGTGGCCGGGCAGGTATTCGCCGGCCAGCGTGCCGGTCTGCGCACGCACCGCGCCGGCAAAGAAGCGGAACACATCCACCACCGCCGGAATCTCGTCGGCCAGCGCCAAGTGATAAGGTTTGCCGCAATTCAGCGATTCCAGCCGCGCAAACTCCGGCCCGCGTGCCTCGATGGCCTCGGCCAGTGCCAGCAGTTTTTCGCTGCGCTCGCGTGGCGTGGTGCGTGCCCAGCTGCCGAACGCGGCCTGGGCGGCGGCTACCGCGGCCTGTACCTGTTCGGTACTGGCTTCGGCAATCTGGATGATGGTTTCGCCGGTGGCCGGGTTGATGATGCGTTCCGGTTCGCCCTGGCCATCGACGAATTCGCCGTTAATCAGCATGCGGGTTTGCAGTGTCTTTTCCATAGCGCTCTCGTTCATTTGCCGCTGCCGGCGATCTCTTCCGTGCCGCGGGTCAGGTAATAGGCTGCCAGTATCGGCAGGGTGGTAATCAGCATCACGCTCAGCGCCACCACATTGGTAATGGGCACATCACGCGGGCGGGCCAGCTGGTTCAGCATCCAGATCGGCAGGGTGATTTCGCTGCCGGCGGTAAAGGTGGTGACGATGATTTCGTCAAAACTCAGGGCGAAGGCCAGCATGCCGCCCGCCAGCAGCGCGGTGGCAATCTGCGGCAGCACCACATGGCGGAAGGTCTGCCACGGGGTGGCGCCCAGATCCTGCGAGGCCTCGATCAGGCTGTAGCTCAGGCGGCGAAAGCGTGCGATCACATTGTTGTAGATCACCACCACACAGAAGGTGGCGTGGCCGATGGCGATGGTCCAGAAGCCGGACGGAATATCGGCCAGCCGGAACGCCGACAGCAGTGCGATGCCGGTGATGATGCCGGGCAGGGCAATCGGCAGGATCAGCATCACGGTGATGCTGTCCTTGCCCGGAAAGTCGTGGCGGTACATGGCAGCTGCGGCCAACGTCCCTAGCCCCAGTGCCAGCACGGTGGCAAAGGCCGCCAGTTGCAGCGACAGGAAGATGGCCTGCATCACGTCGTCGCGGGCAAAGGCGGCGGCAAACCACGCCAGCGTGAAGCCCTTGGGTGGAAAGCTGTAGCCGGCGCTTTCGGCATTGAAGGCGTACAGCATGATCACGGCAATCGGCAGGAACAGAAAACCGATGCCACCGAAGGCGAGCAGGCGCAGCCACCACGGCGCGCGGTCTTGATCAGAGTGCATCGAAGGCTCCCAGTTTGCGTGCGCCGGTCAGGTACAGCGCGATAATCACCACCGGCACCACAGTAAAGGCCGCGGCCAGTGGCATATTGCCGATCGCGCCCTGCATGGTGTACACCATCGAGCCGATAAACAGGCCGGACGGGCCGATGATCTGCGGAATGATGTAATCGCCCAGCGTCAGCGAGAAGGTGAAGATCGAACCGGCCACCACCCCCGGAAACGCCAGCGGCAGAATCACATGGCGGAAGGTCTGCGCGCCGCTGGCACCCAGATCGCTGCTGGCCTGCAGCAGATTGGCCGGTACCCGTTCCAGCGCCGCCTGGATAGGCAGGATCATGAAGGGCAGCCAGATATAGGTGAACACCGTGAAGCGCCCCAGATGCGAGGTGGCCAGCGAGTTACCGCCGACCAGCGGTAATGTCATCAGCCATTCCACCACGCCACCCAGCCCCAGGTGCTGGTAAGCCCAGTAGACGATGCCATCCTTGGCCAGCAGCACGGTCCAGGCATAGACCTTGACGATGTAGCTCGCCCACATCGGCAGCATCACCGCCACGTAGAAAAAGCCCTTCTGCCAGCCACGCGCATAGCGCACCATGTAATAAGCCAGCGGGAAGGCCAGCACTGCTGCGGCCAAGGTCACCGCCGTGGCCATGCTCAGCGTGCGCAGCACCACATCGTAATTGGCCGGCTGCAACAGCAGACGGTAGTTAGCCAGCGTCAGATCGCTGCTCACCGACATGGTGAAGTCGTCGAAGGTGAAAAAGCTTTGCAGCAGCAAGGTGGCCAGCGAGCCGAAATACACCACCAGAAACCATAACAGCGGCAAGCCCAGCAGCAAGACCAGCTGCAGGCCGGGGCGGCGGTACAGTGCGATACCCAGCCGCTGCCACAGACCGGCGATACCGGCAGGCGGCGTGGCGGCGACAGGAAGCGAAGCAGACATCATGGCATCCTCCTCAACCGGCCAGCGGCAACATCGCCTGACGCGGCCAGGCCAGTGTCAGCATGCTGCCGATAACTTCGGGCTGAGCCTGGGCGTGGCTGTCGTTGGGCAACACCATGCTGATGACCTTGCTGCCGACCTCGACTTCGTAGCGGCTGCTGGCCCCCAGATACTGGATGTCCAGCAGTTTGCCGGCCAGCAGCACCACGTCCTGATCGTAAGGCGTGGCCGGGCGAATGCGTTCCGGCCGTACCGCGAAAGCCTTGCCACCCGGCGTCAGCATCGCGGCCAACTCGCCCTCGAACACGTTGGCCGCACCGACGAAATCGGCAACAAAGGCTGTCGCCGGCTGCTGGTACAGCACTTGCGGCGCGGCAATCTGCTCGATGCGGCCCTTGTTGAATACGGCCACGCGGTCGGACATCGACATCGCCTCGCCCTGATCGTGCGTTACATAGATAAAGGTGATGCCCAGCCGGCGCTGCAGCGCCTTGAGCTCGGTTTGCATCTGCTCGCGCAACTTGAGGTCGAGCGCGCCCAGCGGCTCGTCCAGCAGCAGTACGCGGGGCTGCAGGATCAGCGCCCGTGCCAGCGCCACGCGCTGACGTTGGCCGCCGGACAGCGCCGCCGGCTTGCGCTGGCCATACTGGCCGAGCTTCACCAATTCCAGCATTTCTTCGGCGCGGCGATAGCGTTCGGCCTTGGCCACGCCCTTGAGCATCAGGCCGTAGGCGACGTTGTCTAGCACACTCATGTGCGGAAACAGCGCGTAATCCTGGAACACGGTATTTACTGCGCGCAGATTGGGCGGCAGGCCGGCGGCCTCTTGCCCGAAGATGCGGATGGAGCCGGTGCTGGGCTGCTCGAAGCCGGCAATCAGCCGCAGGCTGGTGGTCTTGCCGGAGCCGGACGGCCCCAGCATCGAGAAAAACTCGCCCTCGGCAATCTCGAGGTGGATATCGTCAACGGCGCGCACCTGATCATAGTGGCGGCTGACATGCTGAAACTGGACGGCAATAGACATGTGGGGCTCCCGCTGCGCCGTGTTGGCGCACGGTTTGACTGGCTGCCGTCAGCCGCATAAGGCCGACGGCAGCATTGCTTCACGTGAAACAGGGGCTGACTCAGCGGCCACCCATGATGGCGATGTAGTCGCTGGTCCAGCGGCTGTAAGGCACGCAAGTACCTTGCGAGGCGCAGCTGGCGATTGGCGTCTTCCAGAAACGGATCTGGTTGAAACGGTCAAAACCGTTGTCCTGACAGAAGTTGCTGCCGCCCGGTGCCTTGGTCTTGCAGGCATCGGCAACCACCGGGTTCGAGCCGAACCACTCGGCGAGGCCGGATTGCAGCTTCTTGTTCAGCGACCACTCCATCCACTTGTAGGCGCACACCGTGTTCTTGGCCTGGGCATGCAGCATGGTGGTGTCGGCCCAGCCGGTGGCGCCTTCTTTCGGGATGGTGCCGGCGACCGGGAATTTCTCGGTCTGCAGCGTGTTGATGGTGTAACCCCAGGCGCTGGAGACGGCGACGCCTTCTTTCTTGAAGTCATTCATCTGCACGGTCACGTCGTGCCAGTAACGGTGGGTCAGCTGCTTTTGCTGGCGCAGCAGCTTCAGCACTTCGGCGTACTGGGCTTCGTTCAGCTCGTACGGGTCCTTGATGCCCAGCGCCGGATTCTTGTTCATCAGGTACAGCGCGGCATCGGCGATGTAGATCGCGCCATCATAGGCCTGCACCTTGCCCTTGTTGGCCTGGCCATTCGGCAGCTTGCCCGGCTCGAACACCACCGACCAGCTGGTCGGCGCGCTCGGGAACACCTGGGTGTTGTACATCAGGAAATTGGCACCCCACTGGTAGGGTGTGCCGTAGACCTTGCCGGCCACATTGAACCAGCTGCCGTTTTTCACGCGCGGATCCAGCGTGTTCCAGCTCGGGATCAGTTTAGGGTTGATCTCCTGCACCTTCTTGCCATAAATCAGCCGCAAGCTGGCATCGCCAGAGGCGGTCACCAGATCGTAATTGGGCGAATTCATCAGCGACACCATCTCGTCCGAGGTGGCGGCCGTTTTCACATTGACCATGCAGCCGGTGTTCTTTTCAAACTCGCTGACCCAGTCGTAATTCTTGTCGGTGTCCCCGCGCTCGATATAGCCGGGCCAGGCGATGATATTGAGTTTGCCTTCCGGCTTGCCCAGGCTGGTGGGCGGGGCGGCAAAGACGGGGCTGGCGACCAGACTGCTACAGACAGCGGCCCAGGCAAGGGCGTGCAGGCGATGCTTCATCTCGGTTCTCCTTGGCAGATCGGCGCAAATCACCATGCGCTCTTGGGATGTGCTGCATTCTAGGAAGCGGGTTTTCACCCGACCAAGGCAGCTTGCCCAATACGGTCTATCGGAAAAACCGCATACTGCAGCACTGTGCACCGCCAAGCCGCACGCCGTCGGCAATGCACTGCAGCATTTCACTGCCTTGGTGCCAGCAAACTGTCTGCAAGGATTTGATCAAACGGAATTTCAGATGGCAATAACAGCAATATCTGAAATTCCGAAAGCTCGGCGGCGGGCTTTAGTTGTGATTGCGCGTGTATTCGCGGGCGACGGTCAGGAAGTTTTGTGCGGTTTCCGCGACTTTGGCACCGCGACGCCATGCCAGCCCGACTTGCAATGAAGGGGTTTTTTCCATCAGCTGGCGTACCTCCAGCCGGTCGCCATCCAGCGACCACGGCCGGTACAGCAAGTCCGGCATCACCGCGAGGCCGGCACCGGTCGCCACCAGGCTGCGCAAGCCCTCTACCGAGCTGGTGCGCACCGCCATGGTTGGCCGCAAGCCCTGGCTGCGCCACAGCGCGGTGGCCACGTCTTCGAGCTCGTCCAGCTTCAGCGTGACCAGCGGCTGCTGCGCCATCTCGCCCACCGCGATGCTGCCCAGCTCCAGCAGCGGGTGATTCACCGGCAGCCACAACCGGTAGGCCGATTCCAGCAGTGTTTCGGCCTCCAGCGCCTGACGGTTGGCCAGATTGGAGACGATCAGCACCCCGACATCCAGCTCGCCATTGACCAGCAGATGCTCGATGTACTCGCGCTGGTCTTCCACCACGCGCACCTCGACACGCGGAAAGGTATTGCGGAAACGGTCGAGCAGATAGGGCAGGAAGTAGCCGCACACCAGGCTGGTGACGCCGATATTGAGCTGGCCGCTGACCGTATCAGGCCGCGCGCGCATCGCCTCGCGCGCATTGCGCACCGAGGCCAGAATCTGGTGCGCATGGCGCAAGAACTGGTAGCCGGCATGGGTGAGAATCATGCCGCGGGCGTGGCGCTGGAACAGCGTGGTGCCCAGCTCGGTCTCCAGCGCCCGTATCGCCTCGGTGACCACTGACTGCGACACATTGAGATCCTGCACCGCTCCCGATATCGACTCCGCCTCGGCAACCGCCACGAAATAGCGCACGTTTTTCAGCGTGATAGCCACGTCTCTCTCCCTTGTTGTAAGTGGCCGGTTACGCCCGGCTCTGTGCTGACACTTTACATCATTGGATAGTGAGGGCTGAAATTGAAGGCAGCCAGCCTGACTGACGGTTGGCCGCAAACCGGTGAGGGCATTTGCCGCACAGTCTTGCCGGATAGTTGCGGCCAACCTTGGCAGATGACGATGGCGCTGTGCTAATCACCCTTCCCGGGCAGTCTTGAAGTGTCTTTTACCCGCAAAGACAAAATCAACATCGCAAGAAACGCGTAGAAAACAAAATCAATATCCAGGCTGGCGCGTTCGCCTGTGAAGTAAGAAAACATTTCATTTCCTTTCAATAGCAGCAGCATCACGAACGCACTGATAATGTTGTAAATGGAAATCGAAACTTCAAACTTGCCGATTTGAAAGAGGGTCATTTGGCGTCAAGCTCGCAGGTGATGAACGGTGTTTGGCACAGTGGCAAGGGTTGGCCGCAAACCCGACAGCACTTGCGGCCAACCTTCCTCATTTACCGCAAGACTTACAGCAATCCGCGTTTGCCCAGCATGGCTTGTGCTTGCGGGTCGCGGCCGCGGAAGGTGCGGAAGGCGGCCTTCTGCTCGCGGGCGTTGCCGGCGCTGTAGATCTGTTCGTGCAGGCGGGCGGCCAGCTCGGGGTTGAACACATCACCGCTTTCTTCGAATGCCGCAAAGGCTTCGGCTTCCAGCACTTCGGCCCACATATACACGTAGTAACCGGCGGCGTAGCCGTCGCTGCCGAAGATGTGGCGGAAGTGGGCAGGGCGGTGATTCATGCCGGCTTCGAACGGCACGCCAAGGCGCGCGCATTCGGCCGCTTCAAACGCGGCGATGTCGATGCCGGCGCTGGCGTCGGCCTGATGCAGTGCCATGTCGATCAGGGTCGAGGCGCTGTAACGCACGGTGTCGAAACCCTGATTGAAGGTGCTGGCAGCCTGAATCTTGGCCACCAGTTCGGCCGGAATCGGCGCGCCGGTGTCGGTATGACGCGCATGTTTGGCGAGGATGTCCGGCACCATCGCCCAGTTTTCCATGAGCTGTGACGGCAGCTCGACATAGTCGCGCGGCACTTGCGTGCAGGCTTGCGCGCTATGACGCACGTCGGACAACAGGCCGTGCAGGCCGTGGCCGAATTCGTGGAACAGGGTGCGCACGTCGTTAAAGCTCAGCAGCGTCGCGCCGCTTGCGGCCTGGGTGAAGTTGTTGTTGTTGATCACGATAGGCAGCACGCGCTGGCCGTCGCTGCGGCTTTGCAGGCGGAAAACACTCATCCATGCACCGCCGCGCTTGCCCTGACGCGCAAAGTTGTCGCCGATAAACAGGCCGATCACTTCGCCAGCACGGCGCGCTTCCCACAGCCGCACATCGGGGTGATACAGCGCGATATCGGTGCGCTCGGTGAAGCTCAGGCCAAACAGGCGACCGGCGACGTCAAACATCGCGGCGATCATATTGTCGAGGCTGAAGTAGGGCTTGATCTCGGCATCGTCCAGCGCGTACTGGCTGACGCGCACTTTTTCGGCGAGGAAGTACCAGTCCCACGGCTGAATGTCGGCCGGCAGGCCCAGTCGCGCGGCTTCGGCTTGCAGCTGGGTTTTTTCGCGCGCGAAGCTGGCCTTGGCCGGCTCCCACACCTGCTCCATCAGCGCATGCACGGCGGCGGGCGTACCGGCCATGCGGTCGTCCAGCGCGTAGTCGGCGTAATTGGCAAAGCCCAGCAGCTGCGCCTGTTCCTGCCGCAGGGCGAGGATTTCGGCGGCTAGCGGACGGTTGTCGCGCTGCGGGTTTTCGCCGCGGCCAACCCAGGCTTGCCACAGGGTTTCGCGCAGATCACGACGGGTGGAGAAGGTCAGAAAGCCGATCACCAGGCCGCGCGCCAGCGTAATCACATGGCCAGTCTGGCTGCGTGCCTTGGCAGCGGCAGCGGCGGCATCCAGCACATAGGCGGGCAGGCCGTCCAGCTGGTCGGCGGCCAGTGGCAGGGTGTAGTCGTTTTCATCCGCCAGCAGGTTCTGGCCGAATTCGGTATACAGCGTGGCCAGACGCGACACGATGGCGGCGTAACGGCTGCGCGCCTCGCCATCCAGCGTGGCACCGGCGCGCACAAAACGCTGGTGGATGCGCGTCAGCAGGCGGCTGTCTTCTTCATCCAGATTCAGGCCGTCACGGTCGCGGTAGAGGGCGTCGATACGCGCAAACATGCCGGCGTGCATATGGGTGGCGCTGTGGTGTGCGGCCAACCTTGGCGCGAACTTGCGCTCCAGCGCCTGCAACTCGGGGCTGCCCAGCGAGCCGATCAGATTGCCAAAGACGCGGCTGGCACGGTTCAGCAGCGCGCCGCTGTCGGCAAAAGCCGCCACGGTGTTGGCAAAAGTGGGCGCCTCGGGGTTGGCCGCAATGGCGTCGATCTCGGCCAGATGGGCAGGCAGCAGCACATCAAAGGCCGGCTCGTAGTGCTCGGGCAGGATGGCGGCGAAGGGCGGCAGCGCGTAAGGCGTGTCCCACAGTTGCGACATAAGTGGATTGTTGCTCATTATTTGTGATTTATGGATGAATATGGCGTAAAAGAAGTGGCCGACACTTTAACATCATCCGGCAAGCGCAGGTGCTGCAGCCAGGATTTGTATTGGCATGGCATATGCTTGGTTGGGCACTCCTGTGTCTGCGAGGGTGTCATCATGCATATCGAGTCATCAACCATCGCTGCCGGTTTGCTGCTTTACCGCGCGCGGCCTGCCGACAGTTTTTACCAGCAGTTTGTCCAGAAAATGCAGGCCGAACCGGATAGCGCGAAGGCGGCGCAGGAGGCGATGGGCCAGATTGCCGTGCAACACAGCAGGCAAAATGGCGACACCGTGGCGCAGCAGCTGCAATTTGCCAGTCTGCTGGCCACGGCATACAGCAAGAATGCGCAGCAAGACGCCCGGGCGTACCTGCAAACGCTGGACAAAGCGCAGCTGGCGATACTGCAGCGCAATAAATATCTGGCAGATGAAATTCGTCCGGAGGCTTTGAGCGAGGAAGGTGCTCGCAATCTGTTATTGCCGCACGGCTATGCTGTCGATCTGGATGGCGATCGCAATCTCGAGATCGGCATCAGCAACACCTGGAGCGTCCCGCCACAGGATGCGCCGCCCGAGTTTCTGGCGGCGTGGGGTGAGGCCATGGGCAAGTTGCCATGGGAAGTCCGCAGCAGTGCGGAGTCTGGCTTGATCTTGGGTATCTATGGTTTGAATCTCGATGGTGATCTGCCACGGCTGGTGCCGCGCGAGGATAGGCCATCGACGCAGATGTCCAGCTATCGCATCGCCATCATCGAAGAGCTGGAACGATTGCGGGCACATCCTGAGCTGACGCCCATGCATTATCAGGAAAAGCTGGATGCATGGCGAAATCTGGCTATCCGGCTGGGCATGGACCCGGACAAGCGCGCCTGAGGCAAGTGCGTGTTCTGGCGCGAATGCGGCGTCGATCGTGCGGCTGACTGGCTGGTCTTGATGGCGTTACACGCCGTTACATGTGCATACAGACCCTTACACACAAGGCATGGCGGCAGGCCTATTCTGCAATCGTCAGGTACGGCAAGGGTCGTACCAAACACTGGTAAATCCCGAGGAGCACATCATGAAAAAGCTGACCGCACTGTTGCTGGCTACCACTATCGGCCTGGGTTCTGTTTCTGCCTTCGCCGCTGACGCCACCCCGGCAACGACCACCAAACCTGCCGTGACCAAGAAAATGCCTGCCAAGGCACAGCATCACAAGAAAGTGGTGGCCCACAAGAAAGCCATGCACAAGAAGACAGTCAAGCCAGCATGATCCTGTCGGGTACAGACAAGGTTCAAGAGCAAGGTGGCAAGGCCAGATGACCGCGGGGGCGAGGTCATCTGGCTTTTTTCATTGGCGCTGATGCGGCAGCCGCGTGGCGGTAATGTGGGCTGCGGACGGGGAATCCGGGCAAAAAAATTGCCACCCGAAGGTGGCATCAACACAGAGAGGAGGAGAAACACGCAATGGGACACGTCCCGCTGGCAGCTACGCACTGCCATTGCATGAATCCATCTTGGCACAGCCAGAGCGGCTTTGCAGCCGCGGGCAACATTCCTTAACGGCTGGCGCAATTTGCCAATATTTATGGCGGGCTGGCTAACAATGGCGCAACAAAAAACGGCTTTTTGTGCTGATTTTTTACTGGCGGAGGTTCAAGCCAACACCTTGCGCGCCGCGTTTTCACCCCACCATGCCGCCTCCTCGAACAGCGACAGGCCGGATAGATCCGAGTGGGTGAACAGCAGATCGCCATCAAGTGCACGCAAGGCGGCCAGGCCTTGGTTGGCGAGGAAGCCGGGAACCGGGCTGGCCATGGCATGGGCGCGCACGGTCAGGCGGGCGGCGACCATGTGGCGGCGCAGGCGCGGGCCGTAGACGCTGTAGAGGTCTTGCGTGGCGAGCTCGAACAGCGCCTCATCGTTGGCGCTTTGCAGCCATTGCCGCGTGGCGGCCTGATCGGGGCTGGCTAAGGCGTGGTAGGTGGTAAACACCGTGCGTTCGGGCTTGGCTGTGCGGATCAGCTGGTGGGTCGACACCACGTAGCCGAGGCCGCGGCTGCCGTACACCACATTGTCCCAGGCCAGCGGCTGGTTTGGCGGCTCGGCGGGGAAGCGGTCCAGCAGCAGATTGCCGATCAGCCACGGCGCGCGCGGTGGCAGGTGCTGGCGACTAAAGCCGTATTCGCCAATATCGGGTAACAGGTGCAGCGCGACATGCAAGGGCGTGGCGATGATCACGCGGCGGGCCGACAGCCGCTTTGACCCTTGCGCATCGAGATAATCGACCTGCCAGCGGCGGCCAAGCTTCTGCACCCGCCACGCTGCGCCGGGCAATTGTCGCGGCTTGCCGATGCGGCTGCGCATATGGCGCAGCAGCGGATTCAGCCCGTCCGGCCAGGTCAGCACCGCGCCGTCTTCGGCGTTGGCCGCGTGGCCGCCACGCGCGGCGAAGTAATGCAGGCCGGCCCAGGTCGAGATCTGGCCGATGCCCATGCCGTAGTCGTCGCGGCAGCAATAATCGAGATACCACAGGAGGCCCGCCGCGTTGTAGTGGTTGGCCGCAAGCCACGCAGCAAAGCTCTGGCGATCGAGCGCGCGCCAGCTTTCATCTTGCGAGGCGAGCGCGGTCGGCACCACGAACACGCGCTTGCCGTCGCGGCCAACCTTGTCTTGCAGCTGTTTCATGTGGAACAGGAAACGCGCCTGCTGTTTGTCTTCTTCCGCGCCCATGCCGTGCGGCAGCAGGCCATCCTGCCACTGGCCGTCGCGCCACAGCCGCTCGGACGGCGCATGCACCAGCACGCGCTCATCAAACGTTGGCCGCAGCGCAAACGGCTCTTGCTCGATCACGCCCATCTCGCTGAGCAGCTCGCGCACATGGCGCGATTCGGCGGAAGGCAGCGGCAGATAGTGCGCGCCGGTCGGGTAGGCCCAGCCGTCAAACTGGCCGGCGGCGGCATTGCCGTCAGGCTCCGGTCCGTTAAGCAGCACAAAATCGCCAAAGCCTTCGCGCGCCAGCCGCCAGCCGGCAAACAGCCCAGCCACGCCGCTGCCGATGATGGCAACGTCCACCTCGCGCGTGCTGGCTGGTGCGGGCAGGTTGGCCGCATCGCGCAGCTTGTGACCGAGCGCCATGCCGGGGCGCTGCACCTCGATCGGCAGGCCGAAAGACAGCACGCGCTGGCAGGCGCTCAGCAACGGCAGGCCGGCCAGCAGGGCCGCGTGGCGCAGGAAGTCACGTCGCTGCATCACCACGGTTGAATCCCGCTGCAGCGCGTGCCGATAGCGTCGTTGCTCATGTGTTCATTCCTCGTCTAGCCATTTGCTATGCCTTGTCATTCACTTCTTCGCGCCTTGCCCTCGTCTCGCTCGCGACGCGGGCTTCATCCGTGTCTAGCGAATCACCTGCGACCAGTCCTGCTCGAAGTAATGCACGAGGCGCTGGTTGTTCAGCTCGTTGGGCAAGCTCGGCCACGGTTGCATATCGGGCGGGAAGAAGAACATCTGCCGCGTGGCTTCCTTGTCCAGAAACTTCAGCGGCACCGTGTAACGCTCGGGCGGGGTGTAGCCCGGCTGTTTGGCGGCGAGGATGAAACCCCATTCGCCGAACGATGGCACGTAGGCATGGTAGGGCGTGGTGTGGAAGTTGGCCGCCTTCAGCGTGGCATTGATGCTCCAGTACGAGCGCGGCGCGTGATAAGGCGAGGTCGATTGCACCACCACCAGGCCATTGCTGGCCAGATGCTTGTTCAGCAGGCGATACACCGGCACCGAATACAGCTTGCCCAGCGCGAAGCTGGCCGGGTCGGGGAAGTCGACAATGATGGCGTCGAAGCTGCCGTGGTCGCCTTCCAGCCAGCGTGCGGCGTCGTCATTCACCACCGCCACGCGCTTGTCGGCCAGTGCGCCCTGATTCAGTGCCAACAAAGGCGCGGAGGTGGAAAACAGCCTGGTCATCGCCGGGTCGAGATCAACCAGCGTGATGCTTTGCACATGGCGGTATTTGAGGATCTCGCGTGCGGCCAGGCCGTCGCCACCGCCGAGCACCAGCACGTGCCGCGCCCACGGCAATTTGGCCATGACGGGGTGTACCAGCGCCTCGTGATAGCGATGTTCGTCGCGACTGGAAAACTGCAGATTGCCGTTGATATACAGACGCATATCGCCCTTCCAGCGCGTGAGTACCAGCCGCTGGTAAGGCGTGGTTTCGGCGTGGATCACCTCGTCGCCGAACACGGCTTTTTCGTTCCAGGCGGTGAGCTTGTCCGAGCCGGCAAACAGCCCGGCCAGCAGCAACAGCAGCACCAGGCTACGCAGGTATTGCAAGGTTGGCCGCAGCAATTCCTTGCGATACACGCGGCTGGTCCACAGCGCCACCGCCACATTGGTGAGGCCGAACAGCAGTGCGGTGCGCGCAAGGCCGAGCTTGGGTGCCAGCACCAGCGGAAACAGCAGCGACACCGCCAGCGCGCCCATGTAATCAAAAGTCAGCACGCGGCTGATCAGCTCGGCAAACGGCGTGTCGCGGCGATTGAGCACGCGCAGCACCAGCGGGATTTCCATGCCGACCAGCGCGCCGATGATGAAAACCAGCGCATACAGCGTGAAGCGGAACGACTCGCCCGACCAGGCAAACACCGCAAACAGCAGCGTTGCCGACAGGCCGCCAAGCAGGCCGACCAGCAGCTCGACCTCGACAAAGGCGTCCAGCGTGCGCTCTTCGCGCACATATTTGGCGGCGTGCGAGCCAAAGCCCATGGCAAAAAGATAGCAACCGATAATGGACGAATACTGCAACACCGAGTCGCCCAGGAGATAGCTGGCCAGCGCGCCGGAGACCAGCTCGTAGGCGAGGCCGCAGGATGCCACCACAAAAACCGAAACAATCAGCAGAGAATCCGGCATGGGTTGAAAAATGATTTGTGGGTAAAATGGCCGACATTATTGCCCAAGACCACCGAGGATGCCGCATGTTTGACGCCATGATTCCGCCTTTACTGGCGTATTTTGCCTATGTCGCCAGCGGCAGCGCGCTGCTGGCCGTGTTCAGCTGGCTGTATTGCCGCGCCACGCCGCTGGATGAAATCGCGCTGATCCGCCAGCACAATCAGGCGGCGGCGATCTCGTTCGGCGGGGCCTTGCTCGGCTTTTCGCTGGCGCTCGCTTCCAGTGCCTGGCATCTGAACACGCTGCCGTCTTTTGTGTTGTGGGGCGTGCTGGCGATGCTGGTGCAGATCCTCGTGCATGTGGTGCTGTCGCGCTGCCTGAAGGATCTGGCGCAGGCGCTGATCGACAACAATATCGCCGTCGGCATTCTGGCCGGCAGCATCCAGCTGGCCGTCGGCCTGATCAACGCCGGCAGCCTGTCCTGATCCTCATTCATCAGCGTGCCGACAAGCTTGGCCGCAAACCGGGAGTAAAAGCATGAGCCTGTTTTCTTTTATCAAGAAGCAATTCATCGACATCCTCGAATGGCAGGAGGACGGCGATGGCGTGCTGGCCTGGCGTTATCCGATGCAGGACAACGAAATCCAGATGGGGGCCAGCCTGACGGTGCGCGAATCGCAGTTCGCGGTCTTCATCAACGAAGGCAAGGTGGCCGATGTGTTCGGCCCCGGCATGTACAAGCTGTCTACCCAGACGCTGCCGGTGCTGACCTATCTGAAAAACTGGGACAAGCTGTTCGAGTCGCCTTTCAAGTCTGATCTGGTGTTCTTCAGCAGCCGTCTGCAGCTGGGGCGCAAATGGGGCACGCCGCAGCCGGTAACGCTGCGCGATGCCGACTTCGGCATGGTGCGTCTGCGGGCCTTTGGCATCTACAGCTACCGCATCACCGACCCGAAGCTGTTCTACAGCGAAGTCAGCGGCACGCGCGAGACATACACCGTTGACGATCTGGAACAGCAGCTGCGCAATCAGGTAGTCGCCACCATGAGCAGCGCGCTGGGTAGCAGCCAGGTGCCATTCCTCGACATGGCGGCCAACCAGGGCCTGATGGCTGACACCATCAAGGCGGCGCTGGAGCCGGTGTTTACGCGTTACGGCGTGGCGCTCGACAGCTTTGCGGTGGAAAACATCTCGCTGCCGGAAGAGCTGCAAAAAGCCATCGACAAGCGTATCGCCATGGGCATGGCCGGCGATCTGAACCAGTACACGCGCTATCAGACTGCCGAGAGCATTCCGCTGGCGGCGCAGAACGAGGGCGGCCTTGCCGGCATCGGTGCCGGGCTGGCGGCCGGCGTGGGCGTTGGCCAGATCATGGGCCAGGCCTTGCAGCAGACCATGGCGGCACCGGCCGCGCCCGTCGCACCCGCTGCAGCTGCCCCTGTTGATGCCGACAGCCCGCAAGCCAAGCTGGCACAGCTGAAAGGCCTGCTGGATGGCGGCCTGATTACCCAGGCCGATTTTGACGCGGCCAAGGCCGACATCCTGAAGAAACTGGTGGGCTGATGTACCAGACTGCTTGCCCGGCCTGCGGTGCCGAGGTCACCTTTCGCGCCACCACCTCGCTGACGGCGGTCTGCGGCTATTGCCGCAGCACGCTGCTGCGCGAGGGCGACAGCGTGCGCAATATCGGCAAGATGGCCGAGCTGCTGGCCGATTACTCGCCCTTGCAGATAGTCAGCAGCGGCCAGTATCAGGGTCGCCACTTCACCGTGGTTGGCCGCATCCAGCTGCAGTACGAGGCCGGCATCTGGAACGAATGGCATGTGCTGTTTGATGACGGTGCCAGCGGCTGGCTGGCCGAAAGCGTCGGCCAGTATGTGCTGACTTTCGAGCAAACGGCCGAGGCAGACTGGCCGGTGTTTGGCGACCTCGTGCCGGGTTATCTCTTGAAAGTCGCCGGCCAGGTGTTTGGCTGCAGCGATGTGCGCGAGGCGACCATCGTCGCCGCCGAGGGCGAGCTGCCGCGCCAGACCATCATCAGCGGCTTCAAGCTGCCACTGGCCGATGCGCGCAGCGGCAGCCGTTTTCTGACGCTGGATTACGGCAACGACCGCTTGCGGCCAACCTTGTATCTGGGCGAGGCCGTCACGCTGAAACAGCTGGACATGCAGCGCCTGCGCGCGCCGGAGCAGATCGCCAAGGCTACCGGCAAACTTCCGGGCAGCGCGGTGGTGCTGGATTGCCCGTCTTGCGGTGGCGGTCTCGATTACCGTGCCGGCGCGGCGCATCAGCTGGTGTGTCCGGCTTGCGGCAGCGAGGTCGAAATCGCCGCCGAGCGCGCCGAGCTGATCCGCAGCCAGCGGGTGCAGGACCACACGCCGCCCTCACACACCTTGCAGCTGGACTACCACTTCAGCATAGACGGCAAGCGCTGGGAGCTGATCGGCGTGCTGCGCTGGGCGGCGGTGGAAGAGCGCAGCAGCCAGTGGGACGAATACCTGCTGTATCACCCCGGCACCGGTTTTCGCTGGCTGGTCGAGGCGGCGGATGGCTGGTGGCTGGGCAGCCTGATGGATGTGTGGGTCGATGGTCGCGGTGACAGCTTTGTCTACGGCGGCCAGAAGTATCAGCAGCGCGAAGCCGGCTACGAGGCCGAGATTCTTTACGCCGCCGGCGCGTTCCCGTGGCGTGCGCGCCGTGGCGACCGCGTCAATGTGCGCGAGTATCTGGGCAAGGACGGCAAGACCTTGCTGGCTTGCGAGCAGAACGACAAGGAGCTGGTGTGGAGCCAGAGCCGCCGCGTCAGCGACGATGACATCGCGCGCTGGCTGGGTGGCGGCGGCGCGATGCCGAGCCGTTTTTACGATCCGGTGCTGGCACGCAAGGCGCTGCAGCCCTATGCCTGGGGCGCGATAGGCCTGCTGTTGCTGATCAATCTGCCGGTGATGTTCAGCCGGGATGATGTGGACGCAGCGCTGATGATTACCGGCCTGGCCGCCTTGCTGTTGTGGCTGCCGGCGCGTGGAGAAGAAGAATGAGCAAGAACGGCTATTTACTGTACTGCGCGGTCATCATCGGCCTCGCCACGCTGATCAATCTGTCCATGGACGACGACGGCGGCAGCTATCGCAGCAGCAGCGGCTATTACGGCTCGGGCTTTGGCAGCAGTGGTGGCCATAAATGAGCATGTTGGCCGCAAGCCATCTGGGCGAACATCTGCTGGCTGATCTGTACGGCTGTGCGGCCAAGCTTCTGGCCGATCCGGCCGGGGTCGAAGCGGCGATCCGCGCCGCTGCCGAAGCCGCCGAGGTGCAGGTGCTGGCCGGCCACTTTCATCATTTCGGCGAAGGGCAGGGCGTGACCGGCGTGCTGCTGCTGGCCGAATCGCATATCAGCATCCACACCTGGCCCGAACATGGCTATGCGGCGCTGGACCTGTTCTTGTGCGGCAGCGCGCGCCACGCCGCCGCGTTGGCCGTGCTGCAGCAGGCATTTGCCGCCAGCCGTATCGAACAGGGGCTGCACCGGCGTGGGCAGTTTGTTGCCGGCTAAGCGTCACGTTTGCAGGAGGTTTCCAGCATGTTGCCAGTATTGCCTGATCACGAGTTTTTCCTGTGGCGCATTGCGCTGAGTGCTGTGCTCGCCGGGCTGTTGTTGTGGCAGCTGCAGCGCCGACTGGCCAGCCCGGCCAGATGGCCGTTTGCCGTCGCGCCGGGCATCCTGCCCTTGCTGATTTCGCTGGCGCTGTTTATCCCGCTGTTTTTCGGCATTGCCGACCTGCTGCACTGGCTGGACAGTGCGTATATGGTGCTGGCACGTGGGCTGAATCACTGATTCAGCGTAGTGCGACGACCTGCACTGCAAAATGGCTTGACCGGCATCGGCTGCGCATGAAATTCTATCTGCATGAAAAACCTGTTCATGCTCACCACGACTACCACCACGACAGCAGCCATGTGTCGGGCGGGAGGCGTATTGCCAGCATAAGTTTGATCCCACCCCGACCGTCAGGCCGGGGTTTGCTTCTCCGGCCAATCGGCACCCTTCAGGAGAAGTCACCATGTCGCAAGCCAAACGCAGTGCCCTGTTACTGATAGACATGCAGCACGGGCTGTATCACGCGCCAGTGCGGCCGTGGCAGCATCAGTCATTGCTGGATAATGTACTGCAGCTGCTGGATCGCGCCCGCGCAGCCGGCGCGCTGGTGCTGGCGGCCCGCCACACCGGGCCGGATGGTTCGCCGGTGGCCCGCGGTAGCGACAACTGGCAGCTGTTGCCCGAGCTGGCG
Source organism: Vogesella lacus (assembly GCF_979366295.1). Taxonomy (NCBI): domain Bacteria; kingdom Pseudomonadati; phylum Pseudomonadota; class Betaproteobacteria; order Neisseriales; family Chromobacteriaceae; genus Vogesella; species Vogesella lacus. The sequence goes on from NZ_CEETQT010000004.1 coordinate 76,720, forward strand.
CTGCGCGAAGAGGAAATCATCTTCGACAAGTTCCGCCCCAGCTGTTTTCTCGACACCGGGCTGCAACAGCTGTTGCAGCAATATGATATCGGCCAGCTGGTGTTGGCCGGCATGAAGACCCAATACTGTGTCGATGCCACCTGCCGCGCCGCCGCCGAGCACGGCTGGCAGGCGGTGCTGGCCAGCGATGCGCACAGCACTGTCGATAGCCCGCAGCTGTCGGCCGCCCAGATCATCTCCCATCACAACGCTACCTTGCAGGGCGCTTTCGTCAGCGTGAAGCCGGTGGCAGAGATCGTGTTCTGAAAATGATGCAGTGCTTGCGGCCAAGGTTGGCCGCAAGCAAGTTCAGCCCAGCGCCGCTGCCGTCGCCAGGCGCGAGGCCGCCGTATGGCTTTGCAGGCCCAGCGTATTGCCAAACGGGTCAAGCAGCATCGCGGCCTGGCCGCCCAGATCCGTCACCATCGGGCCGCGATAGCGTTTCGCGCCGCGTGCCTCAAGCCCGCTGATGGCCGCGGCGATATCGTCCACTTCCCAATACAGCGTATTGCCCGTGCCGCCACGGTTCTTGTGATCGGCGGGATGAAAGCCCAGCAGCAAACCTGGCCCCTGCAGAAAGGCAAATTGCGGGTTTTTGTAAGCCACCTTGCTGCCAAACAACTCGCCATACCACTGCGCGCAGGCGTGGATGTCGTCAACAAACAGGATCAGCGTATCGACGGATTTGAACATGGCACGATTCCGGAGCGGGTGAAGGGGGGGGTATGCTATTTGGTTTGCCGGTGACGGACAAGGTTGGCCGCAAGCCTTTGCGGCCACTGATTTGCGGGCAGGATAGGCATTCGTGCGATTACGCTGCGCTAATCGGACCTACACCATCAGTCTTTCATGTGCCGCATTTGCAGCCAACCTTGGCTGGAGGCGTTAACAACTATCCCGTAGGTACGATTAGCGTAGCGTAATCGTACGCATCTCAAGCATCACCGTTGACCGATAGTGAAACATCGCCGCACCAGTCTTGCGGGTAAATACCGGCAGCGACTGCGCGATGAAAAGTCGAGAATGGCCAGTCCACCACACGGCTGACCAGCCCGTGTTTCAACGGGTTCAGATGCACATAATCGACATGTCGCTGGTAATCGGCCTCATCACGGATCAGGTGTTCCCAGAAGTGCCGTTGCCAGATGCCACGCTCACCATAACGGCGGCGAGCGGCAGACAGGCTTTCACTGCGAGGCTGTGCCTTGGCAAAACCGCTCTTGATCAGACGCCAGCGCAGGCTGAAATCGGCATCTCCATCAGGCAGGGTCCATACCGCGTGCATGTGCTCTGGCAAGACCACCCAGGCATCAATGTAGAAGGGATACTTTTCCCTTACCCGTCGCACCACTTGGCGCAAGGTGTCGATTTCGCGCACCAGCAAATCATTGCCGTGGCGCTGCAACAGATTGACCGTAAAAAACCATGTACCCCCCGGCACAAAAGCACGTCGGTAATTCGGCATGACTTTTCCTTGCAGTTTCAGGGTTTGACGGATTCAGGCGTTCATCTGCAGCATCGAACATTCGTACGATTACGCTGCGCTAATCGTACCTACGCTACTCCTGCTTCCCTTGGACCATGTAAAACCGTAGTGGCAAACCTTTGGCTGTCAGCGCAAATGGCAGGACGATGGCAATAGTCTGGTTTCAATACCGCTTGCCTGACACTGATAGTCCAGTAACCCATTCTTGAGTTGAGGCAGTAAGCGCAGCTCGGTGCCAGCAGGCAAGCCAATGGTGATGACACCATCTGCGGCCAGTGACAAGCTGGTAGCGTATTGCAGCTTGGGCAGTGTTTCTCCGAGTTCGGCTAGTGTTGCCGGTAGGCGGCTGTGTTCGAGATGAAACAGCTGGATGGCGGTGCGCAGTGGCAGGCTCTCGGTCAGGGCTGCCAGTATGGTGGCTCGTGCCTGATAATCGGCATAAGGCGCTTGTTGACTCGCCATCGTCACCGCCTCGCGTAGGGCAATACAGCGCTGGCGACCGACATCTTTCAGCGTGTCGCAATCGAGTTTTTCCGGTAACTGCTGTTGCGGCAGAACTTCAAGCAGCGATAGGCAGGTCTGGTGAATCGCACCAAAGCCGGGCAGTGTGGCAAAACGTTCGCAGCCGGTCATGCCGGCATGCGCGTGGCCGCCAAAGCCAAGCAACATTATGAAGAAAAACTTGGGTAGTCCGAGTGTCATGGGCGAGGTTTGAGCAGTTGGTTTGGCCGAGCAGTACATCAGGATTATGCCATTAATATTGAGATGGCCAGCTACAAGGGCAGCCCGACGGGCTGCCCTTGTTCCATGTGAAACGCCTGCGGCCAACGTTGGCCGCAGGCCTCAGTACACCGTCAGGCCGGCGTCGGCGAAGATAGCGCGGGCGCGGATGGTTTCGGCGGAAGTCGGGGTGCGGGTGTCGGCCAGCGGGTAGTCCATGCCGAGCTCGGCCCATTTGTCGCGGCCCAGCTGGTGAAAGGGCAAGACTTCGACGCGCTCGACGATGTCGCCAAGGCTGGCCGCATAGCGGGCGAGGGCGGCGATGTCGGCGGGGTCGTCAGTCAGGCCGGGCACCAGTACATAGCGCAGCCAGATTTTCTTGCCGAGGCGCTTGAGGCGCTGCGCGAAATCCAGTGTCGGCTGCAGCGGCTGGGCGGTAATGGCCTGGTATTTGACGGGGTCGATGTGCTTGATGTCGAGCAACACGAGGTCGATATTTTGCAGCCACTCGTCCGTCACGCGTTCGTGCAGAAAGCCCTGGGTGTCGAGCGCGATGTGCAGGCCGTAGCGCGCCTTGATGGCGCTGGCGAGCTCGCCGACGAAGTCGGCCTGCATCAGCGGCTCGCCGCCGGAGAGGGTGACGCCGCCGGCAAATTTCAGAAAGCGCGCATAGGGGGCGATTTCGGCGAGGGCGTCGTCCAGTGTCAGCTCGCGGCCGTTGTGCAGCTTCCAGGTGTCGGGGTTGTGGCAGTACTGGCAGCGGAACTGGCAGCCGGACAGAAAGAACACGAAGCGCATGCCGGGGCCGTCGACGCCGCTGCCGCTTTCGGTGGAGTGCAGATAGCCGTGTGGCGGCCGGGTGGGGGTGTGGGTGGTCATGGTGGGTGTCGGGTAAAAGCTGGCGTGATGGATGCTGTTCCAGTCGGTAGCGAGGACGCGAAGGCAAGCGAGCGGGGCCGCAGACAGTACAAATAGTACGGCCAGGCCCCGCGCAGTGCAGCCGACAAAGTCATCGCTGCCGAATGGCAGCAGATTACATGCAGCCGTGGAAAGTACGGTTAATCACATCAAGCTGCTGTTCGCGCGTCAGCTTGACGAAGTTCACCGCATAGCCCGACACGCGCACCGTCAGCTGCGGGTACAGCTCGGGGTGGGCCATGGCGTGCACCAGCATGTCGCGGTGGAACACATTGACGTTGACGTGGAAGCCACCGGCGTCGGCGTAGCCGTCCAGACAATTGGCCAGGTTGCGGATGCGCTCTTGCGGGCTGTGGCCCAGCGCGTCCGGCGTGGCCGAGGCCGTCCAGCTGATGCCATCGAGCGCGGCGCTGTACGGCAGCTTGGCGACCGAGGCACCGGCAGCGACAAAGCCCTTGCGGTCGCGGCCGTTCATCGGGTTCGCACCCGGCGCGAATGGTTCGCCGGCGCGGCGGCCGCATGGCGTGTTGCCGGTTTTCTTGCCGTACACCACATTGGAGGTGATGGTCAGCACCGACTGCGTCGGCGTGGCATTGCGGTAGAAATGCGGCTGCGCCTTGATCTTCTGCATGAAGGTTTCGGTCAGCCAGATGGCGATATCGTCGACGCGCGCATCGTTATTGCCGAAGGCCGGATAATCGCCCTCGATGCGGTAATCGACCGCCAGGCCCGCCTCGTTACGGATCACGTGCACCTTGGCGTGCTTGATGGCCGACAGCGAATCGGCGGTTACCGACAGGCCGGCAATGCCGCAAGCCATGGTGCGCAGGATGTCGCGGTCGTGCAGCGCCATCTCGATGCGCTCGTAGGCGTACTTGTCGTGCATGTAGTGGATGCAGTTGAGCGCCTTCACATACGTTGCGGCCAACCAGTCCATCAGCTGGTCGAACTTGGCCATCACTTCGTCGTGGTCCAGCACATCAGCGGTAATCGGCTCGAAGCCATGCGCGACTTTCTTGCCGCTCATTTCGTCCACACCGCCGTTGATCGCGTACAGCAGCGCCTTGGCGAGGTTGGCACGCGCGCCGAAGAACTGCATCTGCTTGCCGATGCGCATCGCCGATACGCAGCAGGCAATGCCGTAGTCGTCGCCCCACAGCGGGCGCATTTCGTCGTCGTTTTCGTACTGGATGGCGCTGGTGTCGATCGACACTTTGGCGCAGAAATCCTTGAAACCCTGCGGCAGGCTCACCGACCACAGCACAGTCAGGTTAGGCTCCGGCGCGGGGCCGAGGTTGTACAGGGTATTCAGGAAGCGGAAGCTGTTCTTGCTCACCAGCGTGCGACCGTCTTCGCCCATGCCGCCCAGCGATTCCGTCACCCAGGTCGGGTCGCCGGAGAACAATTGATCGTATTCCGGCGTGCGCAGGAAACGCACGATGCGCAGCTTGATCACCAGATCGTCGATCAGCTCTTGCGCCTGCTCTTCCGTGATGAGGCCGGCGGCCAGATCGCGCTCGATATAGATGTCGAGGAAGGTGGCGACGCGGCCCAGCGACATCGCCGCGCCGTTCTGTTCTTTCACCGCGGCCAGATAGCCGAAGTAAGTCCACTGCACCGCCTCGCGCGCGCTGGCGGCCGGGCGGCTGATATCAAAGCCGTAACGCTCGGCCATCTGGCGCAGCTCGTCCAGTGCGCGGAACTGCTCGGACAGCTCTTCGCGCAGGCGCAGCACCTCGTCGGTGAACGGCACATCGTTCAGCTCGGCAAACACCTGCTGGCGCTCGGCACGCAAAAAGTCGGTACCGTACAGCGCCACGCGGCGGTAGTCGCCGATGATGCGGCCACGGCCATAGGCATCCGGCAGGCCGGTAATCACGCCCGATTTGCGGCAAGCCATGATGTCGGGGGTGTAGACATCAAACACGCCCTGATTGTGGCTCTTGCGGTATTTCTCCCAGACTTCCTTCACTTCCGGCGCGATGCTGAAGCCGTAAGCAGCCAGGCCGGATTCCACCATGCGCAGACCGCCGTTAGGCATGATGGCGCGTTTCAGTGGCGCATCGGTCTGCAGGCCGACGATGACTTCGGTGTCCTGATCGATATAGCCCGCATCATGGGCGGTAATGCTGCTGGCGCGGTCGGCCGAGACAGCCAGCACGCCTTTGGCACGTTCTTGTGCCAGCAATTCGCCCAGTTTGTCCCACAGTGACCTGGTACGCGCCGTGGCCGGGGCAAGGAAATCGGCGTCGCCAAGATAGGGCGTGTAATGACGCTGGATAAAGTCGCGTACATCCACTTGCTGTTGCCACGCACCGGCGTGGAAACCGTGCCAGGGGTTGGCCGCAAGGGCAGCGGGGGACAGGGCTTGCATGACAGACTCCTTGTGCAGGAATGTAAGATTTCGAATTCAGTATCGTTTCGAAAACGAACAATTTGCTTGATCCGTATCAAGCACTGTCATGACGATGGCAGTTAACGGGCAGTAATGGCAGTGTCAGGCAATTTTTTGCCATGAAAAAGCGCCATGTAGTGTCTGAATTACACAGCATGGCGCTTTCAAAGTCGGGATTATTGCGTTCAGGCGGCTTGTTTCACCAGCGTGTGACGCTCCAGCGCGTAGACCACGGCACCGACGCCAAGGCCGCCGCCGACGATATTGCCCAAGGTCGCCGGCACGATATTGTGCATGATCTGCGCCCAGCCAAAGCCCGGTGTGTCATGCAGCATGGCCAGCGCGAAAATCGCCATATTGGCAATGCTGTGCTCGTAGCCGGAGAAGAAGAACATGAAGACCAGCAGCATGATCAGGCCGAAACGCGCCGCCTCGCTGGCAATGCGCAGCGGCATCCAGATGGCGAGGCAGATGATCCAGTTGCACAGCACGCCTTTCCAGAAAATCGTCATTGCCGGCGCATAGGTTTTCAGCTCGGCAATGCGGTACAGCACGTGGCCGTCAGGCAGCTTGCCCAGCGCACCCGCGCCGGCAAAAACCGCGGTAAACAGCAAAACGCCCAGCAAATTGCCGCTATAAACCGTGATCCAGCTTTTCAGCAGGGTGGCGATACGGCTGCGCTTGCCCAGCACGCCGACGGTGAAATACATCACATTGCTGGTAAACAGCTCGACCTTGCACACCAGGATGCAGATCAGCGCCGCGCCGAAAAACGCCGCCATCGGAATCACATAACCGCCGATGCCGGCCTCGAGAAAAATCTGCCCGAGTCGCAGGCTGACCACCAGCACGGCGCTGATGATGGCGCCGGCAAAGGCGGCACTCAGCAGATAACGGCCGGGCGCGCTGGCCAGTGCCTGTTGTTTGTTGTCGGCCTCGTCGAGTACGAGACTGAGAGTAGAGGGAGCTTTCATATAGTCCTGCCTGATCCGGTTGATACCGCCGGCTGCTGCACGGCATGGCGGCAGCGGCGGGCGGCGAGGCTAACACAAGCAGAACTGTTTTAATACGAATATCGATTGATTCGTTTGCGAAAATTCAAACTCGCTGCAAATCATGGTTATTGCCAGTTTTTTGGCATTGGCCAAGGGTGGTAATGATGTTCATAGAATATGGTGGCGTATTTTTTTCCGGCGATGCCAGCTGATATGCTTTATGACCTCGCAATGAGCGGCAGCGGTCTGCTCGCAACGCTATTAATTGTCAAAGTCATGCTGAAAACAACACCGATTTTGCTGTTTGCCGTACTGGCCACGCCGTCCTGGGCGGCGCTGAAGTCTATTGATCAGGCGGCAGTGGCCATGTCGCTGGATCAGAACTGCCGCTGGGTGGCTTCCGGGCTCCAGGATTGTGAAGACAGTTGGGAGCTGCGGATCCTTGGCAGCTCAGGGCGCGATCATGGCACCTGGCCTATCCGCTTTGCCGCCGACAGCAAGCTGGACATTCTCGAGGCGTATACCTTGCAGCCGGATGGCAAGCGCATTGAGGTCAGCAACAAGGACAGACAGGCAGGCGATGTGCCGGGCGAGAACGGATTTGTTGGTGAAAAATTCATCCGGTTGGCCTTCCCCGAGGCGCAGGTTGGCAGCCGACTGGTGTTGCGTACCCGTGAGCAACGCCAGCCGGTCAAACCGTTTGATGCGCATTCGGCGGTGTTTCGCGTGAAAGCCATGCCGGGCCTCTGGCAGCATTACAGCTTGCGCATTCAGAGTGACGACAAGCTGCACTGGCGTGCGGCCAACGCAGAAGGCTTGTTCGAAGTGAAACAGTCGGCAGATGGCAAAAGCCTGCAGCTGGCATTGAAGCAGCCGGTTTACCGCGAAACGACCGAGAGTGACCGCCGTTTCAAATTGCGGCAGTTGCCCCGAATCGAAGTCAGCACGGTAGCCGATGCGCGGCAGTATCTGGCTCCGATGGGCAAGGCTATTGCCCGTTTGCAGGGCGAAGCACTGCCACCCAAAGCCCTTGAGGCAGTAAACAAGGTGAGGGATCTGCCACCTCAGCGCCAGCTGGCGCTATTGCTGGGGGATGTCAAAAAGCGTATCCGTTATATGGGTGACTGGCGGCTGACGGTGAACGGTTTTGTACCGTTTTCGCTGGCCGAAATCGAACAGCGTGGCTTTGGCGATTGCAAGGACATGGCACTGACGCTGACGGCGATGATGCGGGCAGTCGGGCTGGATGCCAGTGTCAGTATCGTGCGGGCAGATCTGGACAACAGCCCGATGCTGTTGTCGCCACTAAATCATTTCAATCACGCCATCGTGCATATCCGGCTGGATGGCAAGGACTACTGGCTGGACCCGACAGCGAATGTCAACGCCTGGGGCAGTGTGCCTGATACGCTGCGGGAGCGGCAGACCATGCTGATTGCAGCGGATGGCGAAATCCGTGAAAGCTATATTGCCGGGCATGACAGCGAGGCGCTGGCCGGCAGTCAGTCGCTGGACTTCCATCCGGATGGCGAAGGCAAGTGGCGGGTCAGTGCCAAGGCACAGGCGGACTGGGTAGAGTCGGTCTATTATCAGTCGCAGATGTATGCCAAGGGCAGCGTGCAGGAGATTGCGAAAGATCTGTTATATCCGGGCATGACCTTGCTGAAGGAGTCGCTGGTGTTACCGCAAGGGCAACGCTTGCTGTTTGAACCGCAAACGCTGAGTGCCGAGCTGAGCGTCGAGAATGTCACGCGCGAAGTCGGCGGCTTCCGGCTGCTGGATCTGAGCACAGGGCAGGCCTTCATCAAACGCATGCGGGACTACCAGCAAAAGGAGGGTGTCAGCGATTATCGCGACAGCGTCGGTAGTTACAGCTGGTTGTCACGGGTGCATGGCGTGAAGCCACTGGCACCTGTGCAAGCCTGCAAGGTCAGTTCGAAATGGCGTGACTTCGAAATAGAGCCTGTGATGGTGGAGGGCGGGGTCGGCGTCCGGCAAAAATCGGTGCGCAAGCTCTTCTGGATTCCGGCTGCCGATGTGGCCAGCCCTGCGTTCCGCAAGATGATAGACGAGCTGGACAAGTGCAGCCGCCACGCCCAGATCCTGCTGGCACCGTAAGCTTGGCAGTCAGTGCGGGATGTTTCCAGCGCTGACTGCCTGATTTCAGAACAGCCCGCCCTGATCGGCGGGCTGTTGCCATTGGATCTCGCCACGGCTGCGTGCGGCCAACCATTGATTGGCCTGCGAGTATGGTTTGGAGCCGAAAAAGCCGCGACTGGCCGATAGCGGCGACGGGTGTACGCTTTTGAACACGCCGTGTCTGGCCTCGTCAATCAGCACCGCCTTGCCTTGTGCCCAGTTGCCCCACAGCAGGAACACGCAGCCGGGGTTGGCCGCATTCACCGCCGTAATCAGCGCATCGGTCACCAGCTGCCAGCCCAGCTTGCCGTGGCTGCCGGCCTTGTCGGCCTCGACTGTCAGCGAGGTGTTAAGTAGCAGCACGCCTTGGCTGGCCCAGTGGCTTAGGTCGCCGTGGCTGGCCGGCGCGATGCCCAGATCGCTAGCCAGCTCTTTGTACATATTGCGCAGGCTGGGCGGAATCTTCACGCCCGGCGGCACGGAAAAGCTCAGGCCCATCGCCTCGCCGGCACCGTGATACGGGTCTTGCCCGAGAATCACCACGCGCACCTCGGCCGGCGACATCCGGCGCAGCGCATTGAAGATCAGCTCGCGTGGCGGATATAGCGTGGCGGTGCTGGCGGCGGCAGCGAGTTTGTTGTCGATGTCGGCCAGCCGCGCGGCGACGGCCGGCTGTTGCAGTACAGCCAGCCAGTCGGGGTGCAGGTTTTCGAGGGCAGGGGCGAGGTAGTTCATGATTAATCCGTTCGGGTTTGGCCGCGGTGGCAGGCAACTGCCTTTAAAGGTTGGCCGCAAAAAGCAAAAGCCGTTCCGGACGGAACGGCTTTCACTGGCCAGCAGCAAGGCTCAGTAGCGTGCCATGCTCGGCTCGACGTCATCGGCCCATGCCGCCACGCCGCCACGCAGGCTCAGTACTTCTTCGAAGCCGGCATTGCTGAGGAACAGGCCGCTCTGGAAGCTGCGCACACCGTGGTGGCAGATGGTGACAATCGGGCGGTCGTCCGGCAGCTCGTTGTGACGCAGCGGGATCAGGTGCATCGGCAGCTGTTGCGAGCCGGCGATGCGGCACAGCGCAAATTCCCAATCCTCGCGCACGTCGAGCAGGTACGGTTGTGGACGGCTGTCGTCAGCCAGCCAGGCAGCCAGCTCGGTAGCAGTGATTTCGCGGATCATGGCTTAGAAGCTGAAGCGCGAAGGTTCGATAGCGGCGGTCTCGCGCAGGCGCGGCACACAGGTATCGAAGGAAACGGCGTCGCTGTAGTCGTTTTCGGCCACGCGGGTGATGATGCGTGCGGTCATCACCGGGTTGTCGCCGGTGATGATGGCCAGACGGCCACCGATGGCCAGCTGGGCTTTCAGCGCTTCCGGTACCACCGGCAGCGAGCCGCCCACGCAGATCACGTCAAACGGGGCCTGGGCAGTGATGCCTTCGATGCCGTTGCCGACGCTGAGGGTAACGTTCTTGATACCGGCGGTTTTCAGGTTGGCCGCAGCGCGCTGGCTTTGCTCGGCGTCGAGGTCAACGCTGTAAACGTGGCTGCTGACGGCGGCCAGGAGGGCGGTCAGATAGCCGCTGCCGGTGCCGACTTCGAGTACCTTGTCGGTGGACTTGATTTGCAGGTCTTGTACCAGGCGGGCCTCGATTTTCGGCTCGAGCATCAGCTCGCCGTTTTCCAGCGGCAGCTGTACGTCGGCAAAGGCCAGTGCACGCTTGTCTTCGGTGACGAAGTCTTCGCGTTTCACGTGAAACAGCAGGTCAAGAATGGAGGTATCGAGCACATCCCAAGGGCGGATTTGCTGCTCGACCATATTGAAGCGGGCTTGTTCGAAATTCATGCGGAAACTCCGGCTAGAATGGCTAGACAATTTGAAGGGCGATTCTGCAAAGCAGCCTTGATGGCAAGCAGCTTTACGGAATGGCCAGTCAGTTGGCAACTTGCGATTATCCCACAATTACCGTACCTTCACAGCATCGCTAGGGGTCCTGCGCCGGATCGTGTGCCATTCGTGTCAAATACGCGAATGAAATAAATCGGCGCGGGTGAGAGTTACCCTTGGAACCTGACCCGGATAATACCGGCGTAGGGAAGCGTATCCTGCATCGGCCGTGTCTTGCTTTGTTAACAAAGCTTGCGGCCAACCTTGCAGCCGGGCATCCCGGGCCGCTCCTTGCGCCGTTTCATCGCTTTTGGAGAACCCGCCCGATGAACGCGCCTGTAAAACCGAACCAAGCCATGGTGGTCGATTCCGCCGCCATCCAGCCGCTACCGAATTCCCGCAAGATCTATGTCGAAGGCAGCCGTGCCGACATTCGCGTGCCGATGCGCGAGATCAGCCAGGCCGACACCCCGACCCAGTTTGGCGGCGAGCAAAACCCGCCGATCTACGTCTACGATTGCAGCGGCCCCTACACCGACCCGCAAGCGCAAATCGACATCCGCTCCGGCCTTGCGCCGCTGCGCGCGGCGTGGATTGCCGAACGTGACGACACCGAGCTGCTTGACGGTCTTTCCAGTGAATATGGCCGTGCGCGCGAAGCCGACCCGAAACTGGCCGACCTGCGCTTCAACCTCACGCGCCAGCCGCGCCGCGCCAAGCCTGGCTGTAATGTCAGCCAGATGCACTATGCGCGTCAGGGCATCATCACGCCGGAGATGGAGTACGTCGCCATCCGCGAAAACCTCAATCGCAAGGCCTATGTCGAGTCGCTCAAGGCCACTGGCAACAGCCGCCTGTTGGACTTGATGACCCGCCAGCACAAGGGCCACAGCTTTGGTGCCAATCTGCCGGAAGAAATCACGCCCGAGTTCGTGCGTGCCGAAATCGCCGCCGGTCGCGCCATCATCCCCAACAACATCAACCACCCCGAGTCCGAGCCGATGATCATCGGCCGCAACTTCCTGGTGAAGATCAACGGCAATATCGGTAACAGCGCCGTGACCTCGTCGATCTCCGAAGAAGTCGACAAGATGACCTGGGGCATCCGCTGGGGCGCGGACACCATCATGGACTTGTCCACCGGCAAGAACATTCACGAAACCCGCGAGTGGATTCTGCGCAATTCGCCGGTGCCGATCGGCACCGTGCCGATCTACCAGGCGCTGGAAAAGGTGAACGGCAAGGCCGAAGACCTGACCTGGGAAATCTTCAAGGACACGCTGATCGAGCAGGCCGAGCAGGGCGTCGATTACTTCACCATCCACGCCGGCGTGCTGTTGCGCTATGTACCGATGACCGCCAACCGCATGACCGGCATCGTGTCGCGCGGCGGCTCCATCATGGCCAAATGGTGTCTGGCGCATCATCAGGAAAACTTCCTCTACACCCACTTTGAGGAAATCTGCGAAATCATGAAGGCCTACGACGTGGCCTTCTCGCTCGGCGATGGCCTGCGCCCCGGCAGCGCGTGGGACGCCAACGACGACGCACAACTGGGCGAACTCAAGACCCTGGGCGAACTGACCCAGATCGCGTGGAAACACGATGTGCAGGTGATGATCGAAGGCCCCGGCCATGTGCCGATGCAACTCATCAAAGAGAACATGGACAAGGAGCTGGAGTGGTGCCACGAAGCGCCGTTCTACACTCTGGGGCCGCTGACCACCGACATCGCACCGGGTTACGACCACATCACCTCGGCTATCGGCGCGGCGCAAATCGGCTGGTACGGCACCGCCATGCTCTGCTACGTGACGCAGAAAGAGCACCTCGGCCTGCCGAACAAGAACGATGTGAAAGAAGGCATCATCACCTACAAACTGGCGGCCCACGCCGCCGATCTGGCCAAGGGTCACCCCGGCGCGCAGATCCGCGACAATGCGCTGTCGAAAGCGCGTTTCGAATTCCGCTGGGAAGACCAGTTCAACCTCGGCCTCGACCCGGACAAGGCGCGTGATTTCCACGACGAAACGCTGCCGAAAGACAGCGCCAAAGTGGCGCACTTCTGCTCGATGTGCGGCCCGCATTTCTGCTCGATGAAGATCACCCAGGACGTGCGCGAATTCGCCGCCAAACAGGGCGTGAGCGAGCAGGAAGCACTGCAAAAAGGCATGGAAGTGAAGGCTATCGAGTTTGTGAAGAGCGGCAGCAAGCTGTACGACAAGGTGTAAGCCGGTTTCGCTTCAAGTGAAACAGCAAGGTTGGCCGCAAGCTGCGAGGCTTTGCGGCCAACGTTGTTCTGGGGTTTGTATCCGCTGCGCGGATGATTGTTTTGATGCCGGTTCCGCCCGACGTGACGGGCAGGGGGCTTGCCGCCGCCCCCTTGCATCCCGGCTCGCCCGCCGCTGCTCGAAACCCCGAGCAATCAGCTGCACCATGGGCGCCGCCAAATTCATGGCTCGCTAACGGCTCGCCACTCGGACAAGCGGCGGCTTAAACCCCGTGGCACAGCAGCTTGCCCGGCTCGCGCTGACGGGCAAGGGTGGCGTCGCGCAGGGCTGGGCTTGCGGCCAACGTTGGTTTTGTCTCCGCTGTGCGGGGGCGGGTTTTGGATGCCGGTTTCTCCCAGTGTGACGGGCAGCGGTAGGAAGGGTTCGCCTTTGGCGATACCCGCGCCGCCCAGATTTTGGGATTGGCCGTGCATCGGCGGGCATGGCGGCCAAGCCGCTCTATCATCTGCGCGGTAAACGCTGGGCTTCGCAGGCTCAGCCCAGCCTACTAATGCCTGCTGATTGATTGCGGGCAACCTTGGCCGCAGGCACCGAAACTTCGATGAATACCCAGCGTGGTCGATCGCGGCCATGCTCCTTTTGCGGCGCGCTGGCAGGCAGTCGGCCGGCAAGGTTTTAAGCGGCCGCCTGTTTGAGTCGGGCGACGTTAGCGCCCGACGAGTCTGGCCGCGCCTTGCCGGTTGTCGGCTTGACGGGGTTTCGCGCTGCTTGGGGCGAGGGGGGTAGTCAGGGGCGGCGACCCGCCCCTGTCCCGTCTGCCGGGCGGAACCGGCATTGGAATCATGATCCGCGCTAGCGGATACCAGACCCGAAACAAAGTTGGCCGCGAACCTGTTACGGCATGCGGCCAACCTGGCTGACGATATCGCGCTGTTCAGACGGCTGCGGCTTGTCGTTCTTCCTCTTGCTTGACCTCGGCCAGCAAGGCCTTGAACCAGTCGAGTTCGCGTAGGGTGTTCAAGTGTTTGTCACTGCTGAGCTGCGCATAGGTGGGAAGGAGAGCAGTTGCGCGTGCCTGTTTGAGCAGGGTTCTTGCTTCATCGAAGGATTGCTGATGTGCTCGCAAGCAGGCTAGGTGGTATGGATTCTGGCTGTCAGCGGCAAGTTTCGAGACGATTTCATTTTTGGCGAGGATTACCTCGCGTTTTGCCTCATCCAGAGTATTCGCCCAATCCATCAGTGCAATGCCCCAGTTGTGGTAGACGCTAGCATCGCCCGGCCGAAGGCGAGTCGCCTCGGAGAAGCGCTGATCGGCCTCGGCAAAGCGCTGCTGTTGAGCCTCACCGGTCAGGGTGTTGGCCCAATCCGACAAGGCAGTGCCCCAGTTGTAGTAGGCATTAGCATAGTCCGGCTTCAGGCGAGTGGCCTCGGCCAAGCGCTGATCGGCCTCGGCAAAGCGTTGCTGTTGCGCCTCGCCCGTCAGGGTTTGAGCCCAGTCGGACAAGGCACTGCCCCAATTATTGCAGGCAACTGCGGAAGGCTCTAAGAGATGAGCACGATGATAACCATCACAGATCAGTTGCCAGTCTTCACCCGAATGTTGTTCGGCATACGCCAGGTTGAACCAGACGTTGGCATCCTGGCTCTCGATCAGACTCAGCAACGACCACAGGGGCTTGGCCGCTGCCCAGTCTTCTTTTTCATGTGCATCCCAAGCCTGTTGAATCAGCTTTACTATTTGAGGTGGTTTCTCTTCGCGCAGCTTGGCCAATACTTCGGCAGAAAGTGCGCCGGTGAACTGCTCTGCATTCGGAATCAGGCTGATTTTGTACTGTGCGCTATCACGCAGCTTTTCGATTTCGTTGGCGTGCTTTTCAGCTTGCTGTTGCGCAGCTTCGGCTTGCTTCAGCTTTTGCGTGATGTCATCCTGCACGGCCTTTTGCTTGCGCCCCATCCACAGCGGGATGCCGATGCCGGCAACGGCGATGAGCAGGCCCAGACCGCCAACCCAGAAGCTGATATTGCTGAGCCACCAGTCCACCGATTTGCGGCCAACCTCCAGCGCATCCTTGGCGACTGCAATCGCCTGCTTTTCCCCTTCTATGGTTTTCTCAACGTTGGCCGCCGCCGCACTCGCCACCTGCGGCAGCAGGCCATTCGCCTCGCTGGCGCTGATCTGGCGGATCAGTTGTTGTTGCTCCGGCGTAAACGGCGTGCTGGCGGTCGGGGTGGCATGGGTAAGGTTGGCCGCAAGTACTGCGGCGGCGAGCAGGGTCAGGCGGGGTTTGGGCAGCATGGCGGCATTCCGTATCGCGATCTGGCCATTCTATCAGCATGATTGAGCCGGCTGGGGCGGGGTAAAACATGCGTCGAAAACACATCAGGCAGCAAGGTTTGCCGGTGGTATATGCTTGATAGAAACAGCGGGAGGCGAGGATGCGCAAAACCGGGTTGGGCATATTGCTGGCGTGCGGGGCGGTGTCGGGCTGGGCTTGCGACTATCAGTACCCGGTGTCCGAGAGCCACGGCATGCTTTACCGCATAGACAAGAGCGGCCAGCCGCGCGGCTTGCTGGTTGACTTGGCCGGGCGCTTGTCAGATCTGACCGATTGCCGTCTGACGCCTTTGCCGGTGCCGATGGCAAGGCGCAATGCGATGTTTGGCAATGGCCGGCTTTTCATTCAGCTGGGGGTGCAGGAGGGGATGCAGGGGCAAGCCGATTTTGTGCCTTTGCTGCGCATGCAGTTGTATCTGATGACGGTAGAGAAGGGCTTTGCCACCGCCGAGCAGGCGTTGGCCGCGCCGGGAGTGCGCATCGGCATGCTGAACGGTGTGCATCTGGCCCCGGCATTTTTGCAGAAGTTGCAGTCTTACCGGGCGGTACAGCGTATCGAGTACAGCAATGACCGCGACAGCCTGCTGCGCAAATTGGGTCAGCGGCGGGTGCCAGTGGCGTTTGACGGGGCCAGCTGGGCGGGCGTGGCGACGGTTGGCCAAGGCGTGCCGTTGTACCGGCTGGCTTTTTCACCGCCATTATTCATCAGGGTGGGGATGTATCTGTCGCACCGCATGCCGCCGGCTGACCGTGTCAGGCTGGCGGCCGGCATGCAACGTCTGGCACAGGAGGGGGTGATGCTGGCGGAAATCCGCAAGGGTTTGCAGGCACCGGCTGGCGACCTGCTGCCGGTTGAGTCTGATCAGTCTCCGCGTGGCCGGTAGATCATGCCGGGGTAGACGATGATTTCGCCGGGCATGGCGGCGTGCTCGGCCTGCGAGCCTCGCAGCACCCAGTAGTGTTCGCCGTCAAATAGCTGCTGAAATACCGGGACGCCTTGCTCGTAATGCAGCAGCTGGTGGCCGATAAAGCCGTCAAGCGGCATGACCGGTGTTTCGGGCGGGAGTTCGAACAGTTGCATGATGCGGTGCAGCGCGTTGCTGGAGGCATCGTGCTGTTGTTCGATGTCGGCCTGCCAGATACCGAGAAACATGATGAAGATGATGAGTATCAGCATGGCCCATTGGCCAGCCAGGGCAAACATCAGACCCAGCACGCCGGCACCGGTAAAGTAGAAGCGGCTATCAAACATGGCGGCCTCCTGTGAGCAGTTTTTTCCCGATTCTTCAGCATAGCCTACCGCGACAAAGTGCATGGCAAACATGGGCTTGCCGACCAAAATCAATTTTTGTGATGGCAGATATCGTGGTTGCTGATAGGCGTATCAGAGGCTGGCCAGGCTGTGGATTGGGTGGTAACGGTGGCCGCTTGTCGGCGGGTGTCAGTCGGCAGCGCATGGTTGGCCGCCGTATTTATCGATGGACGCCGGCAGAAAATCCCGCGGCATGGCCTGCCTGAGTCTGGTGTTATCGGCCTGATACCGTCTGCCCGCTTTGCCTTGTCCGTGCAACACTGCCACTTCGCTAAATGGCGGATGAATGATCGCAATCCTTTGAGAGCTTAAAAATAGTCGTTAAACTAGCCGCCAAGATATTGCTGCATCCTGTTGCAAGCCTTGCTGCGGCGTGGTTTGTTCGCACGGACACCATAAAGAAACGCTCATGAACAGAAAAATTGCTATTTCCGTATTGCTGTCCAGCCTGCTGCTGAGCTCGCCTGTGATGGCGGGCCTGAAAGAAGGCCGTGCGGCGTACACCAAGGGGGATTACGCCACGGCACTGCTGGAACTGACGCCGATTGCCGAGAAAGGCAATAGCGGTATCCAGTTGCTGCTGGGTGAGATGTACCTGAAGGGGCAGGGCACCGTGCCGGATCTGGCGCAGGCCGCCAAGTGGTTTGGCATGGCTGCGGCGCAAGGCAGTGCCGAGGCGCAATACAATCTGGGCATGCTGCAGGAGAATGGCGCCGGGGTGCCGCAAGACTATCAGGCCGCGATGGGCTGGTATGAAAAGGCCGCTACGCTGGGGCATATCGCCTCGCAAACCCAGCTGGGCATGATGTACCAGTATGGCCGTGGCGTGCCGCAGGATTTTGCCAAGGCCTCGCAGTGGTATGGTCTGGCGGCCAAGCAGGGCAATGCGCTGGCGCGCACCCAGCTGGCGCAGATCGCGCAACTGGGCGTTGGCGTTCCGCAGAACAATAATCAGGCGGCGGCCTTGTTCCGCCGCGCGGCCGAGCAGGGCAATGCCGAGGCGCAATTCAGCTACGCCAGCCTGCTGGCCAGCGGCAAGGGCATTAGCCGCAATCTGATCGAAGCCGCCAAGTGGCAGCTGAAATCGGCCGAGCAAGGCTATGCGCGTGCGCAGTTTGCCTTGGGCCAGATGTACCAGAATGGTCAGGGTGTACCGCAAGATCTGGCCGAGGCGGCCAACTGGTATGGCCGTGCCGCGGCACAGGGCATGGCGAATGCGCAGTTCGCCTTGGCGGGTCTGTATCAGGACGGCCGTGGCATCGAGCGTAATTTCGTGCAGTCCGCCAGCTGGTATCGTGCCGCTGCCGAACAGGGTCATGCCAATGCACAGACTGCACTGGCCGAGCTGTATCAGGATGGCCGTGGCGTACCGAAAGATCCGGCCGAAGCAGCCAAGTGGTACAAGAAAGCCGCCGAACAGCAAGCGGCCAACTGGTATCGCAAGGCCGCCGAACAGGGTGATGCCGAGGCGCAATATGGCTTGGGCCGCCTGTATGAAAGCGGTAACGGTATTCCTGCCGACTTTGCCGAAGCTGCCGAGTGGTATGGCAAGGCTGCCCGTCAGGGGCATGCTGCCGCCCAGAACGCACTGGCTCAGCTGCTGCAAGGCGGCGTAGAGGTGGCGCAGGACATGAATCAGGCTGCGTCGCTGTATCGTGCAGCGGCCGAGCAGGGCGACATGAATGCGCAGGCCAATCTGGCACTGGCGCTGGCCAAGGGCGAAGGCGTAGCGAAAGACCCGGCACAGGCTGCCGAGTGGTTCCGCAAGGCAGCCGAGCAGGGCCACATCGCGGCACAGGCCAATCTGGGCTTCCTGTACTACAACGGTCAGGGCGTGCAGCAGGATTACGCCGAGTCGGCCCGCTGGTACGAACGCGCGGCCAAGCAGGGCCATGCGCCGGCACAGTTCAGCCTGGGCGGCATGTACGAGAACGGCCAGGGCGTGCAGCGCGATCTGAAGCAGGCGATCTCGTGGTATCGCAAGGCTGCCAGCAAGTACAACGTCGGCGCGCTGAACAATCTGGGCGTGATCTACTACACCTATGGCAATCAGGGCATCAAGCAAGACAATGTGCTGGCCTACGCGTTGCACAATCTGGCACGCGCCCAGGGCAATGCCATGGCCGCCAGCAATATGAACCAGATCGTGCAGGACCTGAGCGCCGAGCAGCTGCAGAAGGGGCAGGAGCTGTCGCGTCGCATGAATGTGCCGGGCAAGCTGCTGGCCGAGATGGATCGTCACCTGGCCAATACCGAGGCCCGCAAGGTGGCATTGAGTGGCAAGCAGGCCGAGCTGGGCAAGAGCAGCACCAAGCCGGAACGCAAGGCACGCAAGAGCAAGCGCAAGTCACGCCGCTGATCACCGGCCTGACCGCAAAAACGCCGCATCAGACGATGCGGCGTTTTTCATGGGCGACAAGGTTGGCCGCAGGCTTGCGGCCAACCTTGTGCACGACTTAGCGGGCGTCGACCACGATGTCCTTGCTGAAGACTTTTTCGCAGTATTTGCACTTCATCTTGGTGTCGTGCTCGCCGACACGCACGGTGAAATGGGTTTTCACCGGCTCGACATGCGAGATGCAGTTGGAGTTCGGGCAGGCGAAGATGCCTTCGACCGTGTCCGGAATCACCAACTTCTGCTTGCGTACTACCTCGAAGTTCTCGATCACGCTGACCGTGCCGCGCGGCGCGAACAGCGCCAGCTCGTTGGCCTGGTCTTCGGTCAGCACCACGTTTTCGACCTTGACCAGATCCTTGCTGCCCATGTGGCGGCTGCTGAGGTTCAGGCCGACGGTGACGCGCTCGCCGTACTCGGCCAGCTTGAACAGGCGCAGAATGCGCAGACCCTGGCCGGCCGGGATGTGGTCGATAACGGTGCCGTTTTTCAGGGCTTCGACATTGCGGGCGTAGACTTTATCGCTCATGGTTTTTCCTTTCACACCGTTTCGTTCAGAACCAGGGACAGCAGCGCCTGGCGCGCAAACACGCCGTTTCTCGCCTGCTCGAAATAGTAGGCGTATTGGGTGTCGTCGACATCGGTGGCAATCTCGTCCACCCGTGGCAGCGGGTGCAGAATCTTCATATGCGGCTGGGCATGGCGCAGCATGTCGGCCTTGAGGATGAACTGGCCCTGGATCTTCTTGTACTCGGCCTCGTCAAAGCGCTCGCGCTGCACGCGGGTCATGTACAGGATGTCGATGTGCGGAATCACTTCCTCGATGGTGGCGGCGGTGCTGTAGCTGATGCCTTTTTCGTCCAGCTCTTGGCACAGATAGTCCGGCATCGCCAGTGCTTCCGGGCCGACAAAGTAGAACTTGGCACCGAATAGCGACAGCGCCTGCGCCAGCGAATGCACGGTGCGGCCGTATTTGAGGTCGCCGACAAAGGCCACGGTCAGATTGTCGAGGCGGCCTTGCGATTCGCGGATGCTGAACAGGTCGAGCAGGGTTTGCGACGGATGCTGGTTGGCACCGTCACCGCCATTGATGATGGGCACGCTGGAGAATTCGCTGGCGACACGCGCCGCGCCTTCTTTCGGGTGACGCATGATGATGGCGTCGGTGTAGCCGCTGATCATGCGCACGGTGTCGGCCAGGGTTTCACCCTTCTTGGCCGAGGTGTTGGCCGCATCGGCAAAACCGATGATATTGCCGCCCAAGCGCTGCACGGCGGTCTCGAACGACAGGCGGGTGCGGGTGGACGGCTCGAAAAAGCAGGTGGCCAGCAAGCGGTTTTGCAGCAGGTCGGCACGCGGCTGGCTTTTCAGTTGCGCGGCGGTATCGACGACCAGTTCCAGTTCCTCGCGCGTGAAATCCGGTATCGAGATGATGTGCTTGCGATAAAGCGGGTTTGGCATGTTGGTCACCTTGGTGTGTCACTTGAACGGCTGAAAAAAAAGCCCCTGATCCGGGATCAGGAGCTTTATTCAGTGCAATGGCAAGGCCCGGCATCCTCACGGACACCGCGCAAACGACCCTGTCGCTGCCGGAGCGGGCAGCAAAAAGCAGGTTGTGGCGGCGTAGCACGGATCATGGCGGGTCTCGCAAAGCAAACCGGCGGATTATACGAAATCCGTGCCGCGAGGGGTAGCCTGCGGCACAGTTGGCCGCAGGCGTTTTTTACAGGCGGAAGTTGCCGACCAGCTGCTCGAGCCGGCTGGCCATGTCCTGCAACTGCTCGACAGCATGGCGGACTTCGCGCGCGGTATGGCTGTTGGTCTGCGCCATCTCGCTGATCTGCTCGACATTGCGCGCGATTTCGGTCGAGGCCGCCGACTGTTCGCGGGTGGAGCCGGCCATATTCGCCATGTACTCCACCAGATGACGGCTTTGCTGGTGCACGTCCTGCATCACTTCGCGCGCGCGATTGGCAATGCCGACACTGGTGGCCACCATCTGGCTGCTGTTGCGGACATCATCCACCGCCTCGCGGGTATTCAGGCCGATGGCTTCGACGATGCGGCTGATTTCTACCGTCGCCTCGGCGGTGCGGCCAGCCAGATTGCGCACCTCGTCAGCCACCACGGCAAAGCCGCGGCCCTGTTCGCCGGCGCGGGCCGCCTCGATCGCGGCGTTCAGCGCCAGCAGATTGGTCTGGTCGGCAATGTCCTTGATCACGCCGACGATGCTGTTGACCTCGCCTGAGCGCTCGCCCAGCAGATTCATGCGCTCACCCAGTTGCTGCATGTTTTCGGTCATGCGCTGGATTTCGCTGGCGACCTGCTCCACCGTCTGCATGCTGTGGCTGGTCAGTTCGCCGCTGCTGTTGGCCAGGGTTTCGGCTTCGCCGGCAGTGCTGGCGATGTGATGCACGCTGACGGTGATCTGCTCGACACCGGCAGCGGTCGAGCTGGCGACTTCGGACTGCTGGTTGGATGCGGATTCGACCTGCTGTGCCGAGCTGGCCAGCTGCTGGGCAGCGCGACTGACCGACAGGCTTTGTTCGCGCACTTCGACAAACATGCCGTGCAGGCTGTCGATGAAGCGGTTGAAGGCGCTGGCGGTGCGGCCTATTTCATCGCGATTGCGGATATCGAGGCGCACGGTCAGATCGCCCTTGCCGGACGACAGCTGTTCCATGGTGTCGGCCAGGGTGTTCAGCGGCAGGGTCATGCGGCGAATCAGTACCGCCAGGATGCCGAGAATCAGCGCGATGGCGATGGCACCGATCAGCATGGCCTGATTGCGCTGGGTGGTGGCCGCTGCCGAAATGGCGGCGGTCGGGATGCTGATGCCGACAGACCAGAACTGCCCGGTATCGGCAATGCTGACCGGATAGAAGAAGTGGGTGAAGCCGCCGTCTTCATAGACAAAGTCCTCGCCCTTGCGCACCTTGTCGAGCTGCGCGGCCAGGGCATCGCCCTTGTCCACGGTCTTGCCCAGCAGCTTGCTGTCCGGGTTGACGATATAGCTGCCGCCTTCGGACAGCATGCGCACATAGCCGGTCTCGTACAGGCGGATGCTGCCGAATTCCTTTTGCAGGTCATCCAGTGCCAGATCGACCGCCGACACCCCCTGCATCTTGCCGGCCGCATCCTTCATGACCACGGCCAGCGAGCTTTCCAGCACCTGCTTGCCCTGTACTTCGTAGAAGAAGGGCTCGGTGACGGTATCGCGGCCGCGGCTCTTGGGTACGAAGTAGAAATCGCCCCAGCCGCCTTTTTCGTAGTCGGGCTGATACGCTTGCAGCTTGTCTTTCCACTGCGGGAATTGTTCGACACGGTCGGACGACATCATGGTGTCCTGCACGGCCTTGCCGTCACTGCCCCGCACGATATATGGCGAATAGCGGCCGGTCGGGTCGTGTTTTGGCCAGTCGAGGCGGAAGGCATCGTCCTTGCCATCAAGGGCATTCGGCTCCCACAACATCCAGATGCCGATGACGCCGGGGGTGTGATCCAGCGTGTTCAGCAGGATCTGGTCTACCGCCTTGCGCTCAACCAGATTGGCGCGCTGTAAACCGCCAATGGCACTGGCGACATTACGTGGTGTGGCAAAGCCAATGTCGAGCTTGGCATCCAGCTTGTCGGCAATGCGGCCAGCCTGTTCGGCGGCCAACTGGTAGCCGTGTTCCACATCATTGTCGTAGCTCTCCTTGGCGATGATGCCGATCATGCTGACGAAACCGATCGTCACGGCAACGCCGGTGGCGATGATGATGCGATGGCCCAGATGGCCCCATTTCTCCCTTGTGTGCTCCATTGGCAACTCCATATATGATTTTGGAATATTGTTATTATTTAAGATAAAATTAAATTATGTATTTCATAGTTGGCAATTGTTTTGTGCTGGCACAAGCAGTTCGATAGTGCTGGAGGCTGGCGTGTGGCAGCAGAGTTGTTAAACTGCCATCACTTTCCAATACTGAAGCAGATAGCCAAAGCGGTGACCGTGCCATGATCAAGTGCATCCCTATCGAGGCCCTCAAGGTCGGCATGTATATCCATGACCTCAATTGCGACTGGACGTCGCATCCCTTCTTTCGCAAGCGCTTTCTGGTGAAGACCGAAGACGAAGTGCAGAAGGTGGCCGAGGCCGGTATCCGCGAGGTCTATATCGACACCGACAAGGGGCTGGATTTCAAGCACGCGCCGACCCTGCAAGAGGTGAGGGAAACCCTGCACAAGGAAATGATCGAGGTGGTGACGCGGCAGGAGGCGCCGGTGATCCGGCTGTCTTTTGCTGACGAGGTTGGCCGCGCCGCCCGTATCAAGAACCAGGCGCAGACGCTGGTCAAAACCGTGATGCAGGACGTGCGGCTGGGCAAGGCGGTCGAGCTGGAGCAGGTCGACCCGATGATCGAATCGATTACCGAGTCGGTGCTCAGCAATAGCGGTGCGCTGATGACGCTGCTGCGCATCAAGAACAAGGACGACTACACCTTTCTGCATTCGGTCAGTGTCGGCACGCTGATGATTGCCTTCTGCCGTGCGACCGGCATGGATCGCGAAACCATTCGTCTTGCCGGCCTAGGTGGCCTGCTGCACGATACCGGCAAGGCGCTGGTGCCGGACGAGGTGCTGAACAAGCCGGGCCGGCTGACCGAAGAAGAATTCGACATCATCCGCAAGCATCCGCAAGATGGCTATGACATTCTGTGCCGCACGCCGGAAATTGCGCAGATTCCGCTCGATATCACCCTGCAGCATCACGAACGGGTGGATGGCAGTGGCTATCCGCACAAGCTCAAGGGTGACGACATTTCGACGCTGGTGAAGATGTCATCGATTGTCGATGTCTATGATGCGATTACCGCCGATCGTTGCTATCACAAGGGCATGCCACCGACTGATGCGTTGCGCAAGATTTACGAATGGTCGAAGTACCATTTCGACCCCAAGCTGGTGCAGGCCTTCATGCGCTGTGTCGGCATTTATCCGCTGGGGACGCTGGTGTTGCTGGAGTCGGGCAAGCTTGGCGTGGTGGTCGAACAAAACGAAGGCAGTCTGCTGACGCCCAAGGTCAAGGTGATTTTCAGTACCAAGAGCAATGTCTATCTGCAGCCCGAGATTGTCGACCTGTCGCGGCCGCTGGGCTTTGGTGGCGGTGACAAGATCGTCAAGCACGAGTCGCCGGAGAAGTGGGGCATTAATCCGCTGCGTTTCATGTGAAACCCGTTTCACCCATAAAAAATGGCCGTTTACACGGCCATTTTTTATGTCACAGAGCGGATCATTCGCCCAGCGTGGTCAGCTCGAACTGTTTGCCACCGCGGCGTTTGGCGCGATACATCGCCAGGTCTGCCTGCAGGAACAGTTCCTTGCTCATGCCGGGGCCGGTGCGGAACATGCAGATGCCGATGGAAATGCCCAGCTGGTTGGGCGGCGGAAAGTCGGCAAATGGCGTGGCAATCGCCTGGATGATCTTGCTGGCCACTGCCTTGGCACCGGCCTCGCTGATGCCGTCGAGCAGGATGGCAAACTCGTCACCGCCGATACGCGCCAGCAGATCGGTGCCGCGCAGTGTCTGGCGCAGGCGATCGGCAACCCGGCCCAGTACGGCATCGCCGACGATATGGCCATGGATATCATTGACCGGTTTGAAGCCGTCCAGATCGGCATACAGCAGGGCGACGACGCGCTGTTCCTTGTCGGCGGCCAGCTTTTCGAGGGCTAGCTCCAGAAAGCGGCGATTGGCCAGATTGGTCAGCGAGTCACGATGAGCCAGTTCCAGCAGATGGCCTTGCAGCAGCTGCAGCCGTTGCGCTTCCTGTTGCTGATGGGTGATGTCGGTGTAACTTTCCAGCAGGCCATCCACTTCGCCGGCGCTATTGCGCAGCAGCTGACTGTTGATCAGAAAGTGGCGCACATTGCCATGGCTATCATTCAGTCTTACCTCGCGATTGAGCGGGGCGGCGGCACTGCTGATCTGGCTCAGGTGCGGCACTTGCAGCTCCTGCGCCGCCGGATTCAGATATTCGAGCTGACCGTTGGCCGCATACAGCACCAGCGGTTGCGGCAGGTGCAGCAAAACTTGCCGCAGGCGGTCGCTACCGGGTTCCTGGCAGGGGCGGAAGCTCAGAGGGTCAGTCGGATTCATCGTGTGAAATCAAGGCATTGATGACAGCCGGCAGGGTATCACAATGCCAATTGGGAAATCAGGCATATCAAATGAATTTAAATTCATTGTTTAAAAATGGCAGATATATTTGATTTCCTTTGTTGGCTTTAGCGGCTGCGGCTGTGTCATCCATGCTAAAGGCATGGTTATTTCTGCAAGAGATAAGCCGCGGCGCCGGCCGGATATTTGCGGGCATTCTTCTGGATCTTGTCGCGCAGGGCATGATCGAGATCGACCTCACAGACATCGGCCAGGCGCACCAGATACATCATCACGTCGGCGATCTCTTCCTGCAGGCGCAGTTTGCGGGTCGGGTCGTCGGCAATGCGGGCGGCTTCTTCATCCGTCAGCCACTGGAACAGCTCGGCCAGTTCGCCGACTTCGCCGGTCAGTGCCAGCATCAGATTGCGCGGGGTGTGGAAGGCTTGCCACTGGCGTTCGGCGGCAAATTCACGCTGGGCGGCGATCAGGCCGCTGGCGTCGAGCAGGGTGGGGGTGGTCATGGCAGGCTCCGGTCAACAAGCCTGCCATGCTGCCACAGCTGCCGTGTTGCGGCCAAGGTTGGCCGCAACCGGCTCAGGCCTCGTCCATCTCGTCGTGACGAATGCCGTGATAGCTGTCTTCATCCAGCCCCTGTTTCCAGTAGCCGACCAGATAGGTATTGGCGCGCCCCGGCCGGCCGTGGCTGGCAAAATATTCCCGGGTGCGACGCACCACGCCGGATTCGGCGGTGCACCACAGGAATGCCTGTTGCCAGCTGTCTGGCGGCAGGGCGGCCAGCGCGGGCAGCAGGGCATCGACTGCCTCATCGACCACCCATTGAATCTTCACCCCGGCCGGGTGAGCCAGATCGATGATTTCGTGTTGGTCAGGCACGGCAATCAGTGCCTGACCGATGGCATCAGCCGGCAAGCTGGCCAGCTGGCGGCTGATCGCCGGCAGCGCGCACAAATCGCCCAGTAGCAGCACTTGCGGGCTGCTGCTCATGTCGATAAGCACCCGTGGCCCCATGATGTCGAGGTTGCTGCCGATCTCGGCGGTTTCTGCCCATTCGGCAGCGATACCGTTCGGCTCATGCAGCAGGAAGTCGATATCGAGGCGCAGCGTGGCCGGGTCAAAATGGCTGACGGTATAGGCGCGCGAGGCGCGGCTGCCATCGGCGCGCTCAAAGTACAGCTTGATGTTGATACCGTTGTCGTGATGGAACTCGGCAAACTCGGGGCAGCTCAGGCTGACGCGGCACATGCGCGGTGTCAGCATCTGTTTGGCCACGACCCGGGCGGTGTAGTTGTAACGGCGATTGCTTGGTGGCGGCATCGCGATTTCCTCACAAAAAAGGGCCGACAGCGCCGGCCCGGTCAGATTCAGGCAGCCAGGCTGCCATCGATCATCACGTTCAGGCGGCCGCGCGAGCAGGCCTCGATACGCGCGCGCACGCCATACACGCTGGCCAGTGCGGCCGGGGTGATAACGTCGGCGGGTTGGCCGCAAGCCAGCACCCGGCCGTCTTTCAGCAACAGGCTGCGTGCGGTGTGATGCAGGGCAATATTGATGTCGTGCAGCACCACCAGCGTCACGATCTGGCGGCGGCGGGTCTCGTCGGCGACCAGCTGCATTACCTGGAACTGGTGATTCAGATCCAGCGCCGACAGCGGCTCGTCTAGCAATAGCAGATCAGGCTGGCGGATCAGCGCCTGCGCCAGGCCGACCAGCTGTTTCTGCCCACCGGAAAGTTCATCCAGAAAGCGCATGCCCAGCGCGGCAATGCCTAGCCGTTGCAGCAGGCTGTCGACCTCGGCCGTCTGCTGGCGGTTTTGCAGGCCGAGGCGGCCGGCGTTGGCCGCCACCATCACCGACTCGAACACGCGCAGATGCAGCGAAGGCGGCAGGCTTTGCGGCAGGTAGACGATGTGGCGCGCGCGCGCCTCCAGACTCAGCGTCGACAGGTCGCGGCCATCCAGCAAGAGTCGGCCGCGTGCCGGCAGCAGGCCGGCTAATGCCTTCAGCAAGGTGGATTTGCCGCAGCCATTCGGCCCCAGCACTGCGGTGACTTCGCCGCGCGGCAACAGGCTGCTGCTGACATCGTGCAGGATGACGCGCTCGCCATAGCGGGCGGCCAGTTGTTGCAGTTGCAGGCCGCTCATGCGCTTCTCCCCTGACGCAGCACCACCAGCATGAAGAAGGGAATGCCGACCAGCGAGGTGACGATGCCGACCGGAATGATGATGCCGGGCAGCAAGGTCTTGGAGGCCAGCGAGGCCCAGGACAGCACGGCCGCACCTATCAGCGCCGAGGCCGGCAGGTAAAAGCGGTGATCCTCGCCGAACAGCTTGCGCGCGATATGCGGGGCGACCAGGCCGATAAAGGCGATGGTTCCGGCAAAGGCCACCGCGGTGCCGGCCAGCAGGCTGACGCGCAGCAGGGTGGCAAGGCGCAGGCGGCGCACATCGATGCCGAAGCTGGCGGCGCGGTCTTCTCCGAGACGCAGCGCCGTCAGTCGCCAGCTGTGACGCAGCGCCCACGGCAGGCAGATCGCCAGCACCAGTGTCAGCAGGCTGATATTGCTCCAGCTGGCGCGCGACAGGTTGCCCATGGTCCAGAACACCATGCTTTGCAGCGCCTCGGCACTGGCGGCAAACTGCACCAGCGACAGCAGCGCATTGCAGCTGAAACCCAGCGCAATGCCGAACATCACCACCGAATTGCTGCTCATGCGGCCCCAGCGCGCGACGACGTCCAGCAGCAAGGCGGCCGCCATGGCAAACAGGAAGGCATTGGTCGGCACCAGCCAGCCGGCAGGGATACCCGGCAGGCTGGCCTGCAGCACGATGGCCAGCGAGGCACCGAGCGCCGCCGCGTAAGACAGGCCGAGGGTAGACGGGCTGGCCAGCGGATTATTGAGCACGGTCTGCATCTCGGCACCAGCCAGCCCCAGCGCCATGCCGACCACGATGGCCAGCAGGGCGTAAGGCAGGCGAATGTCCCAGACGATGATCTGGTGCATCAGCTCGCCCTGGCCTTGCAGGGCGGCGAACAGCTCGGCAAGGCCCAGCCCGGACGGGCCGACGGTAAAGTCGAGCAGCAGCGAGGCGAAGATGATGGCGACCCAGGCCAGCAGCCAGGCTGTGCGCTGGCGCATCAGCCGGCTATAGCTGCGGCCAACGTCGGCTGGCTCTGCCGGCAGGCTGGCGCTGACACTCATGGCTGCACCCAGTAGGTACCGCTTGGCGTCAGTGCCCCAAAGCGCTGATGCAGCTGCGCCCAAGTCTTGGCCGGATCAAGGTCCTTGAACTGGGCCGGATGCAGCCACTTTGCCATCGCCTCGATCAGCACGATGTGCTGCGGCACCACGTAGAACACATGCCAGGCGGCCATCACGTTCTGGCTTTTGGCGGCCGGCAAACCCTTGAGCTGATCACGGTTGGCCGCAACTTTCAGACTGGCCAGCGCATCGGCGCGGCTGCTGCTGGCACCCAGACGGATGCCTTGCGGATCGGTCTTGCCGGCTGCGCCGGTCGCAATATAGTGGCTCGGTTGCTGCACCAGCACATGCTCGATATTCACCTGACCCAGCGGCTTGTCGAGCAGGCTGCTGCCCAGATTGCGGCCGCCGGCCAGCTCGATCATCTCGCCGAAGCTGCCCTTGCCCGCGGTGGTCGGCACATCAAAAGTGCCGGCGCGTACATCGGCAAACACCAGTGGCCGCTGTTTCACGCCTTGCAGGCGCTTGCGGATATCCGCAAGCTTGCCATCGTAAAAGCTGGCAAACGCCTCGGCCTGTTTTTCGCGCTGGATGGCCTTGCCCATCAGTCGCAGGCTGGGCACGGTGTGTTCGATAGGCTTGTTGCGGAAGTCGACAAAAATCACCGGCACGCCGGCGCGCGTCAGCTGCTGCACCACCGGGTTATCGAGGCCGGGGCCGTGGCCCGAGATGCTGAAAATCGCCAGATCCGGCTTCAGCGTCAGCACTTTTTCGGCGCTGATGGTGTCTTCCGAGGTTTCGCCGATCAGCGGGATGCGGTCGATCTCGGGAAACTGCTGGCGGTAAGCGCTATAACCTTGCGGGTCGAGCTTGCGGAAGTCGCCCTGCCAGCCGGCAATGCGTGCCAGCGGCTTGTTGCCTTCCAGCAGCGACAGTGCGTAAAACAGGCGGCCTTCGCCCAGCAGGATGCGTTCTACCTTGTCCGGCACATTGACGCTGCGACCGGCAATATCTTTCACGACGACGGCACTGGCCGGCGCAATGCAGCTGGCCAGCAGCAGGGCATACAAGCCCTGGCGGAATGGGGTTTTCATCCGGGAATTCCAGTAGTTGATAATGAGTTGCATTGGCGCACTAGCCGGGCAGCATGCCAGCTGACGGGCTGCGCGTCTTTTGCTCAAGGCGCAAAGATGTTTGTGCAAATGGCCAGCGTGCTGGTGTAGAGGGGGGGGCCGAGGAAGGTCAGTGTGCTGCGCGGCTGTGCAGCAGGTGGGCAAGGTAGTACGGCGACAGCCAGCGTTGCACCTGCAGCCAGAGTCGCTGGGCGAGGCTCAGCGTGCTGGCGGCTTGCAGCAATGCCGGCAAGGCTTGCGGATCCAGCAGTTGCTGCCACAGGCGCTCGAAATGCAGGAACTCGCCATGTCGCACGCTGCAGCTTAACCAGTGTTGCAGCTGGGCTGTACGTTGCGGATAAAGCCGTGAATACAGCAGGCAGTAAGCGGCTTGCACCTGCTGTCTGGAGGGGGGGCTGCCGGTCTGCTCAAGCAGGCGCAGGCCAAGCAGGGTGCGCATCAGCCGCAGTTTCAGCTGACGTGGCGTCAGCTGCAGGGCGCGGGCGACTTCGGGCAGATTGCCATGGTGGGCATGGCTCCAGCACAGGGTGGTAGCACAGCTGCCGGGGATGCGCTGCGCCAGCGCCTGCAAGTGCAGCATGGTCTGGCGCAATGAAGACAGGCATTCCTGTTCGCTATCCTGGCTCATGCGCGCATGGGCGCTGGCCAGCAGGCGTTGCCTGGTCTTGATGGGCATCTTGAGGCTCTGTTTGAGAAGGATTCTCGATGATAAGGGCTTCTGCCAGTTAAATACCAGTGCGCGGTCAGTGGCTGTTGTTAAAGAATCACTTGGCCTTATTGTAGAATTTCGATATGAATTACTTTTTGCTGCCAAACAGCACGGTCGGGGCCTTGCCGCCGCCGCTGCTACTCGCAGCCTTGGCCGGTTTGAGCGTTTGCAGATACAGCTGTTCGACCTTCTCGCGCGCCCATGGTGTGCGGCGCAGAAAGGCGAGGCTGGATTTCAGGCTGGGGTCGTGCTGGAAACAGCGCACCGGAATGCGGCTGGCCAGACCTTCCCAGCCATAACGTTCCTGCAGGGTTTCGACGATTTTCTGCAGGGTAATGCCATGCAGCGGATTATTGGTTTGGGTGCTCATGCCGGGCTCCGTTTGGCTAGCGGGTTGCGGGTGTAGGCGCAAAAACCGGGGCGCGGGCCGATTTTCGGGTGATTGCGGCAGGTGTCGGGGCGTTTGTCGTAGATGGTGCACAAGCGGCTTTTGGCATCCAGATACAGGCAGTCGCCGTTGGAGCGCTGGGCCAGGGTGAACAAACTCATCTTGAAGTTGAAGTGCTGGATGACGCGCTGTTTTTCCAGCCGTTTGGCGATGTTCTTGATCGGCTCTTCCAGCTCGAACTCGTCAACCAACCCCATGCGCACGAGGTCGGGCAGGCGAATCTCCACCGGCATGGTACAGCAGCTGCCCATGCAGTCCTGGCACAGGCCGTTCTTGTATTTGACCCAGGTGTCGAGTCGGTTGATATCTGCCACAGCTAACCCTAAAGCATTGAAAGACAATGTGAATCTGCCGCAAAAGGCAGCCGCGCATTGTACGGATAGCCGTGGCGCTCAGCAAGGTTGGCCGCATGAAAAAAGCCATGCCGGCAGGCATGGCTTCTGCTGTGAGCAGGGCGGGCTTAGCCGGCCAGATGCTCGAACAGCGCGGTGGACAGATAGCGCTCGCCGAAGGACGGAATCACCACCACGATCAGCTTGCCGGCGTTTTCCGGGCGCTTGGCCAGCTCCAGCGCGGCCCAAACGGCAGCACCGGAGGAAATGCCGACCAGCACGCCTTCCTGGGTGGCGACATTGCGCGCCGTCGTCATCGCGTCGTCGTTCTTCACGCGGATGATTTCGTCGTAGACGCCGGTGTTGAGAATCGGTGGCACGAAGCCGGCGCCGATGCCCTGGATAGGGTGCGGGCCCTTGGCACCACCGGACAGTACCGGCGAGGCATCCGGCTCGACCGCCACGATCTGCACACCCGGCTTGCGGGCCTTCAGTACTTCGCCGACACCGGTAATGGTGCCGCCGGTGCCCACGCCGGCAACGAAGATGTCGATCTGGCCATCGGTATCGCGCCACACTTCTTCGGCGGTGGTGTTGCGGTGAACCTCGGGATTGGCCGGGTTTTCGAACTGCTGCGGCATGAAGTGGCTGTCAGGGTTGGCCGCAACGATTTCGCGGGCCTTGGCAATCGCGCCGCCCATGCCATCCGGGCCGGGGGTCAGGATCAGCTCGGCACCATAGGCGCGCAGCAGCTGACGGCGTTCCTTGCTCATGGTTTCCGGCATGGTGATCTTCAGCTTGTAGCCGCGCGCGGCACATACCATGGCCAGGCCGATGCCGGTATTACCCGAAGTCGGCTCGACGATGACGGTATCCGGGCCGATCTTGCCGGCCTGTTCGGCGGCGTCGATCATCGCCACGGCGATACGGTCTTTCACGCTGTGGCCGGGATTGAAGAATTCCAGTTTGGCAACCACGGTGGCGGCCGCACCGTCGGTAATCCGGTTCAGGCGTACCAGTGGGGTGTTGCCAATCAGGTCGGTCACGGAGTCGGCAATGCGCATCGTCTTATTCTCCAACAAGCAGTAATGGGACAGGCTTTAGAACGCTACATACTATATACGGCAAGGGCGTTTGCCTAATACCGTTTTTGCCTAAAAGTCTAACCCTGCCTTCTATTCCGCATATGAAAAAGCCCGGCATGAGCCGGGCTGTCTTGAGGCGGAAAAACTCAGATACGGAAGCGTGACACCACCTGGCGCAGCGCATCGGACGATTGCTGCAACTGGCGCGAGGAGTCGGCCAGCTGGCCGACGGTGCGGCTGTTTTCCTCGGCCATGTGGGCGACGGCCTCCATATCGCGCGACAGGCCCTGACTGGCGCTGCGTTGCTCGGTCAGTGCGTGGTTGATATGGCTGATCGCCTCCAGCACGCCTTCGGCGCTGTGACGCACCTGCTGCATGGCTTGCGAGCTGTTGCCGGCGCTGGCGGTGACGTCGCTGACGCTCTGGCGGCTCTGCTCCATGCGCTCGACCACGCGGCCGGCGTTGTGCTGGATGGCGGCAATCATGCGGGTGATTTCTTCGGCCGAGACCGTGGTGCGCTCGGCCAGCTTGCGTACTTCGTCGGCCACTACGGCAAAGCCGCGGCCGCTCTCGCCGGCACGAGCGGCTTCGATGGCGGCGTTCAGCGCCAGCAGATTGGTCTGGTCGGCCACATCGCGGATGACGGTGACGATATTGCCGATGGCCTGCACTTCGCCGGTCAGCGCGTCGATCTGGCTGGACGTATCGCTGACATGCTGGCTGACCATGGCAATGCGCTGCACCGAATGGGAGACTTCGCGGCTGCCCTGTTCGGCCAGCTTGCCGGCCTGGTTGGCCTGATGCGAGGCGTCGCCGGCATTGTCGGCCACGTGATTGATGCTGACGGTCAGCTGCTCCAAGGTGGCAGCGGCAGAGGCGGTGGAATCTGCCTGGCGTTGGGCACCGTTGGCTACATGTTGCGAGGCATCGTTCAGACGGATGGCGGCAGCGGCCACCTGGGCGGCATTGTGATGCACTTCTTGCAGGGCGCCGGCCAGCTGGGCGCGCATCTGCTCTTGTGCGGCCAGCAGCTGCTGGATTTCATCGCCGCCTTCGCGGTAATGCTGTTGCGCCATCGGGGTAAAGTCACCGGCGGCAATTTTCTGGCTGAAGGTGACCGCTGCGGCCAACTTGCCGGCCATACGAGAGGACAGGGTCAGGGCAATGGCAAGGCCGGCCAGCAGCGACAAACCACCCAGAATCAGCAATAGCAGGCGGGTATTCTGGTAATGGCTGGCAGCTTCCTGCTGGCGCACGCGCATTTCATTGGCCTGATACTGGGCAAACTGCACCATATCATCCAGAAAACGGGCGGTAATCGGGGCAAACTCGTCATAGGCGGTCTGGGCTTCGGAATAACGGTTCTGCTCGATATAGGGCAGCAGATTGACCAGCGAGACACGCACCGCCTGGCGGTCTTTGTGCAGCTGCTGCAGCAAGGCCTTGCCATCCTCGGTGCTTACGGTCTGGTCAAACCGGGCAAAGATTTCGTTATTCAGCGTGATATTGCCCTTCATCTTGTCCAGCACGGCCTTGGCATCTTCCGGCGTGGCTTTCTGCATGGCTTCCAGCAGCAGGCTGTTGTTCTCCAGCATATTGCGCACCAGACGATTGGCATCCTCTACCTTGGGGTAGCGGTTATTCATCATGTGGTCGAGCTCGCCCTGGATCTCGGCCATTTTTTGCAGGCTGATCGCTATCATCAGGATCAGCAGCAGCAGAATGCTGCCAAAACCCAGTAACAGTTTATGGCGGATAGACAATTTGAATGACATGGTGCGCTCCGGATTGCTGGCGAAACCGGACAGAGCCCGGCAAGATGGCAAAGTCGCGCATATTAATACAAATTGCCTTTAATTCGAATTGTGAGAATTAAAATTGCACATTGGCATTTAATGTGAAACTAATATTTTGATAATTATATTAATTTGAGATTTATTTGCTATTTGAATAAATTAATACGAACGGAATCGGAAATAAAAAAAGCAGCCACTAAGGGCTGCTTTTTTTATCCGGACAGAATCGGAATCAGTCGGCGAGTTGCGCCAGCAATTCGGCTTGCTGCTCGGCCACCAGGGCATCGGTCAGCTCGAACAGATCGCCATCCATCGCGTAATCCAGCTTGTACAGAGTCAGATTGATGCGGTGGTCGGTGATACGGCCTTGCGGGTAGTTGTAGGTGCGGATGCGCTCGGAACGGTCACCGGAGCCGACCAGACTCTTGCGCTCGGCGGCTTCCTTCTGCTGTTGGGCACGCAGCTGGATGTCGTAGATACGCGCCGCCAGCACGCGCATGGCGCTGGCCTTGTTGGCGTGCTGCGAACGGCCATCCTGGCATTCGGCGACGATGCCGGTCGGCAAGTGGGTGATACGCACGGCCGAGTCGGTCTTGTTGATGTGCTGACCGCCGGCACCGCTGGCGCGGTAGGTATCGATACGCAGATCGGCCGGATTCAGCACCACTTCGGCGATTTCGTCAGCCTCGGGCATCACGGCAACGGTGCAGGCCGAGGTGTGGATGCGGCCCTGGGTTTCGGTGGCCGGTACGCGCTGTACACGGTGGCCGCCGGATTCGAATTTCAGGCGCGAGTAAGCACCGTCACCGGCGATACGCACGATGACTTCCTTGTAGCCACCGAGATCGGATTCGCTGGCCGACAGGATTTCGGTCTGCCAACGCTGGCGTTCGGCATAGCGCGTGTACATGCGCAAGAGGTCGCCGGCAAACAGCGCTGCTTCGTCGCCGCCGGTACCGGCGCGGATTTCCAGCAGGATGTTCTTGTCGTCGTTCGGGTCTTTCGGCAGCAGCAGCTTTTGCAGATCGAGATCCAGCTGATCGAGGCGTGCCTTGTTGGCCGCAATCTCTTCTTGCGCGAATTCCTTCATGTCCGGGTCGGACAACAGCTCGCCGGCGGTTTCGATATCGGCTTCGCACTGCTGGAAGGCGTGATAAGTCTCTACCACCGGCGTCAGCTCGGCGTGTTCACGCGTGAGCTTGCGGAAGGTATCCATATCGGAAGTGGCGTTTTCGGATGCCAACAGGTGGGTGACCTCTTCCAGCCGGTCAGCCAGCTGGGCGAGTTTTGCCGCGATAGACGGTTTCATTACTGCTCCGGGTGTAAGCGGTACAGGCGGGATATGAGTTCGACCTGTGCCTCGTGCGCCGCGCCACTGCCGGATGACAGTGCCTGCGTCGGCGGGTGCATCAGTTTGTTGGTGAGCTGGACCGACAGGGTCTCCAGCACTTTTTCGGGGGGCGTGCCCTTGGCCAGCTGCTTGAGCGCGGCCTCCAGCGCGTGACGCCGCGTGCGGTCGGCCTCGTCGCGCAGCGCGCGGATCAGCGGCACGGTGTCGCGCTTTTTCAGCCAGTCGACAAATTCGCCGACGCTGTGGCTGATCAGCAGCTCGGCCTGTTCGGCCGCCTGGTTGCGTGCCTGCTGGCCGACTTCGACGATGCCAGCGATATCATCGACGGTGTACAGGTAGACATCATCAAGCTGGCCGACTTCGGCTTCGATATCGCGTGGTACGGCCAGGTCCAGCATGAACATCGGCCGGTGGCGGCGCGCCTTGATGGCCCGCTCGACCAGACCCTTGCCGATGATGGGCAGCTGGCTGGCAGTCGAGCTGACTACCACATCATATTTGTGCAGCTGTTCCGGCAGCTCGGACAGGGTGATGGCATTGCCGCCAAACTGCGCGGCCAGGGTTTCACCACGCGACAGCGTGCGGTTGGCCACCGTCAGCAGGCGCGGCTGGCGCGCGGCATAGTGGGTGGCCACCAGCTCTATCATCTCGCCGGCACCGATGAACAGCACATTGAGTTCGCTGATGCTGGCAAAGATCTGCTCGGTCAGCTTGACGCCGGCGGCGGCCATCGACACCGAGCTGGCACCGACGGCAGTCTGGCTGCGTACATTCTTGGCCACGGAAAACGTTTTCTGGAACAGGCCGTTGAGCAGGCTGCCCAGCGTGCCGGCGTTTTCGGCCACCCGCACCGCATCCTTGATCTGCCCCAGAATCTGCGTCTCGCCCAGCACCATGGAATCCAGCCCCGACGCCACGCGGAAGGCATGACGCGCGGTCTCGCTGGCATCCAGCTGGTACAGGTAAGGGCGCACCTCGTCCAGGCTCAGGCCGTGGTAGTTGGCCAGCCAGGCCAGTGCCGCATCGGGTTGCTGCGTGGCGCAGTACAACTCGGTGCGATTACAGGTGGATACGATGGTCGCCTCGCGGGCAGCCTTGGACTCGACCAGCTGTGACAAGGCGCCTGGCAGCGTTTCTGCAGGGAAAGCCAGCCGTTCGCGTATCGCCAGCGGCGCGGTATGGTGGTTCAGTCCAAAGGCAACCAGATGCATGAGTGCAAAGAAAAGCCGCAGTAGGAAACGGGCTATTCTAGCCCAAAACAGGGCAGGCGAGGGGCTTGGCCGCAACGCTTGCTGCGGCCAACCCTTTACAACTCAATCTGTTGTCACCGCCTGGGCAAACAGATGCTGCGCGTGAAAGCGCAGCTGCGCCTCGATGAAACTGGCAATGAAATAGTAGCTGTGGTCGTAACCGTCGTGGCGGTGCAGCTGCAGCGGATAGCCACTGGCGGCGGCCGCACATTCCAGCGCTTCCGGTTGCAGCTGTTCGGCGAGGAAACCGTCAGCCAGGCCAATGTCGACGCGGCATGGCAGCCGCGTGTCGGCGCTGGCGGCCGCCATCAGCACGCTGGCATCCCATTGCTGCCATGTGGCGGGGTAGCTGCCCAGATAGGTGCTGAATGCCTTCTGCCCCCACGGCGCGTTGACCGGATTGGCGATCGGGCTGAACGCCGATACCGACACGTAGTCCTGCGGCCGTTTCAGCGCACAGATGAGTGCGCCATGCCCGCCCATCGAGTGGCCGGCGATGGCGCGCCGTTCGCTGACCGGAAAATGCGCGGCAATCAGCGCCGGCAGCTCCTGGCTGATGTAGTCGTACATGCGGTAGTGACGCATCCACGGCGCTTCCGTGGCATTGAGGTAGA
The DNA here is from genome assembly GCF_979366295.1 of Vogesella lacus. NCBI lineage: Bacteria > Pseudomonadati > Pseudomonadota > Betaproteobacteria > Neisseriales > Chromobacteriaceae > Vogesella > Vogesella lacus. The sequence continues at coordinate 113,646 of NZ_CEETQT010000004.1, forward strand.
AGCCGGCCCCCTGGCCGAGATCATAGCCGGCATCGTCGGCGACCTCTTCGCCGCGCGGACTGGTATCCGGTGCGACGATGGCGATGCCCAGCTCGGCGGCGAGGCGCTGGGCGCCGGCTTTCTGCATGAAGTTCTCGTCGGTGCAGGTCAGCCCCGACAGCCAGTACAACACCGGTACCGGCTGGCCGCTGGCGGCCTGCGGCGGCAGGTAGATGGCAAAGCGCATGCGGCAGCCGAGCACGGCCGAATCATGGCGGTATTGCTTGTGCCAGCCACCGAAGCTCTTGTTGCTGGCGATCATTTCCAGATTCATCTGGTCTGTCTCCCGACGCAGCCTGCGGCCAAGGTTGGCCGCAGGCGCGGATGGTTTATTTGCTGTAGTGAATCACCGAGCGGATGCTCTTGCCTTCGTGCATCAGGTCGAAGGCGGTATTGATGTCCTGCAGCGGCATGGTGTGGGTGATGAAGTCGTCGAGGCGGAATTCGCCCTTCAGGTAACGCTCGACATAATCCGGCAGCTCGGAGCGGCCGCGCACGCCGCCAAAGGCCGAGCCGCGCCACACGCGACCGGTCACCAGCTGGAACGGACGAGTGCTGATTTCCTGGCCGGCACCGGCCACGCCGATGATCACCGATTCGCCCCAACCCTTGTGGCAGCATTCCAGCGCCGAACGCATCACGTTGACGTTGCCGATGCACTCGAAGGAGAAATCCACGCCGCCGTCGGTCATCTCCACGATCACGTCCTGGATAGGCTTGTCGAAGTTTTTCGGGTTGATCACGTCGGTGGCGCCCAGCTTCTGTGCCAGCGTGAACTTGCTCTCGTTGATGTCGATGCCGATGATGCGGCCGGCGCCGGCCATGCGCGCGCCGATGATGGCCGACAGGCCGATGCCGCCAAGACCGAAAATCGCCACGCTGTCACCGGCCTTGACCTTGGCGGTGTTGACCACCGCGCCCATGCCGGTGGTAACGCCACAGCCGAGCAGACAGACTTCTTCCAGCGGCGCCGCCGGATTGACCTTGGCCAGCGAGATCTCCGGCAGCACGGTGTATTCGCTGAAAGTCGAGGTGCCCATGTAGTGGTAGATAGGCTGGCCGTCCTTGCTGCGGAAACGGGTGGTGCCATCCGGCATCAGGCCCTTGCCCTGGGTCGCGCGGATCTTCTGGCACAGATTGGTCTTGCCCGATTTGCAGAACTTGCACTCGCCACATTCCGGCGTATACAGCGGAATCACGTGATCGCCAACGGCAACGCTGGTCACGCCTTCGCCGACCGACTCCACAATGCCGCCGCCCTCGTGGCCGAGAATACAGGGGAAGATGCCTTCCGGATCTTCACCGGACAGGGTGAAGGCATCGGTGTGGCACACGCCGCTGGCAACGATGCGCACGCGCACCTCGCCGGCTTGCGGTGGCATCACCTCGATGTCTTCGATGGACAATGGCTGGCCGGCGGCCCAGGCCACGGCGGCCTTGCACTGGATGATCTCGCTCATGATGTTTTCCTTGGCAGGTGCGGAGTCAGTAATCGTTCATTGTATTACCGGCATTTCTGGTGATAATCCTGTCATTTGGTAAATGATTTTTTACAGGTGGTAATAATGCTGGCTTGGGAAGGGATGTGTGAGTTCGTCAGCGTGGCCGAGCAGGGCAGCTTTACCCGCGCCGCCAAACAGCTGGCGCTATCGGTAGCCCACATCAGCCGGCAGGTGACGCGGCTGGAAGCGAGGCTGGGCACCCAGCTTTTGTATCGCACTACGCGCCAGGTGACGCTGACCGAGACTGGCCAGCTCTATCTGCAGCATTGCCGCCAGTTGCTGGAAGGCCTGGCCGTGGCCGAGCAGGCGCTGTCGCAGCATCTGGCACAGCCACAAGGCAGCCTGAAAATCACCGCGCCGCTGGCCTATGGCGAAAGCCATATCGCGCCGCTGGTGACCCGTTTCGGCCGCCAGTATCCGGCGCTGGAAATCAATCTGCAGCTGAGCAATCAGGTGCTGGATCTGGTGCATGAGGGTTATGACCTGGCGATCCGCATCGGCCATCTGCCCGACTCCTCGCTGGTGGCGCGGCGGCTGGCCTCGCGCCGGCAATACATCTGCGCCTCGCCGGCTTATCTGGCCAGCCACGGTATCCCGAATACGCTGGCCGAACTGGAGCAGCACAACTGCCTGCTGGGCAGCAACGATGCCTGGCATGTGCAGGAGCATGGCCGGCGGCGGCTGCTGCGCGTGCACGGCAAGCTGCGCTGCAATAACGGCCACGTGCTGGCCGATGCCGCCTTGCAGGGCGTCGGCATCGTGCAGCTGCCCGATTACTATGTCGCCCGTCATCTGCAAAGCGGCGCGCTGGTGGCGCTGCTTGGTGCCTATCAGGAAGCCGACGAGGGCATCTGGGCGCTGTATCCCGCCAACCGCCAGTTGTCGCCCAAGGTGCGCATGCTGGTGGATTTCCTTGCGGCCAACCTTGCTGCGGATCAGGCGGCCGGCGGGACGGCGGCACCATAAGCGGGCAGTCAGGGTATGATGGCGGCGATTTCTCTTGCCACACGGCCTGTGCCGTCATTCCTACAGGAGCTTGTCCATGGCCCTCAATCTTGCCGATATCCGTCTCGAATACAGCCAAAAAGAACTCTCGCCCGATGATTGCCTGCCGGACGCGCTCGCCCAGCTGGATCAGTGGCTGCAGGAAGCCATCGCCGCCAAGGTCAACGAGCCGACCGCGATGAATCTGGCCACCGTCGGCACCGATGGCCGGCCAAACAGCCGCATCGTGCTGCTGAAAGGGCTGGAAGACGGCCAGCTGCTGTTCTACACCAATTACCTGAGCCGCAAAGGCCAGAGCCTTGCGGCCAACCCTTTTGCCGCCGTTACCTTCTTCTGGCCGGAGCTGGAGCGTCAGGTGCGGGTGGAGGGGCGGGTGGTGCAGCTGGCACCGGAGGTGTCCGACGCCTATTTCGCCAGCCGGCCGTATACCAGCCGTATCGGTGCCTGGGCCAGCGAGCAGAGTACGGTAATCGACAGCAAGACCGTACTCGTCAGCCGCGCGGCGGCGGTCGGCATCAAACACCCGCTCAGCGTACCGCGTCCGCCGCACTGGGGCGGTTACGCCATCGTGCCGGACCGCATCGAATTCTGGCAGGGCCGCCCGAGCCGCCTGCACGACCGTGTGCTGTACAGCCTGCAAGACGATGCGCAATGGCTGCGACAGCGACTGGCACCGTAAGAGCATGAGGTGCGTGGTGTGATGTGCCGCAACTTTGCCGTTCGCGTCACGGTTTAGCGATTACAATCCGCACATTCACACCGCGAATGACACGCTGGCCAATATGGGTAATTCGGCCAGACATGCCATGAAGTTCACCAAACTGGCGCTTTCCTGCGCTGTCGAGCCCGGCAGCGACGGCAAGACGCCATCAAGCCGCAAGGTTGGCCGCCAGCCGCTTGCGGCCAACCTTGAGTAGCCGGACATGATCCACAACGACATCCTGCGCAGTGTGCGCTTTATCCTGAATTGCTCCGACAAGCATATGCTGACCATCCTGCGGCATGTTGAGCCGCACGCCGATGACGACTTTGCCGCCATGCTGAAAAAGGACGACGAAGCCGGTTTTCGTGTGTGCAGCGACGAGTTGCTGTCGGCCTTTCTCGATGGCCTGATCATCGAGCGTCGCGGTCGCCGCGAAGGCGCGGCACCGGTTGCGCCGATGTTGCGGCTGAGCAATAACGACATCCTGAAAAAGCTGCGCGTCGCCTTCGAGCTCAAGCAGGACGATATCGAGGCGCTGATCGCCAAGGCCGGCCTGCAGGTGTCGAGCGCCGAAGTCGGCGCACTGTTCCGCAAGCCTGATCACAAGCACTTCCGTAATTGTGGTGACCAGTTCTTGCGCTATCTGCTCAAAGGGCTGGCAATCAAGCTGCGTCCGGGTGCACATGGCTGAGGCCGGACTTGTCGCTGGGTAAACAAAAAGCCGGTTTCACGTGAAACCGGCTTTTTGCATGGCAGCCACCCTCAGTCCTGATGGTCCTTGAAGCCCAGCCGCTCGAGTCGGTAGCGCATCGAGCGGAAGCTGATGCCCAGCAGCCGTGCGGCCTGGGTGCGGTTGCCATTGCTTTGCTGCAGCGCCTGTTCGAGCGCGCCGCGCTCGACGCGGTCGAGATAGTCCTGCAGGGTTTCGCCGCTGCCGGGCTGGCCGCTGTCGCTGCCGCCCTCGTCAAGGTTGGCCGCAGGGCGCAGCTGCAGGTCGTCACACTGGATGAGGCTGCCATCGCACAGTGCCACCGCGCGTTCGAGGATGTTTTCCAGCTCGCGGAAGTTGCCGGGATAGTCGTAGGTCAGCAGCTGGGCGGCGGCGGCGGGCGCGAGCTGTGGCGGGGTGTCGCCAGCCGCAAAGCGGGTCAGCAGGGCGGCGATCAGCTGCGGCAGGTCCTCGCGCATTTCGCGCAGCGGCGGCATCGCCAGGCCGATCACATTGAGGCGGTAGTACAGATCCTGCCGGAAGCGGCCCTCGGCGACTGCCTGCGCCAGATTCTTGTGGCTGGCAGACAGGATGCGCACATCGATGGCTTCTTCCTGTGTTGCGCCGAGGCGGCGTACCGATTTTTCCTGGATGGCGCGCAGCAACTTGACCTGCATCGCCAGCGGCAGGTCGGCCACCTCGTCGAGAAACAGCGTGCCGCCGTCGGCTTGCTGGAAGAAACCGGGGCGGTCGGCCTCGGCACCGGTATACGCGCCTTTCTTGCTGCCGAAGAATTCGCTCTCCATCAGCGCCTCGGGAATCGCGCCGCAGTTGACGGCGACAAAGGGCTTGTCGGCGCGTTTGCCCTGTTCGTGGATGCTGCGCGCGGCCTGTTCCTTGCCGCTGCCGGATTCGCCGCTGATGTGGACGGCGGCCTGGCTGCAGGCCAGTTTGGCAATCAGCCGGCGCGCTTCCTGCATCGCCGCTGCCTGGCCTTGCAGCCGCTGGCTGCCGGCAAGGTTGGCCGCGGGCAGGCGTACCGCCGATTTCACCAGACTGCGCAGCGCGGCCAGACTCAGCGGCTTGGACAGGTAATCAAAGGCACCGGCCTTCATTGCCGCCACGGCATTCTCGGTATTGCCGTAGGCGGTAATCACCGCCACCGGAATATCCAGCGCGTGTTCGCTGATGTACTGCACCACCTGCAGGCCTTCGCCATCGGGCAGGCGCATATCGGTGAGCACCAGATCGAAACGCTGTTTCGCCAGCAGCTTTTGCGCCTCGCCAACGTTGGCCGCCTGGGCGGTGGCCAGCCCCATTTTCTGCAGGGTCATGTCGACCAGCTCGCGCAGGTCGGCCTCATCATCCACGATCAATACACAGGCGGGCGTCATCGTCATTTGGCGGAACCGAATAGCAGTTGGAAACAGCCGCCAGGCGGCAGGTAGTCGAGGCTGGCGCCATTGGCCAGCGCCAGCTCGCGCGCAATATACAGGCCAAGGCCGGTGCCCTGGTTGGCGGTGGTAAAGAACGGTTCAAACAGGTGTTGCTGTACGGTTTTGTCCGGGCCGGGGCCGTCATCGCGTACCAGCAGCTTGCCGTCGGCCAGGCTCAGGAACACGCTGCCGGCCGCACCGCTGCCGTGACGGCAGGCATTGGCCAGCAGATTGCTGACGATCTGTTGCAGGTGGCCGCGGTCAAACAGCAGGCTGCAATCGCCGGCGAGCTGCCAGTCGAGGCAGTGGCGCCAGTCGGGGTGAGCCATGGCGAAGTCGGACAGGATTTCTTCCAGCACCACGCTGCCTTGCAGCCACACCGGCTGCACGCGGTCGCGGCGGTTGAGCACCAGCACTTCTTCCACCAACCGGTTGATGCGGCGGGTGTTGTCTTGCACCATGCGGCCGAGCTTGTGCTGGTAGGGGTTTTCGCTCTCTTCCAGCAGCAGCTCGCTGGCGTGGCTGATTGCCGACAGCGGGTTGCGGATTTCGTGCGCCATGCTGGCAGTCAGCCGGCCGAGTGCGGCCAACTTGGTCTGGCGCGCTTCTTCGTCGAGCAGGCTTTGTGGCTGCAGAAACAGCACCAGCAGCACGTCTTCATCGCTGGCCAGCGCCACCAGCCGGCCGCAGAGCGGCTGACCCTGCCAGTCGCAGCGGATGTCGCGCGCTACCAGCGGGCTGCCGGCCAGCCGCCATTCGGCCAGCAGCGGTTGCAGGATGTCGTGTGGCTGTTCGCGGTGCAGCGTGCCCAGCAACTGGCTGGCGGCCAGATTGAATTGCTGGATGGCACCGCGACTGTCGCTGACGATCACCGCTTCGCGCAGGTTCTGCAGGGCCAGCGCATTCAGCCGGTGCAGGCGCGCAATCTCGCTGCCGCGTCTGGCGGCCAGCTGTTCCGACAGTCGTGCCTGCCTGCCCAGCAGCCAGGTGCTGGTACTGGTGACAAAGCAGGCAATGGCAAGCATTGCGGTCTGGAACAGCTCGCCGCTATCCAGATGGCTGTCGGTAGAGATGGTGGCGGTAAACAGCACAAAGGTGGCGATGGCGGCATGAAACAGCGCCAGCCGGCCGGAAACCAGCATGCCGCCGACGGCGAGGAAGGGCAGCAGCAGCATACCGAAGCCGCTGCGAACGCCACCATAATGCTGCAGCAGCAGGCCGATCAGCAGCAGATCGGCCAGCAACATGCCGGTGACGATGCGATTGGTCGATTGCCGGTATTGCTGCGCCAGCGGCAGGCTGGCGCTGACAATGGCAAAAGCCAGCAGCCACAGCTGCAGCCAGTCTGCCGGCAGGCGATAGGCGGGCAGCGCCCACTGCGTCATCAGCAACAGCACGCCGACGAGCGCCAGGCGGAACAGATTGAAGAAACGCAAAGGACGCGTACTGCCCGCGCTCATCGCTCAGCTTTCCGGATTGCCGATGCGGCTGATCAGCCACTTCTTCGGCAGCAACTTGCCTTTGCGGCCACGCTTGCCGTCGAACTCGGCCAGAGCCAGCTTTTCATCGCCGACCTTGCCGCGTACCGAGGTGGTGGCCAGCACGGCTTTTTCGCCGCTGACGAGGCCGACGGCGGTCAGCACTTCGCCCTCGTCCAGCGCGATCAGCATCAGGCCGCGGCCCTTGGCCAGCTCTTTCAGCTCGCCGGCGGGGAAGGCCAGCAGGCGGCCGCCGTCACTGGCGGCAACGAGGCGTACGCCATCAAGCTTGGCCGCAGCCGGCACCGGTGCCAGCACGGTCTCGCCCGCATCCAGCGTGATGAAGGCCTTGCCGGCTTTGACGCGGCCGGCCATATCGCCGATCTTGGCGATGAAGCCGTAGCCGCCGCTGCCGGCGATGACAAAGCGCGCCTCATCCTTGCCCGACAGCATCTGCGCCGGTTTGGCACCATCCTGCAGCTCGACCAGACTGGCCACCGGCACGCCGTCACCGCGACCGGTCGGCACATCGGCCGGGTCGATAGTGTAAGCGCGGCCCTTGCTGTCGAGCACGATCAGCGACCACACGGTGCGCGTCTCGACCACGGTATGCAGCGCGTCGCCATCCTTGAACGAGAGCGCCGACAGATCGACATTGTGGCCAACCCGTGCGCGCACCCAGCCTTTTTGCGACAGGATGATGGTGACCGGTTCGTCGGCCACGGTCTGGGTCAGCACCGCGCGTTCGGCCACCTTGATTTCGCTGCGGCGCGCATCGCCGTATTTCACCGCATCGCTGCGGATTTCTTCGGCCATCTTGCCGCGCAGCGCGCCTTCGTTATCCAGCAGATGACGCAGGCCATCGCGCTCCTTGCGCAGATCGGCCAGTTCCTTCTCCAGCTTGAAGCCTTCGAGACGCGCCAGCTGACGCAGGCGGATTTCGAGAATGTCTTCGGCCTGTGCCTCGGACAGACCAAAGGCCTTGATCAGCTCCGGCTTGGGCTCGTCCGATTCGCGGATCACGCGGATCACTTCATCAATATGAATGAAGGCAATCATGCGGCCTTCGAGAATATGGATGCGCTTGTCGACCTGGCCGAGACGGTAGTTCAGGCGGCGAGTGATCGTGTGCTGACGGAAGTCCAGCCATTCGGCGAGGATGGTCTTCAGGCCTTTCTGCGCCGGACGGCCGTCCATGCCTATCATCACCAGATTGAGCGAGGCATTGCCTTCCAGACTGGTCTGCGCCAGCAGGATGTTCATGAATTCGTCCGGATCCTGACGGCTGGATTTCGGCTCGAATACCAGTCGCACCGGTTGCTCGCTGTCGGATTCGTCGCGCACGCGATCGAGCAGCGACAGCATCAGGCTCTTCAGGTTTTGCTGCTCCTGCGTCAGTGCCTTCTTGCCGGATTTGAGCTTGGGGTTGGTGGCCTCTTCGATTTCGGCCAGCACTTTCTGTGCGCTGGAGCCTGGCGGCAGCTCGGACACGATCACACGCCACTGGCCGCGCGCCAGCTTTTCCACCTCCCACTTGGCGCGCACGCGCACGCTGCCGCGGCCAACTTCATACGCGGCCTGAATGTCTTCGGCGGCGGTGATGATCTGGCCGCCACCGGGGAAGTCCGGCCCAGGCACGTATTGCATCAGCTCGGCGGTGGTCAGGTCCGGATTCGCCAGCAGTGCCAGCGAGGCTTCGGCGACTTCTTTCAGATTGTGCGGCGGAATCTCGGTGGCCATGCCGACCGCGATGCCGGAGGCACCATTGAGCAGCACCATAGGCAGACGCGCCGGCAACAGTGCCGGCTCTTCGAATGCACCGTCGTAGTTGGGCACGAAGTCCACGGTGCCCATGTCGATTTCGGACAGCAGCAGTTCGGCAATCGGCGTCAGGCGCGCTTCGGTGTAACGCATGGCCGCCGCGCCGTCGCCGTCGCGGCTACCGAAGTTGCCCTGGCCGTCGATCAGCGGGTAGCGCAGGGTGAAGTCCTGCGCCATGCGCACCATGGCCTCGTAGGCCGAGCTGTCGCCGTGCGGGTGGTATTTACCCAGGATTTCACCAACCACACGGGCGGATTTCACCGGCTTGGCGCCATGCACCAGCCCCATATCGCGCATCGCGTACAGGATGCGGCGTTGTACCGGCTTCTGGCCGTCGGCCACCTCGGGCAGGGCGCGGCCCTTGACCACGCTCATCGCGTATTCGAGATAGGCACGTTCGGCGTAAAGATCGAGCGCGATATTGCCGTCTTCATCGGCAAGGTTGGCCGCAGGCGGGGCGGGTGGTGCCGGCGGCTGGCCGGCATCGCTGGTCGGGTGGGCAAACAGGTCGTCGTGGTTCATGGTGCTCCAGGCAACAGACAGATAGTGGCTGTGCTATGGTAGTTTCGTTTTCACTTAATGGGGAATTGTACTATGGCCGGTCAACTGCAGTGGCGTTGCCACGACTTTGCCGAATTCACGACGATCGAGCTGTACGAGGTGCTGCAGCTGCGCGATCAGGTGTTTGTGGTAGAGCAGCAATCCATTTATGGTGATGTCGATGGTGTCGACCAGAAATGCTGGCACTTGTCGGCGCGTGACGAGACCGGCCGGCTGGTGGCTTATGCACGACTGATTCCGCCTGGCTTGACCTATGCCGATGCGGCAGCGATCGGCCGCGTGGTGATTCCACCGCGCCTGCGTGGCAGCGGCATCGGCAAACCGCTGATGAGCCAGGCTATTCGTCATTGCCAGCAGCTGTTTGCCGGTTTCCCGCTGATGCTCTCTTCGCAGGCTGATCGCCAGCCCTTCTACGCCAGCTTCGGTTTTGTCGCGGTGTCGGCACCGTACGACGACGGCGGCATTCCGCACGTCGACATGCGCAAAGAGTCATAAGGCGCACAGCCATGCGGCCAACTGCAGGCAGGCTTAATGTCGATATATAAACTGGCCGGCTGATCTGTAATCTTGTCTATGGTTAAGGGTGTCGTTTTGCCTGGCAGGAGCTAACCATGAAGATTGCACACAAGGCCGGCCTGATTTCTGCGCTGGTGCTGGCGGTTACGATTTCAGCCTTGTCCTGGTGGCAGTACCAGAGCATCGCCAGCAGTGTCCGCGATGGCAAGCAGCAGGAAATCAGCCAGACCGGACGGGTGCTGGCCGCCCAGATCGAGAACTGGCTGAACGGCAAACTCGCTCAGATAGATCTGATGGCGCAGACCATCGATTCGGGCTTCAGCCCCGAACGCATTCAGGAAGTCTTCAACCGGCCCCAGCTCAAGCAGGAATTCCTGCTGATTTTTGGCGGGCTGGATAGCGATGGCAAACGCATCACCAATGATCCGTCCTGGGACCCGCCCGGTTGGGATGCGCGCAAGCGGCCGTGGTATCCGGTAGCCAAGGACGCACCGCAGGCGGCGCTGACCGAGCCTTATCCGGATGCCGCCAGTGGCGAAATCCTGATCTCGGCGGTGGCCAAACTCAGCGACAAAGGCCAGTTCAAAGGTGCTTTTGGTGGTGATTTGAGCCTGAAAACCGTTTCCGTGGCGCTGAATACCGTCGACTTTGACGGGGCCGGCTATGCCTTTCTGCTCTCGGCCGACGGCAAGATCATCAGTCACCCTGATGGCAAGCTGAACGGCAAAACTATCGGCGAGCTGTTTGCCGGCCAGACGCCCAAGCTGAGCCCGGAGCTGCAGGAAATCGAGGTGGATGGCCACAAGCTGATGGTGGCTTTCCAGCCGCTGGCGAATCTGCGCAACGCCAAGTGGCTGGTCGGCATCGTGCTCGATTCCGACAAGGTACTGGCTGATGTACGAGAGCTGGGCATGCAGGCCATCGGCGGGGCCGTGGTCGGGGTGTTGCTAAGCATGCTGGTGTTGAGCACCTTGCTGTCACGCCTGCTGCAGACGCCGATCATGCAGCTCAAGATGTCGCTGGCGCAGATCAATAGCGGCGATGGCGATCTGACTCGCCGGGTAACGGTAAACGCCGGTAATGAGTTTTACGAGGTGGCGGAGGAGCTCAATCGCTTTCTTGCCTATCTGCAGCAGCTGGTCGGGGATATCAAGCAGATTGCACGGCATGTCCACGATGGCACAGACCTGAGTGCACACGAGGCCAGGCAGAGCCGTGACGATGCGGCGCGCTTGCAGCATGAGCTGGAAGATCTGGCCCAGGCTATCCAGCAGGTGGCGGATTCGGCGCTGGACATGACCGGTAATGCCTCTGCCGTGGCCAGCGCTGCGCGGCAGGCCCACGAAGAGACCGACAGCCGCATGCAGCTGGTGGCGCGTTCCAGCGATACGGTACGCAAGCTGGCCGAAACCATGGACGAGACCTCGCGTTCGATGAACGAGTTGGCCGCATTCAGCAAGAACATCGAATCGATTGTGCAAGTGATTACCGGCGTTGCCGAGCAGACCAATCTGCTGGCCTTGAATGCCGCGATCGAGGCCGCCCGCGCCGGGGAGATGGGGCGCGGCTTTGCCGTGGTGGCCGACGAGGTGCGCACACTGGCTTCGCAGACCCAGCAATCAACCAAGGAAATCCGCGGCATGATCGAGCAGCTGCAGCGTGGTGTCGCGCTGGCGCACCAAAAGATGGAAGAAAGCCGCGAGAAAGCGGGCAGTACCGTGCGCGATGCCGAACAGATCAACCAGCTGCTGCTGCGGGTGCAGGATGTGATTGCCGATATCAACGGCAAGAATGCCGAGATCGCGGGCATTATCCAGCGTCAGGGCAGCATGACCCGCGAGATCAGCGACAGTGCGGCCAACATCCGCCAGATCGGCGAGAAAGTCGCCGGCGGGGCAGAAATTCAGCTGCAGCATTGTGATGAAACGTCTGGCAAGGTAGCCCAGCAGGACAGCCTGCTGGCGCGGTTCCGGATCTGACGGGGACATGCACATGGGCAGCCGCTGGCGGGGTATCCTGCTTGGCCTGCTGTTTCCGGTATGTCTGGAAGCAGCAGGCGTGACGCCCGTTACCGTGTACGCAGACGCCGGCTATCCGCCGTATTCCTATGTCGAGGATGGCCAGGTGCGCGGAATCTATACCGATATCCTCAAACTGGCTTTTTCGCGCATGCCGGCTTACCAGGTCACCATCAAGGCCGAGCCCTGGAAGCGCATTCTGGCCCAGGTCAGTCTCGGTCACTATTTTGCGTTTTACCCGCCATATCAGCGTTTTGCCGAACGTCCTTTCATCGACCGCTATTCAGTGGCGATTCTCGAGGAAGTCACCCAGCCACTATGCCTGTTGCCGGCCCAGTACAAGCCTGCCAATCCTGCGTATTTTCCTGATGATTTTTCGGGATTGCGTTTCTTGCGAAACAGCGGCTTTCTGGTTGGCGGCGAGGCCGTACAAGCAGCGGTCAGCAAGGGCATCATCAGGCTGGATGAAGCCGCTGATACCGTTACCAGCCTGCGCATGATAGCGGCAGGTCGTGCGGACTGTTATCTGGGTGATCCGCTTGCGGTGCAATACGAGATTTATCGCCGGCGGCTGCGCAAGCCGGACGGGACGCGGCTGGAATTGCTTGGCGGGCCGGTGTTGGGCCGGGAAACCGGACATATCGGTTATGCCGCGCGTGCGGCTGCGTTTGCGTTCAAGAACGACTTTCGCCTGCAACTGGACAAGCAATTGCAAAGCATGCACGCCAGCGGCGAGATCCGTGCCATTCAAGCCAGATACCTGGCTGTTGTCAGCAAGCCCTGAACCGGTTTTATACAGATATCCCTATTTGCATAAGTTGTTGTTCGGCAAGGTTTATATGCTGATCGGCATTAATGCGCCAGTTGGCTCAGAAAGTCGGCAAGCACTTACCTGCTCTGCTAGCGTTGTTATGTAGAGATGAGCTTGCATCAATGACGAAGGAGGGGATGGTCATGTTCAATGTTTCGGTGGCCAAGCGGTTAAGTCTGGGTTTTGCCTGTGCAGTGGTGCTGTTGCTGGTGGCGGATCTGGTTGCCATTCGTGGCTTGCTCGAGTTGCAGGCAAACTTGCGGATACTGGTGCAGTCAAGCTCGCGGCAGATCGAGCTGGCATCGAGCATGATCGATCGTTCGCAAGAGATGCGTGTGCAATACCGCCAGATCGTGCTGGATGACACGATGGAAACCCGGCAAAAAACCCGTGACAAATACCAAGGCGCACAGAAGTCATTTCTGGAACTGATGACCGAGCTGAAGCAGGTGATGGCCGATCCGGCTTACCCGCCATCTGCAGCGAGTCAGGCCAGCCTGCAAAAGGCAACCGATTGGCAGCCTACGGCATTCGAACATGCGGACAAAGCCATGGCCTTTGCGCTGGAGCAAAAGGATGCCGAAGCCAAGGTGCAGATTTCGTCATTTGCTTCGCCTTCAATGGGCAAGCTGAACACCTTGCTGCGCGAGCATGCCAAGCTGATTCATGATGAAAACCAGCAAATGGTTACGGATGCCGAGTCCGATATGTATGCGGTCAAGATTCAGTTGGTGGTGTTGGGCTTGGTTGGCGTGCTGGTCAGTGCGATTCTCGGCTGGCTGATTACCCGCAGTATCGCCGCACCGTTGGCCAAGCTGCAGGACTTCCTGACCGGTATCAGCCAGAATTTTGACTTTACCCGGCGAGTGGAAGTGAAGAGTCAGGATGAAATCGGTGCTTCCTTGCACGCAGTCAACAAGCTGCTGGATGTGTTACAGGGCAGCATGCAGCAACTGGCACGAGTAGGGCAGGATGTTTCCGTGTCGGTGCATACGCTGTCAGATACCAGCCAGCGCATGTCCAATTCTTCACGCATTGTCAGCGAGTCGACTTCCAGCATGGCCGCGGGGATCGAGCAGGTGACTGTCAGTATCGGTCACGTGGCCGACCGCGCGCAGGAGACTGACCAGACCGCCCGCAAGGCAGGCGAGCTGGCCTTGACCGGCGGCAAGGTGATTGACGAGACGATTACCAGCATCAACCAGATTGCCGAGCAGGTAAAAGACTCGGCGGTGCAGATTGATGCGCTGAAAGAACGAACCACCACGATCAACGCGGTGGTCAATGTGATCAAGGATATTGCCGACCAGACCAATCTGCTGGCGCTGAACGCCGCGATCGAAGCCGCGCGTGCCGGTGAGCAGGGACGGGGCTTTGCCGTGGTAGCGGACGAGGTACGCAAACTGGCGGAACGGACGGCCTCTTCAACCCAGGAGATTATCGGTACGGTGAATGCCATCCAGTCTGAGGCGAGCGCCACGGTAGCCATCATGCAGCAGGCAGTATTGCAGGTAGATGCCGGGGTTGGCCACGCGCAGAAGGCCAGTGATGCGATAAGGGCGATCCGCAATAGTGCCGAGGAGGTGGTGTCGCAAGTCAGCGAGATTACCGGCGCGATGCGCGAGCAGAGCAGTGCCAGTTCGGCGATGGCGCAGCAAGTCGAGAAAGTGGCGCAGATGAGCGAGGAGAACAGTGCCTCGGCGGTGGCGACGGCTGAGGAAGGACAGCGCTTGCGCCAGTTTGGCAGTGAACTGGAAAGCGCCATCCGCCGTTATCAGGTCTAGTTTTCCACCTTGCCGGTTTCGGTCGGGATACCGCGGGCAGGAAAGACATCCTGCCACGCGGTAAACACCGATACGAACATGATGGGCAGCCACAGTACGAGGCCCAGCCCCCAGGGCAGCATGGCCAGCAGCATGGTGATGGCCAGCAGGCTGCCGCAAAACAGGATGGCACCGGTATTGCGTACACCGGCTTGCAGGCTGAGCCTCATCGCTTGCCATGGCTTTTGCCCGGCCAGCACCACCGCGGCCGGTGCAAACCAGTACAGCAGCGTGGCGGTAATCATGGCAATCAGCATCAGCCCGGCTGCGGCCAACATCTCGCCAAACGGCATCTGGCTCATGTGCTTGCCCGGCATGCTGCCGCCGGCAAACAAAAGAATGGCCAGCAACATGGCCGCCATCAGCAAGCCGACATAAGCAAAACCCAGGCCGATCAGCGGGCGTGGATACTGTTTCAGGCCGGTTTGCAGGTCGCTTATGCGCAGTGTCTCCCCTTGGCTGGCTCGTTGTGCCAGCAGCACAAAGCTGCCGGTAAATACCGGCACGGCAACCATGGCCAAGAGCTGGCCGACACCCGGAATCATATTGGCAAGCACTTGAAGCAATAGATAAATTGCCGAATAGAGTATCCAGGTCAGCGGTTGCTCGCGCACCAGAAAGAACGCATCCCTGATCCAGTACCAGCCATGGTAGAACGGGACTTTGCGCGGCGTGTTATCGATCAGATTGCTTGGGTCGATCAAAGATATTCTCCAGACTCCCGCAGGCGGGAGAGTAGTTTTATTACTTATAAAACAGCAGCATGGCTGCAGATGTGCGGTTGCCGCAATACCGTAAAATCAGCGATAATTCCCGAGATTTGCAGCGGAGCCTCATGGCATAGCCAGATGACAAACCGCTGTACCGCTTACCCCAACACTGAGGTTCTCCCCGAATGGTCTCCCGTACCGAGCTTGCCAACGCCGTGCGTTTCCTGTCCATGGACGCAGTGGAAAAAGCCAAATCCGGTCACCCTGGCGCCCCGATGGGCATGGCTGACATCGCCGAAGTCCTGTGGCGTGATCACCTGAAGCATAGCCCTGCCAATCCGGATTGGTCCAACCGCGACCGTTTCGTACTGTCCAACGGCCATGGCTCCATGCTGCTGTACAGCCTGCTGCATCTGACTGGCTATGACTTGTCGATCGAGGACCTCAAGAACTTCCGCCAGTTGCACAGCAAGACCCCGGGTCACCCGGAGTACGGCTATGCGCCAGGCGTTGAGACCACTACCGGCCCGCTGGGTCAGGGCATCAGCAATGCAGTCGGCTTCGCGCTGGCCGAGAAAATGCTGGCTGCCGAATTCAACCGCGACGGTTTCCCGGTGGTTGATCATCACACCTACGTATTCCTCGGCGATGGCTGCCTGATGGAAGGCATCTCGCACGAAGCCTGCTCGTTGGCCGGCACTTGGGGCCTGTCCAAGCTGATCGCCTTCTACGACGATAACGGCATCTCCATTGACGGCGATGTTGAAGGCTGGTTCACCGACGACACCCCGGCTCGCTTCGAAGCTTACGGCTGGCAGGTTATCCGCAATGTAGACGGCCACGACGTCGAAGAGTTGCAGACCGCTATCGCGACCGCCAAGAAAGCCGACCGTCCGACCCTGATCTGCTGCAAGACCGTGATCGGCAAGGGCGCACCGAACAAGCAAGGTGGCCACGACGTGCACGGCGCCCCACTGGGTAGTGCCGAAATCGCTGCGGCACGTGCCAACCTGCAGTGGGCTTACGAGCCATTCGTGATCCCGCAGGAAATGTACGCCGCCTGGGATTGCAAGGCCAAGGGCAGCGAGCTGGAAAGCGCCTGGGACAAGCTGTTTGCTGACTACGCTGCCGCTTACCCTGAGCTGGCTGCCGAATACACCCGCCGTATGGCTGGCGAGCTGCCGGCCGGCTGGGATCAGCATGTTGCCGCCAAGATTGCTGCGGTCAACGACAAGGCCGAAACCATCGCCACCCGCAAGGCCTCGCAGAACGCCATCGCCGCGTTTGCCGAAGTACTGCCGGAACTGGTGGGTGGCTCTGCCGACCTGACCCCGTCCAACCTGACCAACTGGCCAGGTTCGGTGGCCGTGACTGCCGAAACCGGCGGTAACTACCTGCACTACGGCGTACGCGAATTCGGCATGGCTGCCATCATGAATGGCCTGGCCCTGCACG
Source organism: Vogesella lacus (assembly GCF_979366295.1). NCBI lineage: Bacteria > Pseudomonadati > Pseudomonadota > Betaproteobacteria > Neisseriales > Chromobacteriaceae > Vogesella > Vogesella lacus. The sequence continues at coordinate 130,233 of NZ_CEETQT010000004.1, forward strand.
GCGGCGTGAAGCCGTTCGGCGCGACCTTCCTGATGTTCAGCGAATACGCGCGTAATGCTCTGCGTATGGCTGCGCTGATGAAGATCAACCCGATCTTCGTGTTCACCCACGACTCCATCGGTCTGGGCGAAGACGGCCCGACTCACCAGCCGGTCGAGCAGATCGCGACCCTGCGTCTGATCCCGAACATGGCGGTATGGCGTCCATGTGACACCGTGGAATCCATGGTGGCGTGGGCTGAGGCACTGTCGGCCAAGGATCATCCGTCCTGCCTGATCTTCAGCCGTCAGAACCTGCCTTTCGTCGCCCGCGACGCGGCGCAGATCGAAGGCGTGAAGAAAGGTGGTTACGTACTGCGTGATGCGGAGGGCCCGCAAGCCGTACTGCTGGCAACCGGCTCTGAAGTCGAGCTGGCACTGAAGGCGCAGGAAGCGTTGGCCGCAGAAGGTGTGGCCGTGCGCGTGGTTTCCGTACCGTGCACCAATGCCTTCGACAAGCAGGACAAGGCTTATATCGCCTCCGTGCTGCCGGCCGGCTTGCCGCGCGTGGCGATCGAGGCTGGTGTAACCGATATCTGGCGCAAGTATGTGGGTCTGGACGGTGAAGTGATCGGTATCGATCATTTCGGTGAATCCGCTCCGGCCGGCGTGCTGTTCAAGGAGTTCGGTTTCACCGTGGAGAATGTTGTTGCCACGACCAAGCGCGTAATCAGCGCATAAAAAACAAGGCCGCCCGGAAACACGGGCGGCCATTTTATTACCTGCCGGTGCCGGACTGTCGCCACCAGAAAACAGAGCAGACAGCCAGCTGGCAGGCCTTGATTTCTTCGGGAGAGAATTTTTATGACTATCCGTATCGCCATCAACGGCTACGGCCGTATCGGCCGCCAAGCCCTGCGCTCGATTTACGAATACAAGCTGCAGGACCAGTTCACCATCGTCGCCGTCAATGCCTCCGGCGACCTGGCGACCAACGCTCACTTGACCAAGTTCGACACCGTACACGGTCGTTTTGATGCCGAAGTCAGCCACGACGAGAGCAACCTGATCGTCAACGGTGACGTGATCCCGTTCTTCTCCACCCGCAACCCGGCCGAACTGCCATGGGACAAGCTGCAGGTGGATCTGGTGCTGGAATGCACCGGCTCGTTCACCACCAAGGAAAAGTGCCAGGCTCACCTGAATGCCGGCGCCAAGAAGGTGCTGATCTCCGCCCCGGGTGGTGATGACGTTGATGCCACCATCGTGTTCGGCGTGAACCACGACATCCTGACTGCCGACATGACCGTGGTGTCCAACGCTTCCTGCACCACCAACTGTCTGGCCCCGGTTGCCAAGGCGCTGAACGACGCCATCGGCATCAAGAAAGGCCTGATGACCACCATTCATGCCTTCACCAACGACCAGGTGCTGACCGACGTGCGTCACAAGGACCTGCGCCGTGCGCGTTCCGCTACCGACAACATGATCCCGACCAAGACCGGTGCCGCCAAGGCCGTCGGTCTGGTGCTGCCGGAACTGAAAGGCAAGCTGGATGGCTTCGCCGTACGTGTACCGACCATCAACGTGTCGCTGGTTGACCTGACCTTCACTGCCAGCCGTGACACTACCAAAGACGAGATCAACGAGATCGTCCTGAAGGCATCCGAAGGCGCTATGCGCGGCACGCTGGGTTATAACACCCTGCCGCTGGTTTCTAGCGACTTCAACCACACTACCGAAGGCTCCTTCTTCGACGCCACCCTGACCAAGGTCACCGGCGGCAATATGGTGAAGGTACTGGCCTGGTACGACAACGAGTGGGGCTTCTGCCAGCAGATGCTGAAGACCGCTCGTGCGATGTTCGAAGCCAAGTAATGTCATTGCTGCGGCCAACCCTGGCCGCAGGCTAGCTGCATTATCCGCCACGGTTGTTTCGGTGCGACAATAGTCACCGGGCAACCGCGGTTTCTTGCGCCTGCCGGCTGTGTCATTGACATGATGCAGTGCCAAACGGCATGAATTGGCGCACACTGCTGATTGCGACAGAACAATAATCGGCCTGCCACAAGGCAGGTCAGCCAAGCTTGAAGAAGCAGCTTGTTTTTACTTGTCCGAAAAGGCTAAGCAATGAAATTTCTGAAGCTGACTGAACAGGATCTGGCCGGCAAACGCGTGCTGATCCGCGTTGATATGAACGTGCCGGTGAAGAATGGCGTGATCGGTGACGATACCCGCATCCGCGCCAGCCTGCCGTCCATCGAGCACTGCCTGAAGGCCGGTGCCAGCGTGATCCTGATGACCCATCTGGGCCGTCCGACCGAAGGTGAGCCCAAGCCGGAAGACAGCCTGGCACCCGTTGCTGCGCGCCTGTCCGAACTGCTCGGCCAGACCGTCACCGTGACCGACAGCTGGCAGTCCGGCCTCGAGTTGGCCGCAGGCCAGGTGGTGATGCTGGAAAACGTTCGCCTGAACAAGGGCGAGAAAAAGAATAACGAAGAGCTGGGCCGCGCTTACGCCGGCCTGTGCGATGTGTTCGTCAACGACGCATTCGGCACCGCGCACCGCGCCGAGGCTTCCACGCATGCCGTAGCACAGTTCGCGCCACTGGCTTGCGCCGGCATCCTGCTGGCTGCCGAACTCGATGCGCTGGGCAAGGCCCTGCTGGCTCCGGCACGTCCGCTGGTGGCGATTGTGGCTGGTTCCAAGGTCTCGACCAAGCTGACCATCCTCGAGAGCCTGGCTGACAAGGTTGACCAGCTGATCGTCGGTGGCGGTATTGCCAACACCTTCCTGCTGGCCGAAGGCTACGCCATCGGCAAATCGCTGGCCGAGGCCGATCTGGTTGAAGATGCCAAGCGCGTGATTGCCAAGATCCGTGCCCGCGGCGGCGATGTACCGTTGCCGAGCGATGTGGTTTGCGCCAGCGAGTTCGCCGAAACCGCTGCGGCCACGCTCAAGACCGTGGCTGAGGTGACTGCCGACGACATGATTCTCGACATCGGCCCGGATTCTGCCCAGGCGCTGGCGGCCATCGTGGCCAAAGCCGGTACCGTGGTGTGGAACGGCCCGGTAGGCGTATTTGAGTTTGCGCAGTTTGCCGAAGGCACCCGCGTGCTGGGCGAGGCGATTGCCAATGCCGAGGCCTTCTCGATTGCCGGTGGTGGCGACACCCTGGCCGCGATTGCCAAGTACGAGCTGACCGACAAGATCAGCTATATCTCTACCGGTGGTGGTGCCTTCCTCGAGTTCCTCGAAGGCAAGGAACTGCCGGCAGTGGCGATTCTCGCAGCGCGCGCCTGAGTCTGATTGTCCGGCCCGTACCGGTGGTGCGGGCTATTGCCCTATCGAAAGCAGCACGAGGAGTCTGTCATGTCACTGGAAATCTGGCTGGTATTTGTCGTGACCGTGTTTTTCGTGTCGGCGACACCCGGGCCGAATATGTTGCTGGCGATGACGCACGGCATCCGTTTCGGCGTGCGCGGTGCCTTGCCGACCATGGCGGGCTTGTTGCTGGCTCTGGGCCTGATCATGGCGGCTTCGGCGGCTGGTCTGGGCGCCTTGCTGGCGACTTCCGAGCTGCTGTTTTCGGTAGTGAAATATCTGGGCGCTGCCTATCTGGTGTATCTGGGCTACAAGGCCTGGCGCGCGCCGGTAGGGGGTGAAGTCGGCGATGCCGAAGTGACTGAAGGAGAGAGCAGTTACTGGCAGCGTTTCCGCACCGGTTTTCTGGTGGCGATGAGCAACCCGAAAGCCTTTGTGTTCTTTACTGCTTTGTTCCCGCAATTCATGCGTGCCGATGTGCCCCAGCTGCCACAGCTGATGGTGCTGGCGGGCACGTTCTATGTCATCGAGGGGGCATGGCAGCTGATGTATGCCTTTGGTGGCGCACGCCTGCGCGTGTGGCTGACCAGCCCGCTGCGCCAGCGCCTGATGAACCGCTTTGCCGGCGGTTCCTTCATGGCGGCCGGTGTGGCGCTGGGCACCGTCAGCCGCGCCTGATTGCGGCCAACCTTTTTTCTTGCCGGCCTTGCCGGCAAACGATTCAAACTGGAGACAAAACATGGCACTCGTTTCGATGCGCCAGCTGCTCGATCATGCAGCGGAGTTCAGCTACGGCCTGCCGGCCTTTAACGTCAACAACCTCGAGCAGATGCGCGCCATCATGGAAGCCGCTGACAAGGTTGATGCGCCGGTGATCGTGCAGGCTTCGGCCGGTGCACGCAAATACGCGGGTGCGCCTTTCCTGCGTCACCTGATCCTGGCGGCAGTAGAAGAGTTTCCGCATATCCCGGTGGTGATGCACCAGGATCATGGCACCAGCCCGGATGTGTGCCAGCGCTCGATTCAGCTGGGCTTCAGCTCGGTGATGATGGACGGCTCGCTGAAAGCCGACGGCAAGACCCCGGCCGATTACGACTACAACGTGGACGTTACCCGTACTGTGGTCAACTTCGCACACGCTTGTGGCGTGTCGGTTGAAGGCGAAATCGGTTGTCTGGGCAGCCTGGAAACCGGCATGGCCGGCGAAGAAGACGGCGTGGGCGCGGAAGGCGTACTGGACCATAGCCAGTTGTTGACCGACCCGGAAGAAGCCGCCCGCTTTGTGAAGGACACCGGTGTGGACGCACTGGCGATTGCCATCGGCACCAGCCACGGCGCTTACAAGTTCACCAAGAAGCCGACTGGCGATGTGCTGCGTATCGACCGCATCAAGGAAATCCACGCACGCATTCCGAATACCCACCTGGTGATGCATGGCTCGTCCAGCGTGCCGCAAGAGTGGCTGGCCATCATCAATGAATTCGGTGGCGATCTGGGCGAGACCTACGGCGTGCCGGTCGAAGAAATCGTGGAAGGCATCAAGCACGGCGTGCGCAAGGTGAACATCGACACCGACCTGCGTCTGGCCTCGACCGGTGCCATCCGCCGCTTCATGGCACAGCACCCGAAAGAGTTCGACCCGCGCAAGTATCTGGCGGCCAGCACTGTCGCCATGCGTGACATCGTGATTGCGCGTTACGAAGCCTTCGGCTCTGCCGGCATGGCCAGCAAGATCAAGCCGGTCAGCCTCGACAAGATGGCGAATCTGTACCTGCAGGGCGCGCTGACGCAAATCGTTAAGTAAGCACCTGTCGTTGAGGCCGCCCGAGGGCGGCCTTTTTTGCTTTGCGGCCAACCTTGGGGAGTCTTCATGCTGCTTGCCGACCTGTTCAGCCCGCTGGAGTGGGTTTTCGTGATCATCCTGGGGCTGGTGCCGCTGGCCGGTATGGTGTTTCATTTGTGGATCATGTTGCTGCGTCCGCCAAAAGGGCCCAGGCCGGATGATGAAGCGGGCAAGAAGTAAACGGCTGGCAAGGCGGGGTCAATCAGTTAATCGCCTGACAAGGGCTGGCGACGGAATCGGGAGAAAATCATGGCAATGGATGTAATCGACTACGAAGTTTTCGGCGACGACATGCAGTATGTCGAGGTCGAGCTGGACCCGGGCGAAGCCGCCGTCGGCGAGGCAGGCGCGCTTTACTATATGGAAGACGAGATCCGCATGGATACCGTGTTCGGTGACGGCTCGGCCAGCGAGGGCGGCTTGTTTGGCAAGCTGCTGGGCGCGGGCAAGCGGCTGATTACCGGCGAATCGCTGTTTACCACCGTGTACCAGAACGTTGGCCGCAGCAAGCGCAAGGTGGCGTTTGCCGCCAGCTATCCGGGCAAGATCGTACCGGTGCACCTGCTGGAGCTGGGCGGTACGCTGTATGCGCAAAAAGACAGCTTTCTGGCGGGTGCCAAGGGTGTGAGTCTGGGGCTGGCGTTCCAGAAAAAGATCGGCACCGGCCTGTTCGGTGGCGAGGGCTTCATCATGCAGAAACTGGAAGGGGATGGTTATGTCTTCCTGCACGCCGGCGGTACTCTGACCAGCCGTCAGCTGCAGCCGGGTGAGACGTTGCGGGTGGATACCGGTTGTGTGGTGGCCTACCAGCCGACAGTTGATTTTGATATCGAGTATGTCGGCAAGCTCAAGAGTGCGCTGTTCAGTGGCGAAGGCCTGTTCTTCGCACGGCTGACCGGCCCGGGGCGTGTCTGGCTGCAGTCACTACCGCTGTCGCGCATGGCGGACCGCATCGTGACTGCCAGCTCGCTGGGTAACAAGCAGGGCGGGGAGCAGGGTGGTGTACTGGGTGGCTTACTCAACGGCAAGGATTGAGTGTCGCGATCAAGCTTGGCCGCAGGCAAAGAAAAACCCCCGCATCGCGGGGGTTTTGCATGGTGGGCAATCACTTGCCGGCGCTGGCGAATTTCTGGCGGCGGGCGCTGACCGCGTCGGCCAGGGTTTGCAACAGCTTTTCGGTGTCATCCCAGCCGATGCAGGCATCGGTAATGCTCTGGCCGTATACCAGCTGGCAGTCCGGCTTCAGATCCTGGCGACCTTCGACCAGATGGCTTTCCACCATCACGCCGAAGATGTGCTGGTCGCCGGCGGCCAACTGGGCAGCGACATCGTCGCAGACTTCCATCTGGCGACGATAGTCCTTGCGGCTGTTGGCATGGCTGAAGTCCACCATGAGCTTTTGCGGCAGGCCGACGGCAGCCAGTTCGGCGGCAGCCGCCTGGACATAACGTGCTTCGTAGTTCGGCTCTTTACCGCCACGCAGGATCACATGGCAATCCGGGTTGCCGCCGGTCTCGACAATGGCCGAGTGGCCGGTCTTGGTAACCGACAGGAAGTGGTGCGATACGCTGGCGGAACGGATGGCATCCACGGCGATCTTCAGATTGCCGTCGGTACCGTTCTTGAAGCCCACCGGACAGGACAGGCCGGAAGCCAGCTCACGGTGAACCTGCGACTCGGTAGTACGTGCGCCAATAGCACCCCAGCTGATCAGGTCGGCCAGATACTGCGGGGTGATCATGTCGAGGAATTCGGTGGCAGCCGGCATACCCATGTGATTGAGGTTCAACAGCAGGCGGCGCGCCATGCGCAGACCGGCATTGATGTCGTAGCTCTCGTTCAGGTGCGGGTCGTTGATCAGGCCTTTCCAGCCCACGGTGGTGCGCGGTTTTTCAAAGTAGACACGCATCACGATCTGCAGGTCGCCAGCAAACTTTTCACGCAGCGGCAACAGCTTGCGCGCGTACTCTTCGGCCGCTTCCGGGTCGTGGATGGAGCAGGGGCCGATCACCACCAGCAGGCGGTCATCTTCGGCACGCAACAGACGGGCAATGTCGCGGCGCGCGTTGTAGATCAGTTCGGAAGCGGCTTCGCTGATCGGCAATTCATACAGGTGGGCAATCGGCGGAAGCAGTTCCTTGATCTCGCGGATGCGTACGTCGTCTGTCTGGCGATGCATGGTGAAGTCCTTGGTGAATTCTTGTTTGCATAGCAACATTACCCGCTTGACGGCAGGCTGCCAAGCCGCAATGCGCATTGAGTGCCAGCTTTGTCTGATTTAGCCCTATTGTGAAATTGAATTGGCATTTAATTTCAACAATTGAATAATTTAGCCAGCCTTTTGAAATAAAGTTGCGCCGCAGCCCCAGAAAACAAAAAAAGCACCCGAGGGTGCTTTTTTGCGAACAGCAAACGGATGTCAGTCTGCGTACTGGCGCTTCATGCGTTCACGACGTTCCTGGGCTTCGACAGACAGCGAGGCTGTCGGGCGGGCCAGCAGGCGGCGCAGACCGATCGGTTCGCCGGTATCTTCACAGTAGCCGTAAGAACCGTCTTCGATCAGACGCAAGGTGGACTGGATCTTCTGCAGCAGTTTGCGTTCGCGATCGCGGGTACGCAGTTCCAGCGCATATTCTTCTTCCAGTGTCGCGCGGTCTGCCGGATCAGGCGTTGCTTCCTGTTCTTGCAGATGGCTGGCAGTGGCGCTGGCGTTGCTCAGGAGTTCTGCTTGCATGTTCAACAGCCGGTCCTTGAAGAACTCGAGGTGGTCTGCGTTCATGTAATCATCGCCAGACCAGTTGATGATGTCTTGTTCTGTCAGCTTGGCCATAATTTGATGCTTCCAGCGTTAGTTGTGTCAACAGGCGTTGAAGATTACCGATGGCATACGGAAAGTGCAACATAATCCGTCAATTGATCGATATAGCCTGACTATATCCTGTGTATATAGTGGTGATGTCGCGTTTCCTCAAGAGCAGAAAACTTTGTCTGAAATAAAAAAGGCTGACTCTTCAGAAATATGCAAAAAGAAAAAGCGCCGCTTGGCGCTTTTTCCTCAAGCCTGGCCGGAATTACTTCTGGCTCAGCACCCACTTGGCCAGAGCCTTGGTGTCGGCATCGCTGACTTGCGGATGCGGAGGCATAGGGATAGCACCCCAGACACCAGAGCCGCCTTTCTTGATCTTGTCAGCCAGTTTGGCTTCAGCAGTCTTGTCACCGGCGTATTTCTTGGCAACGTCCTTGTAGGCCGGGCCAACCAGTTTCTTGTCCACAGAGTGGCAGGCCATACAGCCGTTCTTTTGGGCCAGTTGCGGATTGGCAAAGGCCGGTGCAGTCAGTACGCCCAGAGCGATGGCGGCCAGCAGCATTTTTTTCATGCTTGAATCTCCCGTTTCAAAAGTCGTGCCACTTCAATAATGACACAGCTGAGACTAGATATCGGTTTTGTCATACCGCAATCTTGAGTTGGGTCAAGAAAGACATTTCCAGCATCCGCACTGGCAACATCAGGATGACTTGCAAGATCAGGAACAACACCAGTGGTGATAGGTCGACACCGCCGATATTGGCCTTGCTGAATGGCGCGAGGAAGGGGCGGGTGAGTGCCTCGAGTACCGGGCGCAGGCCATTATAAGGATTCACCCAGCTCATGATGGCCCAGACAATGACTGCGCCCATCAGCAGATAGATGGATTGGCTGAAGACGGTCAGCAGGGCCAGCAGACACAGCATCAGCAGATTTTGCGGATGCAGCAGATTGTAAGGCAGCGGGTTGAGCAACAGCAGGATTGCCAGGCTGATCAGCGCTGTGGCCCAGGCCACCACCATGCTGGCCGAGTCATAACCGCGCCAGGACGGCACCAGCCGGCGCGCCGGCAAGACGGCAAAGTTGGTGACCGCCACGACGAACTGGGTCAGTGGGTGTTTGAACGGGGCCCTGGCAAGCTGTAGGTAAAAGCGCAACAGCAAGACCATCACGAAAAGGTCGCTGATGGTCTTGATCAGGAATTGCAGGGTTTCAATCAGCATCTCGGTTTTCCTTGCTCAGTATCTCGCCCAGCTCCAGCGAGCGTTGTTTGCAGTCGTGCATGCCGGCGATGATGGCCTGTTTCACGCCATCCTGTTCGAAGCGGGCAATCGCACGTTCTGTGGTACCGCCCTTGGACATCACGTTCTGGCGCAAGGTTGCAACCGGCAGCGGGCTGCGCTTGGCCAGTTCGGTTGCGCCGGCAAAGGTCGCCAGCACCAGTTCGCGCGCGCTTGGCTCGTCAAAGCCGCTGGCGATGGCACCTTCGATCATGCTCTCGATGAAGTAGAACACATAGGCTGGGCCGCTGCCGGATACGGCGGTAATGTCGTCGATGCCGCCTTCATTTTCCAGCCAGCGGGTGATGCCGACCGCCTGCATGATGGTGGTGGCAGCCTCGCGGTCAGCCGAGTCGACAAGGTTGGCCGCAAACAGACCTGAGGCACCCATGCCTATCATCGCCGGGGTATTCGGCATCACGCGGATGATGCGTGCCGAGCCCAGCCAGCGCGACAGAGCGGCCAGCTGTACGCCGGCTGCAATCGAGATCACCAGTGCGCCATTGAGTCTCGTAGCCAGTGTCTGGCACACCTCGGCCAAGGCTTGCGGTTTCACCGCCAGAATAATGATGTCTTGCGGGCCAAAGCTTGTCGGCAGATCGGCGCTGGCGCTCACGCCATAATCCTGTTGCAGTTGCTGGCGCTTTTCCTCGTGCAACTCGACAACGTGCAACTGATGTTGGCCTTGATACAGGCCGGCGATGATGGCGCTGGCCATATTGCCGCCGCCGATGAAAGTGATCTGCATGTCCGTCTCTCTTTGTAGATTGTATACAATTATGGGGTGGAACCAAGCATAGCTCAGACGGCGTAGTGACGCTTGCCAAAGATGGCACTGCCGACGCGCACCATGGTGCTGCCGGTGGCAATGGCGGCAGCCAGATCGGCTGACATGCCCATCGATAGCGTGTCCGTGACAATGTCCTGATCATGCAGCTGTTGTTGTAATTGCTGCAACAGGCCGAAGCGGGCGGCAAGGATGGCCGCGTCTTCGCTCGGCTCGGGGATGCACATCAGGCCGCGCAGCCGAACACCAGGCAGGCGGCTGATCGCCTGGGCCAGCGGTAGTACCTCACCGGGCTGGCAACCGCTCTTGCTGGCTTCGCCGGACACATTCACCTGTATGCAAAGATTCAGTGCCGGCAGCGCAGCCGGGCGCTGGGCGGACAGCCGTTCGGCAATCTTCAGGCGGTCAACGCTATGCACCCAATGTGCGTGTTCGGCTACCGCGCGTGTCTTGTTGGACTGCAGCGGGCCGATGAAATGCCACTCCAGCGGCAGGTCCTGCAGTTGGCCGGATTTCTCCAGCAGCTCTTGCACATAGTTCTCGCCAAAGCAGGTCTGGCCGGCGGCATGAGCCTCGCGAATCGCAGCGGCCGGAAAGGTCTTGCTGACGGCCAGCAGGCGCACGCTGTCAGGCTTGCGGCCAACCTTGGCGCATGCCTCGCTGATTTGCTGCTGGACGTGTTGCAGGGCGAGGGCCAGATCACTCATATATCGCTTTCCTGTGCGGTTTCCGGGTTGGTGGCTTGCAGTGGGCATGCCTGCTGGTGGACGCTACAATGCAGCAAGCATTCCTGCCGCAGACGGCAAGCACGGGTTTTGGAGAAATTATATGGAAATTTCGGAACTGCTGGCCTTTACGGTCAAGAACAAGGCATCTGACCTGCATCTGTCATCCGGCCTGCCGCCGATGATACGGGTGCACGGCGATATCCGCCGCATCAATCTGCCAGCCATGGCTCAGCATGATGTGCACGATATGGTGTACGACATCATGAACGACCATCAGCGCAAGATTTTCGAAGACACTTTCGAGTGCGACTTCTCCTTCGAGCTACCCGGCATTGCGCGCTTTCGTGTCAACGTCTTCAGCCAGAACCGCGGTATCGCCGCGGTGTTCCGCGTGATTCCGTCCAAGGTACTGAGCCTGCAGGAGCTGGGTGCGCCGCGCATTTTCCAGGAAATCGCCGACCTGCCGCGCGGCATCGTGCTGGTCACCGGCCCGACCGGCTCGGGTAAATCGACCACGCTGGCGGCGATGATCGACTACATCAACGAGAACAGCTACGCCCACATCCTGACGGTGGAGGACCCGATCGAATTCGTGCACGACAGCAAGCGTGCGCTGATCAACCAGCGCGAGCTGGGCGCGCAGACGCAGAGCTTCTCCAATGCCCTGCGCAGTGCACTGCGTGAGGACCCGGACGTGATCCTGATCGGTGAAATGCGCGATCTGGAAACCATCCGCCTCGCACTGACCGCAGCCGAAACCGGCCACCTGGTGTTCGGTACCCTGCATACCAGCAGTGCGGCCAAAACCATCGACCGTATCGTTGACGTGTTTCCGGCCGGTGAAAAGGAAATGGTGCGTTCGATGTTGTCCGAGAGCTTGCGTGCAGTGATTTCGCAGTCGCTGCTGAAGACCAAGGACGAGAGCGGCCGCGTGGCCGCGCATGAAATCATGATTGGCACGCCGGCGATCCGCAACCTGATCCGCGAAAACAAGATCGCGCAGATCAACTCGATGATCCAGACCGGTCAGCAGCATGGCATGCAGACGCTGGATCAATGCCTGCAGGAACTGGTGCGCCGCAATCTGGTTTCTACCGCCGAGGCACGTAACAAGGCCAGCAACAAGGATCTGTTCTGAGCCGTGAGGCAGGACAAGGAAAAGACATGGAAAAGGATCAGGCATCAAAATTCATTCATGACTTGCTCAAGCACGCGATCAGCAAGAATGCGTCGGACATCTTCATTTCGGCCGACTTTCCGCCTGCGATGAAGATAGACGGGCGCATCACACCGGTCGCACCGCAGGCGCTGACGGCGATTCACAGCAAGGAGCTGGTGCGCGCGGTGATGAATGACCGCCAGACCGAAGAGTTCGAATCCAGCAATGAGGCCAACTTTGCCATCAGCCCACCCGGCATCGGCCGCTTTCGCGTCAGTGCCTATATGCAGCAGGGCAAGGCCGGCATGGTACTGCGCAAGATCAACACCGAGATCCCGACGCTGGATCAGCTGCGCCTGCCTGATGTGCTGAAAGACATCTCGATGATCAAGCGCGGTCTGGTGGTGTTTGTCGGCGGTACCGGCTCTGGCAAGTCGACCTCGTTGGCCGCACTGGTGGACTGGCGTAACAGCACCAGTGCCGACCACATCATCACCATCGAAGACCCGATCGAGTACGTGCATCAGCACAAGAAAAGCATCGTGACCCAGCGCGAGATCGGGGTGGATACCGAAAGCTGGGAAATCGCGCTGAAGAACACCCTGCGTCAGGCCCCGGATGTGATCCTGATGGGTGAAATCCGCGATCGCGAGTCGATGATGTATGGCCTGCAGTTTGCCGAAACCGGCCACCTGTGCCTGGCGACCCTGCACGCCAATAACGCCAACCAGGCGCTGGACCGCATCCTGAACTTCTTCCCGGAAGAGCGCCACCAGCAGGTGTTGATGGATTTGTCGCTGAATATGCGTGCCATCATTTCGCAGCGCCTGATTCCGCTGAAACAGAGCAAGGGTCGCACGGCGGCGGTAGAGATCCTGCTGAACAGCCCGCTGGTGTCGGACATGATTTTCAAGGGCGAGATTTCGGGCCTGAAAGAAGTGATGTCGCGTTCGACCGAATCCGGCATGCAGACCTTCGACCAGGCGCTGTTCGAGTTGTACGAGAGTGGCCTGGTCGGCTATGAGGACGCACTGCGCAATGCCGACTCGATCAACGATCTGCGGCTGAAAATCAAACTGTATGGTGAGGAAAGCAGACATGTGGATCCGCTGGATGGTCTCGACCATCTGGACATCGTCTGATGCATGAAAAAGGGCTGCCGTGGCAGCCCTTTTTCAATTGGCGAACTCGTCGCTCCACATTTTCCTGACCCACTGTATCGCTTCCATCTGTACCGAGTTGAAGCGTTCGGCATCGATATCGGGTAGCTGTTCTTCCGGATCCTGATACTCGGCAATCATCGCCTGTCGCAGCAGGCGACCGAGCTGGCCATTCTGATGCAGCAGTGCGCTGCGTACGCGTTCACTGACCGCCAGCGTCGCGGTCAGCTCGCTCATTTCCATGCCCAGCAGCACATCGGCCAGTGACAGGATGCCGGTCATGAAGGCTTCGTCACGCTCTTGCGGGCCGGCCAGCGCCTCCATCATCCGACCGCGGATTGCGGCCATTTCCAGCAAGGGGCTTGGGCCTTGATCTGGCTGACAGTCGGCAGAGAACAGAATGATCAGCGCCCAGCGCTTGAGTCTTGCCGAACCCAGCATGGAGATGGCATCGCGCACCGAGTGCACCACGCGGCCGTAGTTTTCCGCCACGTTTACGAGTTTGAGCAGGCTGACCACCATATCCGGCGAGCTCTTGAAGACTTCTTCGAGGGCAGTTGTCGGCGCATCCTGCATCACCAGCCCCAGCAATCTCAGCATCAGTGCGCGGTGCGGATTGGCGCGGTTTTGCGTCATCACGGTTGGCCGCGCAAAGAAATAACCCTGGAACAGGTCTATGCCCAGTGATTTGCAGATTTCGAACTGTTCCCGGCTATCCACTTTTTCGGCCAGCAGCTGACCCTTGAAGCCTTGCAGCTGGGCGAGCAGGGCCGGCAACTCGGCCAGCGCAATCTGCTGCAGGTCGATCTTGATGAAGTCGAGAATCGGCAGGAAGGGGCGGTGGGATGGTTCCAGCCCGCAGAAGTCGTCCAGGGCCAGCCGGTAGCCACGCCGTTTCAGTTCCTGGCAGCGCAGCAGCAGCGCACCGTCCAGCTGTACGGTTTCGAGAATCTCCAGAATGATGTTTTCCGGTGGCAGCAAGTCCAGCACCGGACTGCGCAGCAGGCGTTCGTTGACATTGATGAAGCCGGGGCAGCCTTCCAGCACCTTGGCCATGCCCAGATCAATAAAAGTATGGCGGATAACGGCCGCAGTGGCGTTCACGTCATCCTGAAAACGCGCCATGTTTTCCGGGCCACTGCGAAACAGCAGCTCGTAGGCAATCTTCTGTTGCCGGCCATCGACAATAGGCTGACGGCCAAGATAGACCGTGGTGTACAAGGATGCCTGCTCGGTACTCATATTGCGTCTGGGGGGAAGGGAGCTGAGCGGTAATTATGCCTGCAAAATACACTTTGGCGAGTATTTCCGGCTGTGGTGTGGCAGGCAGAAAAAAGGTTGGCCGCAAATGCGGCCAACCTTGTCCGGGGGATCAGTGCTGCAGGATCTTGGAGAGGAACTGCTTGGCACGTTCGGAGCGGGCGTCCGGATTACCGAAGAATTCTTCCTTGGCGCAATCCTCGACGATGGCACCGCGATCCATGAAGATCACCCGGTTGGCGACCTTGCGCGCAAAACCCATTTCGTGGGTGACGCACATCATGGTCATGCCTTCCTGCGCCAGCTCGACCATCACATCCAGCACCTCGTTGACCATTTCCGGGTCGAGTGCCGAGGTCGGCTCGTCAAACAGCATGGCGATCGGATCCATCGCCAGCGCACGGGCAATCGCCACGCGCTGCTGCTGGCCACCGGACAACTGGCCCGGGAATTTGTGGGCATGCGCCTGCAGACCGACGCGGTCGAGGTAATGCAGGCCTTTCTGCATCGCCTCGTCCTTGCTGCGGCCCAGTACCCGTTCCTGAGCAATGGTCAGGTTCTCGGTAATGGACAGGTGCGGGAACAGCTCGAAGTGCTGGAACACCATGCCGACGCGCGAACGCAGCTTGGGCAAGTCGGTTTTCGGGTCGCCAACCGAGGTGCCGTCAACAATGATCTCGCCTTTCTGGAACGGCTCCAGCGCGTTGACGGTCTTGATCAGGGTGGATTTGCCCGAGCCGGACGGGCCGCAAACCACCACCACTTCACCTTTTTTCACGGAAGTGGTGCAGTCGGTCAGCACCTGGAAGTCACCGTACCACTTGCTGACATTCTTGATGGAAATCATGCTCATACCGCCAACCTCTTCTGCAGGCGCTTCACCAGGAAGGACGCGCCGAAACTGATAACAAAATACACTGCACCGGCAAAAATCAGGAACTCGTGCGAGGCACCCACGATATCACCGCGCGAACGTGCTGCATTCAGGAAGTCCATCAGGCCTACCGCGTAAACCAGCGAAGTATCCTGGAACAGGATGATGGACTGCTGCAGCAGCAGCGGGGTCATCTTGCGGAAGGCCTGCGGCAGGATGATCAGACGCATGGCCTGACCATAAGTCATCCCCATCGCGTAGGCCGCGTGCAGCTGGCCCTTCGGAATCGACTGGATACCGGCGCGTACCACTTCACAGTAGTAGGCCGCCTCGAACATGATGAAGGCCACCAGACACGAGGTGAATGCGCCGACCGCGACAAACTCGCCGGTGATCCAGTTCAGCAGCATCGGCACGGCGAGGTAGAACCAGGTCACCACCAGCAGCAGCGGGATCGAACGGAAGTAATTGACGTAGGCCTTGGCAAAACCCGACAGCATCGGGTTGCTGGACAGGCGCATCAGCGCGAGTACGGTGCCGAGGGCAATACCGCCGAGCACGGCCATTACCAGCAGTTTCAGGGTCAACAGCATGCCATCGACCAGCGACGGCAGGGCAGGAATAATCTGGCTGAAATCCATTATTTGGCCCCTCCCATCATGCCCGGGATGCGCACTTTCTTCTCGATGAAGCTCATGATCGCCATCAGGCTCATGTTCAGCGTGAAGTAGATCAGCGTGGCCAGGGTAAAGGCTTCAAAGATGTTGGCACTGAATTCGGCAGTCTGCTTGGTCTGGGCCAGCAGCTCCATCAGGCCGATCAGCGACGCTACCGAGGAGTTCTTGAAGATGTTCAGGAATTCGCTGGTGAGCGGCGGAATGATGATGCGGAAAGCCTGCGGCAACAGCACATGGCGATACATTTGCGGCAGGGTGAAGCCGACGGCCAGTGCCGCGGCACTCTGGCCCTTGGGCAGCGCCTGGATACCGGTACGCACCTGTTCGCAGACACGGGCGGCAGTAAACAGTGCGAGGCAGACCACTACGGAAAGATAGGCCGAGGTAGCCGGATTCAGCTCCTGCTTGAACCAGATCTGGGTCTGCTCGGGCAGGTAGTCGGGCACCAGGAAGTACCAGACAAACAGTTGTACCAGCAGCGGTACGTTACGGAACAGCTCGACATAGGCGGTAGCGACGCCTGCGGCCAACTTGTTCGGCAGCGTGCGCATCACGCCAAGCAGGGAGCCGAGCGCCAGCGCGACAATCCAGGCTGCCAGGGCAACAGCAATGGTCCAGCCGAGGCCGGAAATGAACCAGTCGAGATAGATCTCGTCGCCGATGCCTGTGGACTTGAAGAAAACATTCCAGTCCCAGTTGTAATTCATGAACTTCTCCAAATGAAAAAGGGGCGCAAGCAGCGCCCCTTCGTGATGGTTAACCGGACACTGTCCGGCTAGCCATCCCGTTTGGCGCTGGCCTTTTTATAGGCCTGCAACAAGGAAAATGCGACTGGGCGCAATTACATCTCTTCAGCAGACTTGTCGGTCGGCTTGGCGATCAGATCCTTCAGTTCATCAGACATCGGGAAGTTCAGGTTCAGGCCTTTTGGCGGAACCGGACTCATGAACCACTTGTTGTAGATCTTGTTGATTTCGCCGGACTTGTAGACGGCCTTGATGGCGTCATCCACTACCTTCTTGAAGGCTGGATCATCCTTGCGCAGCATGCAGCCATAGATTTCGTAGGATTGCGGCTTGCCGGTAACTACCCAGTTGGCCGGGTTCTTGGCCTTGGCCATTTCGCCGTACAGCAGGGCATCGTCCATCATGAACGCAACCGCGCGGCCGGATTCCAGCATCAGGAAGGACTCGCCGTGATCCTTGGCGGAAATCACGTTCATGCCCAGTTGCTTCTCGACGTTCATGGCCTTCAGCAGACGCTCGGAGGTGGTACCGGCGGTGGTTACCACGTTCTTGCCCTTCAGATCAGGGAAATCCTTGATACCGGAAGTCTTGGCAGTCATCAGACGGGTACCGATTTCGAAGATACCTACCGAGAACTCAACCTGTTTCTGGCGTTCCAGGTTGTTGGTGGTGGAGCCACATTCCAGATCCACGGTACCGTTCTGTACCAGCGGGATACGGGTCTGCGAGGTAACCAGGTTGTACTTCACCTGCAGGTTAGGCATCTTCAGTTGCTTCTTCACGGCCTCGACCACTTTCAGCTGCAGGTCGTGCGAGTAGCCGATCGGAGCGGACGGATCAGTGCCGATGTAGGAGAACGGGATCGAAGCATCACGGTGACCGAGAACGATCACGCCGGATTGCTTGACCTTCTCCAGGGTGTTGGCCATGGCCGGGGCGGCGAATGCGGAAGCGATGACTGCAGTCGTCAGCAGACGAGTAGTAAAGCGCATGGGTTTCTCCATTTATCTCTAAGGTTTTGCTGCTGTTATCAAGGCCCTGTCGTGCGCAGGGCCGGCTGGTGGCCTTAGCTCATCGGCGTGAGCAACTGCCGTAAAAACTGTTTGGCCCGTTCGTGCTGCGGGCTCTTGAAAAAAGTTTCGGGTGGGGCTTGCTCTACGATCTGGCCGTGATCGATGAAGACCACGCGATCGGCCACTTCACGGGCAAAGCCCATTTCGTGGGTGACGACCATCATGGTCATGCCGGATTCGGCCAGGTCTTTCATCACTTTCAGCACTTCGCCGATCATTTCCGGATCGAGTGCCGAGGTCGGTTCATCAAACAACATGACGCGGGGTTCCATTGCCAGACCACGGGCAATGGCGACACGTTGCTGCTGGCCACCCGACAGTTGCGACGGGAAGGCGTCTTTCTTGTGGGCGAGGCCCACTTTTTCCAGCAAGGCGACTGCCTGTTTTTCGGCAGCGGTCTTGTCCATTTTTTTGACCTGCATCGGCGACAAGGTGATGTTGTCGAGAACCGACAGGTGCGGGTAGAGATTGAAATGCTGGAAGACAAAGCCTACTTCGGCGCGCAGGGCATTGAGATCGGTTTTCGGGTCGGTGACATTGATGCCATCCACCCAGATTTCGCCTTCATTGATGGTTTCCAGCTGGTTGACGGTGCGAATCAGCGTCGACTTGCCCGAGCCGGACGGACCGCAGATCACCACGACTTCGCCCTGTTCTACCGTCAGGTCGATGCCGTTGAGCACGTGCAGGTCCTTGAACCATTTATGTACATTGTTGAAGCGTATCATTTCTCTCTCTGTCCTCTTTCCCGCCAGCCACCCTTGATGGGTGGCCTTATTGTTGTCAGGCTTTTCTGTTCTGTGCCAGATAATTTGCCAATGCCACATATTGCGTAACGGCCAGCGTTTCGGCACGGGCGCCCGGGTCTATGCCCAGTTGCTGCAGTGCTTCGTCGCTGATGATGCCTTTCAGGTTATTGCGCAGGGTCTTGCGACGCTGGGCAAAGGCCTGGGCAACAATTTCTTCCAGCAGGGTCTCGTCTTGTGCGATACCGCAGCGGCCCGGATCCGGAATCATGCGCACCACGGCCGAGTCGACCTTGGGTGGCGGGAAAAACGCGCCTGGTGGTACCAGCAAGATCTGTTCCATGTCGAAACGGTACTGCAACATTACCGTCAGACGGCCGTAATCGGCGGTGCCCGGCTCGGCCACCATGCGGTCGATCACTTCTTTTTGCAGCATGAAGTGCATGTCGATCACGCGGTTGCCATAGCTCGCCAGATGGAACAGCAGCGGGGTGGAAATGTTGTAGGGCAGGTTGCCGACCAGCTTGAACGGGCCGTCCGATACGGTGGCGAAGTCGAATGCCAGGGCATCGCCTTCGTGGATGGTCAGCCGTTCCGGCGGAAAGTTGGACTTCAGGCGGCTGATGATGTCGCGGTCGATTTCCACGACATGCAAATGGTTTAGGCGCTTGAGCAGCGGGATGGTCAGCGCACCAAGGCCAGGGCCGATCTCGACCACGACATCGCCGGGCTGGGCACCGACAGCACTGACGATATCGTCGATGACCTTGCTGTCCTGCAGGAAATTCTGACCAAAACGCTTGCGCGGGATATGTGAGCTCATGCGACTCCAGAGTATTTGACTGAGGTCGGACCGGTGCAGCAGCCATGCCCGCTGGCAGGCAGTCTTGCCCGGTCCGGATTTGTTTTCAGCATAGTGAACTTCAGCACTGATGCCAGTAAAGCCCGGATTTCGCTGCGGGAATATACCGTTCGGAAATCCGGATGACTGTTGAGTGTGCCGTACGGTTTACCGTACCAGTTGCAGCGACCACGCCAGCGCCGCGTAGCGGCTGGCCTTGCCCAGCAGGATCCAGCACAGGCAGGGCAGCCAGCGCAGGCGCAGCCAGCCTGCGGCCAACGGTAGCGCATCACCGGCAAACGGCACCCAGCTCAGCCACAGGGCGGCGGGGCCGAAGCGGGCAAACCAGCGCGCCGCGCGCGGCGGCAACGGTCTGGCCGGCGCCTTGCTGCCCAGCCAGAAACTGGTCAGGCTGCCGGCACTATTGGTCACGGTGGCGACCAGCAGTGCCCACCATAAGAGTTGCGGGTGACTGTGCAGGATGCCGGCCAGCACCAGCTCCGAATTGCCGGGCAGCAGGGTGGCCGACAGAAAGGCCGAGGCCGCGAGGCCGCCCAGCAGCGCCGCTTCCGGCCAGTCAGACCACAAAGTCGTAGTCTTCGCCGCTGGCGGCGCGTACCACTTCGCTCAGGGTCGCGCCGAATTCGGCGCCATCCCGTGCGGCCAGCCATTGGCCATCGCGCAGGGCAAAGTGGAAGCCGCCACTCTTGGCGGCGATCCACAGTTCGAAGTTGGCCGCATGACGGTTGATCACGATCTTGCTGCCATTATCAAACGACAGCTCCAGCACATTGCCCTGGCGCAGGTAGTCGGCATCAAGGCCGGCATCATCAATGCTGTTTTCGATGCGTGCAAAGATGTCGTCGGTCAGGGTCAGGAATTCGCTTTCGGTCATGTTGAGCTTTCAAAAGGTTGGCCGCATGGCTTGGGAGTGGCCGGACGGCCTGATAGACTGCGATTTTGCCATAGCCAGCGGAATCCGTATGCGTACCCTCGTGATTGCCAGTGTGTTGTTGTTCGGTCTTGTCGCCTGCGGCTACAAAGGCCCGCTTTATCTGCCGCAAAACAGTACAGCGGCGCAGAGCCAATGAGCGGCCCGCTGATTCGCCTGGCCGACCTGTCCAATCCGGCCGATTGCGAACTGCTGACCCGGCTCACTGATGCCTATGCGCGGGATGCGATGGGTGGCGGTGAGGGCCTGTCGGCGGCCAGTCTGCAGAAGCTGCCGCAGGCGCTGGCCAGCCATGGCGGCCTGTTTGCGCTGATTGCCGAGCAGGATGGCGAGCCGCTGGGCCATGCCCTGTGCGTGCTGGGCTTCTCCAGTTTTGCCGCCGCGCCCTTGTGCAATCTGCACGATGTCTCGGTATTACCGGCGGCGCGTGGCAAGGGCATCGGTCGCTTGTTGCTGCAGGCCGTAGCCGCCGAAGCGCAACAGCGCGGCTGCGCCAAGCTCACGCTCGAAGTGCGTGAAGACAATGACGTGGGTCTGGCACTGTATCGGCAACAAGGCTTTGCCCAATCGGGCTTGGGTGGCACAAGCTATCTGATGATGGAAAAGCCATTGGCATGATGATGCGGAATTGCCGCAGTCTGCGCATTCATTGCCTTGGCGATTTATGGCAAATGGTTCGTTTATGACAAGCAGGCGTTGCGATAATGGCCTTTTTCATGATAAAGACTAGGCTAATATTTTCGTTTGCGAACTTGTGAAATCATGAGCCGATCACCCAGACACGACAAAATCCTGCAGCTGGTGCGCGAAAACGGCTTTATGCCTATTGAAGAACTGGCGCGTCTGCTGGACGTGACGCCACAGACCATCCGCCGCGACATCAACCAGCTGTGCGAGGCCAACCTGCTGCGCCGCTATCACGGTGGTGCTGCCTTGGGCAGCAGTGTCGAGAACGAAGATTACTTCGCCCGCAAGGGCAAGCTGCAAAGCGAGAAGGCACACATCGCCGACATGATCGCGGAGAACATTCCCGATCATGCCTCGCTGTTCATGAGTATCGGCACCACCATCGAGGCGGTTGCCCAGGCGCTGACGGCCACCCACAAGGGCCTGCGCGTGATTACCAACAATATTCACGTCGCCTCCATCATGTCGGCCAACCCCGACTTTACCGTGATGATTACCTCGGGCGTAGTGCGTGCCTCCGATGGTGGCATTACCGGTGTGGCCACGCTGGACTTCATCAACCAGTTCAAGGTCGATTACGCGGTCATCGGTGTATCGGGCATAGAGAATGACGGCTCGCTGCTGGACTTCGATTACCGCGAAGTGCGCGTGGCGCAGGCGATGATGAATAATGCGCGCCACCGCTATCTGGCGGCGGATCACAGCAAATTCGGCCGCAATGCGCTGGTGCGCATGGGCCATATCAGCGACTTCAATGCCATCTATACCGATGCGATGCCGCCGGAAAACCTGAAGAAGCTGCTGCAGGATCACAATGTGCGCATGTATCTGGCCGATCCGGTCTGAGCGCTGACTTGCCCGCCAACGCCACCTTTTGCAGGTGGCGTTTTTCATGCTGGCGAGTGCTGACAAGCTCGTGCATCGCGCAGGGTCGGGCAGGCAAAGCGCGGGCCGCTCGGGTATACTGACGCTCTTGTTTTCACCAGAACCGGCGCACGCAGCATGAATGTTTTTTACGAAGAAAGCGGCAACTTCAAGGTAGGCAGCGTGGTATCACGCGCAGATGCCAGTCTGCAGATTGATACCCAGCACGGCAAACGCACCAAGCTGAAAGCGGCCAACGTATTCCTGGAGTTTTCCAGCGATCTGCAGGCCTTCCTGCCGGCTGCGGAAAAGATTGCTGCCGATATCGACATCGACTTCCTGTGGGAGTGCTGCGGCGAAGACGAATTCGGCTTCGAAACGCTGGCCGCCGACTACTTCGGCCATGCGCCATCGGCCTTCGAGAATGCGGCGATCCTGCTCAAGCTGTATGCCGCGCCGATGTACTTCTACAAGAAGAGCAAGGGCCGTTTCAAGGCGGCACCGGAAGACACGCTGAAAGCGGCACTGGCCGGCATCGAGCGCAAGAAGCGCGAGCAGGAACAGGTCGATGCCTGGGCGGCCGAACTGGCGGCCGGTACGCTGCCGGATGCGATCCGCAGCCAGCTAATGACGCTTTTGTATCGCCCGGACAAGAACACCCTCGAATTCAAGGCTTTCGATCAGGCCAGCCGTGCGACCGGCCTGCCACCGCTGCGTCTGGCGGACAAGGTCGGCGGTATCAGCTCGGTGCCGGATTACCTGATGGCCGGCTTCCAGCTCGAGCACTTCCCCAAAGGCACCGGCTTTGGCAACCATGCGGCTGCCACGCTGCCGGACGATCTGCCGCTGGCCGAAGTGCAGGCTTTCTCGATTGATGATGCCAATACCACCGAGATCGACGATGCGCTGTCGGTGGTGTGGCTGGACAACGGCAATATCCGCGTCGGCATCCATATCGCCGCACCGACGCTGGGTATCGCGCCGGGCTCCGATCTGGAAAAAGTGGTGCACAACCGCCTGTCTACTGTTTACTTCCCGGGCAGCAAGATCACCATGCTGCCGGACGAAGTCGTACAGCTGTACACCCTGCAGGAAGGGCGCGCCTGCCCGGCGCTGAGCCTGTATGTCGAGGTGACGCCGGCCTTCGAGCTGGTGGCCTTCGACAACCGTGTCGAGCGTGTACATATTGCGGCCAACCTGCGTCACGATCAGCTGGAGCAGGTGTTCAACGAAGAAACGTTGGCCGCAGACGGTTTTGGCCCGGATTACGCCTTCAAGCGCGAACTGGTGTGGCTGTGGCAGTTTGCCAATGCGCGCGAAGCCTTCCGCGGCAAGACGCCGGATCCGAACCGTCCGCCACAGGTCGATTACAACTTCGACGTGATCGACGGCAAGGTGCTCATCACCATCCGCAAGCGTGGCTCGCCGATGGACAAGCTGGTGTCCGAGCTGATGATTCTGGCCAATAGCGAATGGGGCCGCATGCTGGCCGAAGCCAATATCCCGGCGATGTATCGCGCGCAGAGCATGGGCAAGGTACGCATGACCACCAAGCCCGAGCCGCACGTCGGCCTGGGGGTGCAGCAATATGCATGGAGTACCTCGCCGCTGCGTCGCGCGTCGGACTTTATCAACCAGCGCCAGCTGACCGCGATGATCCGTGGTGAGACCCCGCAGTACAAGCAGGGCGATGCGATGCTGTTTGCGCTGCTGCGCGATTTTGACACCGCCTACAGCGCTTATCTGGGCTTCCAGGACAAGATGGAACACTTCTGGTGCTTGCGCTGGTTCAGCCAGCAAGGCATCAGCGAGCCGACTGCCAGCTATATCAAGGAAGATCTGGTGCGTATCGACGGTGTGCCACTGCGTACACGCATTCCGGGCCTGCCAGAGCTGGCGCAGGGTGACCGCATCCAGCTGCAGATCATCCGTATCGACGAGCTGATGCAGGAAATCGAGTTCCGCTTTGTCAGCGTGATCGAGCGTCGCCAGCCGCTGGCCACAACAGCCGAAGGCAGCTGATCGCCCTTATTTGGCATGCACAAGGCCGCAGGCATTGCCTGCGGCCTTGTCGTTTTGCGGCCAACCTTCACAGCAGGTCGTCAGTAGTGGTGCTGGATTCCTGCAGATCATGCATCTTGCCGGCCAGCTCGCCGATGTCGATCGACAGCGAGGTCAGCAGGTTGGTGGGCAGGCTGGCCAGCATGTCGGCCTCGCTCACGCCATTATTGAAGCCACTCACGATGAAGCCGGCGAGGCCGAGTACGCGAGCGTAAGGGCTGACCAGCTGCGGGTGGGTGAGGTTGTGCTGCTGGCGAATGGCCTCCTGGATCTCATCGGGGAAGTTCCAGCGACGGGCGAGCTCGGCTCCGACTTCGGTCAAATCCATGCCCAGCACCATTTGTTCGGTAGGCAGGCGCGCCGCGCCGCCGACCACCGCCTTGTCGATCTGCACCGCTTTTTCCGGCTCGGCCACATGCAAGACCAGCTCGCCGATATTGGCCATCAGGCCGCAGGTGTAGGCAATCTGCTGGTTCAGCTTGGCCATCTTGGCCAGCAGCTTGCTGGTATTGGCGGTTTCGAAACTGCGCTGCCAGAAGGTCTTCATGTCAAAGCCCGGGATATTGGCGCTGACCCCGGTGACGCCGGAGGCAATCACCAGCACCCGCAGATTGTCGAAGCCGAGAATCACCACCGCGTCTTCCAGCGAGCCGACCTTGCGGCTGCCGCCAAAACGGGCAGTATTGGCCAGACGCAGCACGCGTGCACTGAGTACCTGATCGTGGATGACCTTGCCGGTAATCTCGTCAATATTGATATCGCTTTGCTGGAAGCTGGCGACCAGCTCCTGGACTACCTTGGGTACCATCGGCAGCTTGCCGGATGCCTTGTCGAACAGCTCAGTCACTTGCATGGTCGGTCTCCTTGTCTGGTGTGCGCTCTCCTGCCATAGACTGAGCTTAGGCAATCCGGCAGCGAAAAACAGGATATTTTTAATGTCGTTGGCGTGTTGGTTGCCGCCTGCAAATGCATCAGCAATGCTGCAGGGAAGGTTGGCCGCAGAAGGTCCAGGGCAGATAGCGGGCGATTGAAACGTCAGCGTACATGGGCCTTGTCATGACTGGCCCGGATGCGAGGCTGTGCCGGCTAGGGGGCGACCTCGTGTTCGTAGTCATCCCAGATTTTTTCCAGCGTCTTGTCTTTCTGCATGCTGAGCAGGGCTTTTTGCAGTTTGAAAATCTTGCTGCGATCGGTGGACAGGCTGCAGCCGAGGTAATTCTCGATCTGGTTGAAAACCAGCAATGGTTGCAATTGGCCGGCATCCAGCCCCAGCCGGCGGGCGACGATAGGCCCGGTCAGCAAGCCTGCCGGGTAGAGGTCGATGCGGCCGGCAAACAGCTTGCGCATAGACTGGTCTTCGGTGGCGCCATAGTCCAGCTGATAGCCACGGCTTTCCAGCCAGGTGGCCTTGGCATCCTTGTTCTGGCCGCCGATACGCAATTTGCCGGCGTCCTCCAGTTTGCCCAACTCGAGCTTGCGCGAGCGTAGCGCGAACAGTGCCCATTTGTTGTAGGCAATCGGCCCTATCCACTGGAACCACGCTTCACGTTCGGGGATGCGGCCCAGGGTAAATGCACAGAAATTCGGCTCGCTACGCGCATTCTGGAACACCCTGGCCCAAGGCTGATCGACATACTCGACTGACAAGCCGGCCCGCTTGAACAGCTCGGTGGTGATATGGGCGGCCATGCCTTGTGGCTGGCCTTTTTCGCTCCAGTTGAATGGCGGATTGTCACCGACGCCTATGGTCAGATCGGCAGCAGACAGCTGGGTACTGCAAGCGAACAGCAGGGCGGCGGTCAGGTGTTTCATGCGGGTGTCTCTTGAAGCGGCCACACGGATGGCAGGCTTGATCCATGATAGGCAAAGACAGAAAAAACGGCAGCCAGTTGGCCGCCGTTTTTTAGAGGCAGATCAGAGGCTGTCCTGCTCCGGAATCGGCAAACCGTCGGCACGGAACATGGTCTTGATGCCGCGAATTGCCTGACGGATGCGGTTCTCGTTTTCGATCAGCGCGAAGCGCACATACTCGTCGCCGTAGTCACCAAAGCCGACGCCGGGCGAGACCGACACGCGGGCCTTGTCCAGCAACAGGTTGGCAAAGGCCAGGGAGCCCAGCTGGCGGTAGTGCTCGGGAATACGCGCCCAGATGTACATCGAGGCCTTGGGCTTGTCGACCTGCCAGCCGGCCTCCATCAGGCCCTTGTACAACACGTCGCGGCGCTTCTGGTAAGTGGCGGCGATGTCCTTCACGCATTGCTGATCGCCTTCCAGCGCGGCAATCGCTGCGATCTGCAGCGGAGTGAAGGTGCCGTAATCGTGGTAGCTCTTGATGCGGGCCAGCGCGGCGACGAGGTCAGGATTGCCGACCATGAAGCCGATACGCCAGCCGGCCATGTTGTAACTTTTGGACAGGGTGAAGAACTCCACCGCGATGTCCTTTGCCCCCGGCACCTGCATGATGGACGGCGCCTTCCAGCCGTCGAACACAATGTCGGCGTAGGCCAGATCGTGCACCACGAAGATGTCGTGCTTCTTGGCCAGCGCAATCACGCGCTCGAAGAAGTCCAGCTCCACGCATTGCGCCGTCGGGTTGGACGGAAAGCCGATCACGATCATCTTCGGTTTGGGGTAGCTGCCACGAATGGTTTTTTCCAGCTCGGCAAAGAAATCCACCTCCGGCGACATCGGCACGCTACGGATGTCCGCACCGGCAATCACCGCGCCGTAGATGTGGATCGGGTAGCTCGGATCCGGCACCAGCACCGTGTCGCCGCGATCCAGCGTTGCCAGCATCAGATGGGCGAGGCCTTCTTTCGAACCGATAGTGACGATGGCCTCGCTATCGGCGTCGATTTCCACCTGATAACGATCTTTGTACCAGCGCGAAATGGCACGGCGCAGGCGCGGAATGCCCTTGGATGCGGAGTAGCCGTGAGTATCCGGCCGCTGGGCGGCTTCGGTCAGCTTGGCGACGATATGCGGTGGCGTGGCACCGTCGGGGTTGCCCATGCTCATGTCGACGATATCGTCGCCACGGCGGCGGGCGGCCATCTTGCGTTCAGCGGTGATGTTGAAAACGTAAGGAGGAAGACGATCGATGCGCGCAAAGCGGCGCTTGCCGGTAGACGACATGGTGAACCTTTCAACGTAAGCGCCCGGAACCGTCCGAGCGACGCTCCCCCGACACAGGGGATAGGGCATCCTAAGCGTCTGGCATGGTGCTTGTCCAGCCTTGCGGCCAACCTTGGCTGCTGGTGTGGTTTCACATGAAACAGCGATGAAAAAAGCCGCACCCGAAGGCGCGGCAAACACTGGCGGAAAAACGGAGAAATCGTTCAGATGATGCGGGTCTCGCTGGCCGGGTCAAACAGCACCAGCTTGGACACGTCGAAAACCAGCTGCATATTGCCGCCGGCGTGGCCGGCTTCCAGCGGGTGGCTGCGGCAGCAGACCTTGCTGCCATTGAGCGTGATGAACACCAGGGTGTCCGGACCGGTCGGCTCGGTCACGTCGATATGGCATTGCATGGCGGGCAGGTCGGCACGGTGGGCGGTGCGGGTGTCGGTGATCTGCTCCGGGCGGATGCCGGCAATCACCTCGCGGCCCAGCCATGCGGCCAACCTGGTGCTTTCGTGTGCCAGTGGTAGCAGCACGCTGTGACGACCATCGCTGAGGACGATGCCGGGCACGCCGTCCTGCTCTTCGATGGTGGCGCGGATGAAGTTCATCGACGGCGAGCCGATGAAACTGGCGACAAACAGATTGGCCGGGTTGTCGTAGATGTCCTGCGGGCTGCCGAATTGCTGCACGATGCCGTCCTTCATCACCGCGATCTTGTCGCCCAGCGTCATCGCTTCAATTTGATCATGCGTCACGTAGACGATGGTCGAGCGCAGGCGCTGGTGCATCAGCTTGATTTCGGTGCGCATCTCGACGCGCAGCTTGGCATCGAGGTTGGACAGCGGCTCGTCGAACAGGAAGATGGACGGGTTGCGCGCCAGGGCACGGCCCATCGCCACGCGCTGACGTTGGCCGCCGGACATCTGGCCCGGCTTGCGATTCAGCAGATGGGTGATCTGCAGCATCTCGGCCACGCGCTGTACGGTGGCGTCGATTTCGGCCTGCGGCACCTTGCGGATTTCCAGACCGAAACTGATGTTCTGGCGCACGGTCATCGACGGGTACAGAGCATAACTCTGGAACACCATGGCGATGTCGCGATCTTTCGGCGACAGGTCGTTGACGCGCTTGCCGCCGATTTCGATATCGCCGCTGCTGATGTCGTCGAGGCCGGCAATCATGTTCAGCAGCGTGGATTTGCCGCAGCCTGACGGGCCCACCAGAATCAGGAATTGGCCGTCTTCGATGGCGATATTGATGCCTTTGAGCACGTCGGTGCCGTTGGCGTAGGTCTTGCACACGTTGTTGATGGTAAGTGCGGCCATTTCTTAACCTTTCACGGCACCGGCTGTCAGGCCACGCACGAAGTAGCGGCCGGCAACCATGTAAACGAACAGGGTAGGCAGCGCGGCGATGATTGCCGCGGCCATGTCGACGTTGTATTCCTTCACCCCGGTAGAGGTGTTCACCAGATTGTTCAGCGCCACGGTAATCGGTTGCGCCTCACCGCTGGCGTACACCACGCCGAACAGGAAGTCGTTCCAGATCTGGGTGAATTGCCAGATCACGCACACCACGAAGATGGGGCCAGAGATCGGCAGCAGGATGCGCAGGAAGATGGTCCAGAAGCCGGCGCCATCGATGCGCGCCGCCTTCACCAGCTCGTCCGGCACGGTGATGTAGAAGTTACGGAAGAACAGCGTGGTAAACGCCGTGCCATACACCACGTGGGTCAGCACCAGGCCGGTGGTGGTATTGGCGATGCCCAGCATGCCCAGAAGTTGCGCCATCGGCAGCAGCACCACCTGGAACGGGATGAAGCAGCCTACCAGCAGCATGGTGAACAGCGCGTCGGAGCCGCGGAAACGCCACATCGACACCACGTAGCCATTGAGCGCGCCGATCAAGGTAGAGATCAGCACCGCCGGCACGGTCATCTTGATGGAGTTCCAGAAGAAGCCCTGCATGCCGTTGCACTCCACGCCGGTGCAGGCACTGGCCCAGGCCTTGGCCCAGGCACCGCCTTCCCACACTTGCGGCAGTGACAGCATATTGCCGCTGCGGATGTCGTCCAGGCTCTTGAACGAGGTGGTCAGCATCACATACAGCGGCAGCAGGTAGTAAATGGCCATCAGGAGCAGCGCGGCGTAGACCAGCGCGCGGCCAACGGTAAGGTTCTTAAACACGTTTGGCACTCCTTGTTTCCATGTACATCAGCGGTACCAGTACGGCCACGATGGTGAACAGCATCATCATCGCGGATGCCGCGCCCTGGCCCAGCTGGCCGCGGGTAAAGGCGAACTGGTACATGAAGATGGCCGGCACGTCGGACGAGGTACCCGGGCCGCCACCGGTCAGCGCCATCACCAGGTCGAAACTCTTGATGGCAATGTGCGACAGGATCAGCAGCACGCTGAAGAACACCGGGCGCAGGCTGGGAATCAGGATGCGGCGGTAGATGGTGGGCAGGCTGGCGCCATCCACCTGGGCGGCCTTGATGATGGAGTCATCGATACCGCGCAGGCCGGCCAGGAACAGCGCCATCACGAAGCCGGAGCTTTGCCATACACCGGCGATCACCACGGTGTAGATGGACATGTCCGGGTTCACCAGCCAGTCGAAGGTGAAGTCGGCGAAGCCGAAATCGTTCATCACCTTCTGCAGACCCATGTCCGGGTTCAGCATCCACTTCCAGGCGGTACCGGTTACCACGAAGGACAGCGCCATCGGGTACAGGTAGATAGTACGCAGCGCGCCTTCGGCACGGATTTTCTGGTCCAGCAGCACTGCCATCAGCAGACCCACCAGCAGGCAGATCAGGATGAACAGGCTGCCGAAGATGCCAAGGTTGGCCGCAGCGGTCCACCAGCGCTCGTTTTCGAATAGCGCCTGGTACTGCACGAAGCCAGCCCACTCGAAACGGGGCATCAGTCGGGATTCGGTAAAGGAAAGCCAGCCGGTCCAGGCGATGAAGCCATAGACAAAAACCAGGCTGGCAGCCAGCGTCGGCGACAGTACCAGCTTGGGCAGCCAGCGGTCGGCCAGTGCACTGAGACGGCCTTGCGATGCGGAGGCAGACATGTGTGATTCCTTGCTGTCTCGTTTAGGGAGAACACGCCCGCTTGCCCAGCAGCCGGCAACACATCGCCCTGCCGCAAGCATGCAGCATGACGGGACGGACGACGGACATGGGCGGCGGGTGACAGGCCGCCAGGCGGCCTGTCGTGACACGGTTCAGGCAACACCCTGCCGCCCGTGCGGCAGGGTGTTGGCACTTAGCGTACTGCGCTGGCCTTGGCCAGACGCTCGGCAGCCTGGGCCGGGGTCATGTTTGAGTTCATGAACTGGGAGATCACGTCCACCATGGCACCCTCGGTAGCTGACGGCATGGCCATCTTGTGGGCAAAGCTCGGTACCAGCTTGCCTCCTTTGGCGGCGGCGTTCATGTCGGTACTGGACTTCTTGGCGCAGTCGTCAAACTTGGCCATCGGGGTATCCAGGCGAGCCGGGATGGAGCCCTTGTTCAGATTGAACACTTCCTGGAAGGCCGGACTCATGATGGTGGCAGCCAGGTCGGCCTGGGCTTTCACCGCGGCCGGAGACTT
The DNA here is from genome assembly GCF_979366295.1 of Vogesella lacus. Lineage (NCBI taxonomy): Bacteria > Pseudomonadati > Pseudomonadota > Betaproteobacteria > Neisseriales > Chromobacteriaceae > Vogesella > Vogesella lacus. Next base: position 160,807 of record NZ_CEETQT010000004.1, read on the forward strand.
CTGCTGGAACATGGCCATGGAGTCGATGTTGAAGGTGAAGGCATTCTGGGTACCCGGCGCATCGGTACAGATGAAGTCTTTGCCCGGCACCTTGCCTGCGGCGGTAAATTCGCCCTTGGCCCAGTCACCCATGAACTGCATGCCAGCCTTGCCGTTGATCACCATGGCGGTGGCCAGGTTCCAGTCGCGACCAGCGGCACCCTTGTCGATATAGGTTTTGAGCTTGGCCATGGTCTCGAACACTTTGACGGTCGTCGCACCGCCTACGGTAGCCTTGTCCAGTTTCACGAAGGCCTTGTTGTAGTAGTCGGCACCGCCTACACCCAGCGCCACCGATTCAAACAGGGTAGCGTCTTGCCATGGCTGGCCACCGTGAGCGATCGGCTGGATGCCGGCTTTCTGAAGTTTGTCGGCGGCTGCAAAGAATTCCGGCCAGGTTTTCGGTACAGTGGCGCCGGCCTTCTTGAAGGCTTCCGGGTTCACCCACAGCCAGTTCACGCGGTGTACGTTGACCGGGGCGGCCACGTACTTGCCTTTGTATTTCATCACGTTGCTGACCACGGTTGGCAGCTGTTTGTCCCAGTTGCCGGCTTTGGCCACGGCATCGATGTCAGCCAGCACGCCTTCTGCACCCCATTCCTGAATGGCCGGGCCCTTGATCTGGGCGGCGGTTGGCGGGTTGCCGGAAACAACACGGGTTTTCAGTGCGGTCATGGCGTTGTCACCACCACCACCGGCTACGGCGAAGTCTTTCCAGGTGTGACCCTTGGCGGTCATCAATTTTTTCAGTTCGGCCGCGGATTTGGCCTCGCCACCGGAGGTCCACCAGTGCAGCACTTCAACATCACCGGCAAATGCGATGCTTGGCAAAAGGGATGCGGCCATGATGGCCAGGGTCAGACGCTTGAGTTGCATGTTCTATCTCCTGTTGTGTCGGCTGCCAGGGCTGACTCTTGTTTGGCGCTTGCTGGCTGGACTAACTATAAGACTGCTTAGTAAGTTTTGTGTAAGAAATTGGTAAGACTTTGCGTGGCGCTGTAAGAAAACAGGACGACTGACATGTTGCACTGCGATGTTGTCGTGCGCCGGATAGCCGGTCTGGCTAGGCTGGATGGGATTGTGCGTCGCAGCACTGCGCTGCGAATGTAGTGTGCAAACTACGCCACGGTTTCAGGCTGATGGGGAGAGTGGCAGGGTAAAGCTGGATTGCAGCCCCCCGCCTGGCAGGTTTTCCAGCTGGATCTGGCTGCGATGGCGCAGCGCGATTTCCTGCACGATGGCAAGGCCGAGGCCGCAGCCTTTGCCCCGGCCTTCGGCGCTGCCGCGGTAGAAGCGTTCGAACACATGGGCAAGCTCGGCTGGCGGGATGCCCGGCCCGTTATCGCGCACGGCCAAGGTGACCATGCCGGCGTGGCGCGACAGTTGCAGGGTGATTTCACTGCCTTCGGGGGAATACTGGATGGCGTTATCCAGCAGATTGGCAATCAGCTCGCGCAGCAGGCCGGCGTGGCCCATTACCGGCAGGCTGTCAGCTTCGCCTTCGAGACCGAGATCCTGATTCTTGCGCAATGCGGCTTGCACCATCTCGCTGGCGACTTCGCGCGCCAGGGCTAGCAGATCAAGCGTCTGCATCTGCAGGCCGGCTTCCGGCTCGGCCCGAGCCAGTGCCAGTAGCTGGTTGACAAGGCGGATGGCGCGCGCCACGCCGCTTTGCAGCTGCGACAGCTGTCTGGCCAGCGACAGGTGATCAGGCTCGACCTCGGCCAGCTCGCCTTGCAGCAGTTCGGCCTGAGATTTCAGCCCGGCCAGCGGCGTGCGCAGCTGGTGGGCGGCATCAGCAATAAAGCGGCGCTGTTGCAGCACCTGGCGGTTGACCTCGTCCAGCAGATCATTGATCGCCCGCGCCAGCGTGCGCACTTCGGCGGGGGCATTATCGATGGCGATCGGGGCCAGATCGCGTGCCGAGCGGTTTTCCACCGTGCGGCGCAAATCACGCAAGGGTGAAAGTCCGCGGCTGATACCGGCCCAGACCAGCACGCTGGTCATGCCCATCAGCACAAACAGCGGCAAGCCCATGTCGAGCAGGATCTTTTGCGCCAGCTCGGCATTCAGCGCGCGGCTCTTGGCAATCTGCACCAGCATCATTTCGGGCCGGTCCGGCGTGCCGGCATGCAGATACAGCGCCACCACACGCACATCCACACTGCCCATTTTGCCGTTGTAAAAGATGGTGTTGCCAGGCTGGCGTGAAGTCAGTGCTGGCGGCGGTGGCAGATTCGGGTCGCCGAGCAGGAAAGATTCGGGTGGGGAGCTGACCTGATAATAGAAGCGGTCATTCGGATCTTGCTCGAGGATGTCGCGTGCAGCACGCGGAAAGTCGATGTAAAAACCGTTGCCGAAGGGTTTGACCTGGCGTGCCAGCGCCCGCGAAGACTTGGCCAGCGTGCGGTCTATTACCTCGTCGGTGTAGCGCAGGGTCATGGTGTAGGCCAGTGCCGCCGCGGCCAACCAGAGCACCAGTTGCGGCAACAGCAGCCACAGCGTGAGCTGGCGTCGCAGGGAGAGCTGGGCCTTGGCCATGACAGCTTGGCCGCAGTTTAGCCGGGCTGGCGGGTCAGCAGATAACCGAGCCCGCGCACTGCCTTGATCACGATATCGCTGCCGTCGAGTTTCTTGCGCAGGCGATGTACATAGACTTCTACGGCATTGGCACCGATTTCCTCGCCGCTGCTGGTAAGCTCGCCGGCAATCTGCTCCTTGGTAATGACCCGTTCGCGGTGGTCAAACAGGATCTGCAACAGCTCCAGCTCGCGCGCCGACAGGTCCAGTGCCGATTGGCCAGACCACGCGCGCTGGCCGGCCTGATCCAGCCGCAGGCTGCCGAACTGCTGTTCTGCCGTCGGCAGCGGCTGGCTGGCGCGCTGGCGGCGCAGCAGCGCACGGATGCGCGCTTCGAGCTCGGGAAATTCGAAAGGCTTGACCAGATAATCATCGGCACCGGCATCCAGCCCGGCGACACGGTCTTCCATGCTGTCCAGCGCGGTGAGAATCAGGATGGGTAGCGCCGGCTTGTGCACACGGACATTGCGCAGGATTTCCAGCCCGCTGAGGGTGGGCAGGCCGATATCCAGAATCACCGCATCGAAGTTTTCCGCCAGCAACAGGGTTTGCGCCTGCAGACCATCATTGGCATGGCTGAGGCTGAAGCCCAGCCGGCCAAAGCGGGTCAGCAGGGCATCGGCCAGTACGGCATCGTCTTCGGCAAGCAGCAGTTTCATCTTGTCAGCCTGATGTAAGTCATGCCGCCGATGTTAGTGCCTGCGGCCGGATTTGGCGAGCGCGGCAAGTTGCCGCGCCTGCCATGGTCCGGACTCAGCCCAGCAAGCCTTGCAGATAGCGGCCGTAGGCGTTTTTCTTCAGTGGCGCGGCCAACCTTTCCAGCTGCGCATCGTCAATCCAGCCGCTGCGCCAGGCGATCTCCTCAAGGCAGGCGACTTTCAGGCCCTGACGGTTTTCGATGGTGGCGATGAACTGGCTGGCTTCCAGCATCGAGTCATGCGTGCCGGTATCCAGCCACGCATAACCGCGCGTCATGGTCTGCACATCGAGCTGGTCGCGCTGCAGATAGGCGAGGTTCACATCGGTAATTTCGAGCTCGCCACGCGGTGACGGCCGGATGTTTTTGGCAATGTCGACCACCTGCTGGTCGTAGAAATACAGGCCGGTTACCGCGTAGTTCGACTTGGGCTGCGCCGGTTTTTCTTCGATGCTGATGGCGTGGCCGGCATGGTCAAACTCGACCACACCGTAACGTTCCGGATCCTGTACATGGTAGGCAAATACCGTGGCACCGGTGGTACTGTCATTGGCGGCCTGCAGCAGGCGCGGGAAGTCGTGGCCGTAAAAGATATTGTCGCCGAGCACCAGTGCCGACGGTGCGCCGGCGAGAAAATCCTCGCCGATGATGAAGGCCTGGGCGAGGCCATCCGGGCTGGGCTGCACCGCGTATTGCAGCGAAATGCCCCACTGGCTGCCATCACCCAGCAATTGAGCAAAGCGTGGCGTGTCCTGCGGGGTTGAGATGATCAGGATGTCGCGGATGCCGGCCAGCAGCAGGGTGGACAGCGGATAGTAGATCATCGGCTTGTCGTAGATCGGCAGCAGCTGTTTGCTGACGGCTAGGGTGGCCGGATAAAGACGGGTGCCGGAACCGCCGGCGAGGATGATGCCCTTGCGTGTCATGGTTTTCTCGCTGAGTCCAGGGTCTGGAACAAGTGAAAGATGGCGCTTTGCCAGTCTGGCAGGTTGAGGCCGAAAGTCTGTTGCAGTTTGTGGCAATCGAGCTGCGAATTGGCGGGCCGGCTGGCTTTTTGCGGGTAGTCGCGGCTGGGGATGGCAGTCGGGCTGCCGGAAAGGCGTAGCGGCCAGGCGGCGGTGCGTGCCAGCGCGATCACGAAGCTCGCGTACTCGTGCCAGCTGGTGCAGCCCTGGCTTGCCACATGGTAAGTACCGTAGGGCTGTTCGTGCTGCTGCAGGCTGCGTGCGACAAGGTTGGCCGCAATATCGGCCAGCAGGCTGGCTGAGGTTGGTGCGCCGAACTGGTCGGCCACTACCGACAGGCTGTCGCGGCTGGCGGCAAGGCGCAGCATGGTTTTCATGAAGTTCTGGCCATGGCTGCCGGCCACCCACGAGGTGCGCAGGATAAAATGGCGACAGCCACTGGCGCGGATCGCCTGCTCGCCCTGCCATTTGGACAGGCCATAGACCGACTGCGGATTGGCCGCATCGTCCTCGCGCCAGGGGCCGTGTTTCTGGCCATCAAATACATAGTCGGTGGAGTAATGCAGCAGCAGGGCCTGGTTGGCCGCGGCCCATTGCGCCATCGCTGCTGGTGCCGTGCTATTGATGGCATGGGCAAGTTGCGGCTCGTCTTCGGCCTTGTCGACCGCGGTATAGGCAGCTGGGTTGACGATGATGTCAGGCCGCCAATTGTCGAGCGCCAGCGCGATACTGTCGGGTTGCGCCAGATCCAGCTCCTGGCGCGAAGGGCAGAGCAGAGTGCCGTGCAGGGCGAGGCTGCGTTTGAGTTCGAAACCTACCTGGCCACTGGCCCCGGTCAGCAGAATGCGGGTCATCTCATTCTCCATACTGGCGGCTCAGCCAGTCACGGTAGGCACCACTCTGGATGCCTGCTACCCAGTCCGTGTTGGCCAGGTACCAGGCAACCGTCTTGCGGATGCCGCTGTCGAAGGTCTCGGCCGGCAACCAGCCGAGCTCATCCTGCAGCTTGCGCGCATCAATCGCGTAACGGCGATCGTGGCCTGGCCGGTCGGTCACATGACTGATCTGGCTGCGATAGCTCTGGCCGTCGGCGCGAGGTTGCAGTTCGTCGAGCAGCTGACACAGAGTGTGCACGACCTCGAGGTTGGTTTTCTCGTTCCAGCCACCGACATTATAGGTTTCACCCAGACGGCCAGCCTCGAGCACCCGGCGAATCGCGCTGCAGTGGTCTTTCACATATAGCCAGTCGCGCACCTGCTGGCCATCGCCATACACCGGCAGTGCCTTACCGCCCAGCGCATTCAGGATCATCAGCGGAATCAGTTTTTCCGGAAAGTGATAAGGCCCGTAGTTATTGCTGCAATTGGTGGTGACGACCGGCAGGCCGTAGGTGTGGTACCAGGCGCGCACCAGATGATCGCTGGCGGCCTTGCTGGCCGAGTAGGGGCTGTTAGGCTCGTAGCGATGCTGCTCGCTGAAGGCCGGATCATCTTTGCCCAGCGTGCCGTAGACTTCATCCGTCGAAACATGCAGAAAGCGGAAGGCTGCCTGTTCTGCCGCCGGCAGGCCCTGCCAATAGCCGCGTACCGCCTCGAGCAGATTGAACGTGCCGACGATATTGGTCTGGATGAAGTCGCCGGGGCCGTGGATCGAACGGTCGACATGGCTCTCGGCGGCGAAATTGATCACTGCGCGTGGCTGGTGTTCGGCCAGGAGGCCGGCCAGCAAGGTGCGGTCCGCAATATCGCCCTGCACGAACACATGGCGCGGGTCGTCCAGCACGCTTTGCAGGGTTTGCAGATTGCCGGCATAGGTGAGCTTGTCGAGATTGATCACCGGCTCGTCGTGTGCGGCCAACCAGTCGAGGACGAAATTGCCGCCGATAAAACCCGCCCCGCCTGTTACCAGTATGCTCATTATCTGCTCTCCGCCGAATAGTTTGTCAGCATCAAGGATACCATCGTCGTGACGGCAAGCCCAAAGAGGCTATGGACGAAAAAAAGGGCCTGCCGGGGAGAGTCGGCAAGCCCTTGTGAAAAACGGTAGTAATGGTGTAGCGGTTTAGCGCTTGGCCAGGGCATTGGCCTCTTTGGCCAGCGCGGTAATGCGCGCCCAGTCGCCACTGGCAATGGCGTCATCCGGCGTCAGCCAGCTGCCGCCTACGGCTAGTACATTCGGCAGCGCCAGATAGTTGGGCGCGCTGTGGATGTCGATGCCGCCGGTCGGGCAGAAACGCACTTCCGGCAGCGGGCCGGCCAGTGATTTCAGCAGCTTGATGCCGCCGACTGCTTCGGCCGGGAACAGCTTCAGGATATTGAAGCCTTCGTCCTGAGCCTGCATTGCCTCGGACGGCGTCGCCACGCCGGGGATAAACGGGATGCCGGAGGCGCGTGCGGCTGCGGCCAACTCGTGGGTCAGGCCCGGGCTGATGCCGAACTGGGCACCGGCGTCGAGCGCCGCTTCGAGGTGGGCGCGGGTACGCACGGTACCGGCACCAACCAGCGCATCCGGCACTTCGTCACGGATGCGGCGCATGGCGGCCAGCGCGGCCTTGGTGCGCAGGGTGATTTCGAGGGTGCGGATGCCGCCTTCCACCAGGGCATGGGCGAGGTCGACGGCGATGGCCGCATCGTTGACCACAATCACCGGCATCACCGGGCTTTGACGAAGCAGATTCAGTGCATCCATGGTTTCATCCTTTCAGGCGGGCGGCGATGGCCGCCCGGCAACATCCGATTATTGTGCTTTGGTCCACAGCGGGTGGGCAAAGCTCATCGCGCCTTCTTCGGCCGTGGTGGCCAGCTGGCGGAAGCCGGCAAACAGATCGCGGCCTACGCCACGCTGGTTGCCGTCAAGGTTGGCCGCAACATGCTCGCGCGCCGCCCATTCGGCAGCATCCACCAGGACGGTCAGCTCGCCCTTGTCGGCATCAAGACGCAGCAGGTCGCCGTTGCGCACCTTGGCGATATCACCGCCGAGCACCGCTTCGGGCGAGACGTGAATCGCCGCCGGCACCTTGCCGGAGGCACCTGACATGCGGCCGTCGGTGACCAGCGCTACCTTGAAGCCACGCTCCTGCAGCACACCCAGCGGCGGCGTCAGTTTGTGCAGCTCGGGCATGCCGTTGGCGCGCGGGCCCTGGAAGCGGATCACCGCGATAAAGTCTTTTTCGAGTTCGCCGCGCTTGAACGCCGCGATCAGTTCGTTCTGGTCGTGGAATACCACGGCCGGCGCTTCTACCACACGATGCTCGGGCTTGACGGCGGAGACCTTGATCACCGCGCGGCCGATATTGCCGGCCAGCACCTTGAGGCCGCCATCGGCCGAGAAAGCGTCGCCGACAGTGCGCACCACATTGCTGTCGCCGGAAATGGCCGGTGCGTCGCGCAGCGCCAGTTCACCATCCTGCAGGAAGCCTTCCTGGCTGTGCGCGCGCAAACCTTTGCCCATCACCGTAGTCACGTCGTCGTGCAGCAGACCGGCATCCAGCAGTTCGCGGATCACGAAGCCCATGCCACCGGCGGCGTGGAAGTGGTTCACATCGGCCTTGCCGTTCGGGTAGGCACGCACCAGCAGCGGCACTACCGCAGACAGCTCGTCAAAATCATCCCAGTTGATATCGATGCCGGCCGCACGGGCAATGGCATTGATGTGCAGGGTGTGGTTGGTCGAGCCACCGGTGGCCAGCAGGCCGACGATGCCGTTGACAATGGACTTCTCGTCGATCACGTCACAGATCGGGGTAAAACGTTTGCCCTGGGCCGAGATATCGACGGCCACACGGCTTGCCGCGCGGGTATAGGCATCGCGCAGCGGGGTATTCGGGTTGACGAAGGCGGCGCCCGGTACGTGCAGGCCCATGATCTCCATCAGCATCTGGTTGGAGTTGGCGGTGCCGTAGAAGGTACAGGTGCCCGGGCCATGGTACGACGCCATTTCGGACGCCAGCAGCGCATCGCGGCCAACCTTGCCCTCTGCGTACAGCTGACGCACCTTGGCTTTTTCGTCATTGGCAATGCCGGAAGTCATCGGGCCGGCCGGCACGAACAGCGCCGGCAGATGGCCAAAGGACAGCGCGCCGATCAACAGGCCCGGCACGATCTTGTCGCACACGCCCAGATACAGCGCGGCATCAAACATCTGGTGGGACAGGGCAATTGCCGTGCTCATCGCAATCACGTCACGCGAGAACAGCGACAGTTCCATGCCCTCAAAGCCCTGGGTCACGCCGTCGCACATCGCCGGTACGCCACCGGCAAACTGGGCAGTCGCGCCAGCCTTCAGGGCTTCTTCCTTGATGATGGCCGGGTAGGTTTCCAGCGGCTGGTGGGCCGACAGCATGTCGTTATAGGCAGATACGATCGCCAGATTGGGGCGAGCGGTTTCTTTCAGGTGAATCTTGATGCCGTCCGGCATGGCGGCAAAGGCATGAGCCTGATTGGTACAGGACAGTTGCGAACGCTCGACTTTGCCCTGGCGCATCGCGGCGCGCGCACCTTCCAGATAGGCAGAACGGCTGTTGCGGCTGCGCTCGATGATGCGCTGGGTAACACGTTGCAGTACGGGGTGCAGGCTCATGGCGGGTGTTTCACCTGATTGATGGTGTCTGAATGGTAGTTTTACTACACTTTGTTGGCAAGTAATTACGCGAGAAAAAGTGGTAACTTACTGGTATTGTTGTTAGTAAATGCTTGTGAAACAGTGTGTTATGTCGTTGTTGTCGGCGGGATACACCCGTGTAGTCGATAGGGGTGTAAAGAGCATGCACATGGACAATAAGCAAGTGTTTGGTAATATAACTACATCCAAACCAATGCTGAACGCGAGAGTAAAACAGGATGGAGAACGCAAACCTGCACACCCCGGCTTTTGATATGGTGCTGTTCGGGGGCACCGGCGATCTGGTCATGCGCAAGCTGCTGCCGTCGCTGTACCAGGCCCATACCGCCGGCCTGCTTAACAATCATGGCCGCATCCTGGCACTCGGCCGCCGCGACATCAGTCGCGAGGAGTATCTGGCCTCGGTCGAGAAAAGCTCGCGTATCCACATCAAGGAGGCGTTTGACGAAGCGGCCTGGGCCGGCTTCCTCGCGCGCGTCGAATATCTGAAGGTTGATGCCGCCACGCCGGCACATTATCCGGCTCTGGCCGAAGCGCTGGCGCAATATCCTGATCGCGTGACCGTCTGTTACCTCGCGACCGCGCCTGACCTGTTTGAAGGCATCTGCGACAACCTTGCCGCGGTTGGCCTCAATCACGACAAGGTACGCGTGGTACTGGAAAAACCGCTGGGCCACGATCTGGATTCTTCCAACGAGATCAACGAGGCGGTTGCGCGTCACTTCAAGGAAGAACAGCTCTACCGTATCGACCACTATCTGGGCAAGGAATCGGTACAGAACCTGCTGTCGATTCGCTTTGCCAATGCGCTGTTCGAGCCGCTGTGGCGTCGCGAGTGGATCCACAATGTGCAGATCACCATTTCCGAAGACATCGGTGTCGGCACCCGTGGCGACTTCTACGACAACACCGGTGCGCTGCGCGATATGGTGCAGAACCACCTGTTGCAGCTCTTGTGTATCGTGGCGATGGAGCCGCCGGCCAACCTTGGCGCTGACGCGGTGCGCGACGAGAAGCTCAAGGTGCTGAAGGCGCTGCGTCCGTTCTCCGAGCAGGACGTGGCCAGCAAGACCGTGCGCGGCCAGTACAAGGCCGGCGCCGTTGGCGGCCAACCTGTTATCGGCTATCTGGACGAGCAGGGCATTCCGGCCGGCAGCCAGACCGAAACCTTCGTTGCCATCAAGGCCGAGATCGACAACTGGCGCTGGTCCGGCGTGCCGTTCTATCTGCGTACCGGCAAGCGCATGCAGGAGCGACTGGCCGAGATCGTGATCAACTTCCGCGATGTGCCGCACCATCTGTTCCCGAGCCCGCTGGGCATGAACACTGCCAACCGTCTGGTGATCCGCCTGCAGCCGGAAGAAAGCATCCGCTTGTACTTCCTGGCCAAAGAGCCGGGCGATACCCAGCGTCTGCAGCCGGTGAACCTCAATCTGGACTTCCACGAATCCTTCAAGGTGCGTCGCGCCGATGCCTACGAGCGTCTGCTGCTGGATGTGATCCGCGGCAAGCTGGCACTGTTCATGCGCCGTGACGAGCTGGTGGAAGCCTGGCGCTGGGTCGAGCCCATCATGGACAACTGGGCGCGCAGCACCAATCCGGCCAAGCAGTACACCGCCGGCACCTGGGGCCCGGCCGCGTCCAGCGCCCTGCTGTCGCGTGACGGCATTTCCTGGCACGAAGAGGCCTGAGTCTGACCCGGGCGGCCTCGCTGCCCGGCGCGATCATCCGTAAACGGTGACGCCAAACAACAGAATATGACGGGCACCACGCAGTGCCCGCCCCCCAAGCACGGGAGCAACAGACATGATTTTCCACGAATTCGAATCTTCTGCCGTCAGCGCCAGCCAGCTGGCCGTCGCCGTGGCCGCCGATCTGGCCGCCGCGATCGCCGCGCGTGGCCAGGCGGTACTGGCCGTCTCCGGCGGCCGCTCGCCGGTGCCGTTCTTCCAGGCGCTGGCAGCCCGGCCGCTGGCCTGGGACAAGGTCAGCATTACCCTGGTAGACGAGCGGCTGGTGCCGCCGGGCCACGCCGACAGCAATGCCGGCCTGGTGCAGGACTATCTGTTGCAGGATCAGGCGGCTGCGGCGCGTTTCGTCGCCATGGTCGATGATGCGGCCAACCTTGACGCCGCGGTGGCGGCGGCTGCGGCCAACTGGCAGACACCGGATGTGGTGGTGCTGGGCATGGGCGAAGATGGCCACACCGCCTCGCTGTTTCCCGAGGCGGCCGCGCTGGCCGCCGGGCTGGATCGTGGCAATGCCGCGGCGCTGATCGGCGTGATTCCGCCGGCCGCGCCACATGCGCGCATCAGCATGACGCTGGCCGAGCTGTTGCGCAGCGGCAAGCTGTATCTGGCGATTGCCGGCGAGCGCAAGCGCAGCGTGCTGGACGAAGCCTGCCGCACCCTGACTGCCGCCCAACCTATCAGCCATGTGCTGCAACAGTCGGAGAAGCCGCTCCATGTCTACTGGTCTGCCTAATCCCTATCCGCGTCTGCTGGCCGATATCGGCGGCACCAATGCGCGGTTTGCGCTGGAAACCGCCCCCGGCGTGCTCGAAGACATCGATGTGCTGCCGTGCAAGGACTACGCCACGCTGGGCGAGGCGATTCGCCACTACCTGACGCAGGTCGGCACGCGCGCCGTGCATCACGCCGCCATCGGCATCGCTACCGCGATTACCGGTGACGAAGTACGCATGACCAACCACCACTGGGCGTTTTCGATCGAGGAAACCCGTCAGGCACTGGGCTTCACCACCTTGCTGGTGCTCAACGATTTCACCGTGCTGGCGCTGTCTCTGCCACAACTGCCGGCGCACGAATTGCAGCAGATCGGCGGTGGCGAAGTGCGTGCCGGCGCGAAGGCGCTGCTGGGCGCAGGGACCGGCCTTGGCGTGTCCGGGCTGGTGCCGGCTGGCCGGCAGTGGCTGCCGCTGGCAGGCGAGGGCGGCCATGTGTCGTTCGCGCCGCAAAATGATGCCGAGTGGCGGCTGTGGCAATACGCCAAGGGGCGTTTTGGCGAACATGTCTCGGCCGAGCGTTTCCTGTCCGGCCCCGGTCTCGAGCTGATTTACGATGCGCTGGCGGCTGAAGCGGGCGAGCCGGCCGGCCAGCTGACGGCAGCGCAGATCAGCAAGCAGGGCCTGAGTGGTGAGTGCGCACGCTGTCGCGAGGTGCTGGCGCTGTTCTGCGGCATGCTGGGCACGGCTGCGGCCAACTTGGCGCTGATACTCGGCGCAGTTGGCGGCGTGTATATCGGTGGCGGCATCGTGCCGCGTTTTGGCGAATTCTTTGCCAATTCCGATTTTCGTGCGCGTTTCGAGGCACATGGCCGTTGCCGCAACTATCTGGCCGCCTTGCCGGTATTCGTGATACATAGCGCCTACCCGGCCCTGACCGGGGTACAGACCGCTCTTAACGATTATCTGGAGGCACAGCATGCTTGAGAAAATCCGTGCCGACCTGGACAAACTGTCCGGTGCCGAGCGCCGCGTGGCCGAACAGGTACTGGCGCAACCGTATACCGTGATGCAGTCGGCGGTGGCCGATATCGCCGCCAGTGCCGGCGTCAGCCAGCCGACGGTGATCCGCTTCTGTCGCAGCATGGGCTTTACCGGCCTGTCCGACTTCAAACTGAAACTGGCCGGCACCCTGGTAGGTGGCGTGCCTTATGTGCATTCGAGCGTGCGCCCGGAAGACCCGGTGTCGGAAATCACCGCCAAGGTGTTCGACAACACCGTCACCGCGCTGCTCAAGTGTCGCAACGACATCAATCCGCAGGCGGTAGACGAGGCCGTGCATCTGCTGTCGCATGCGCGCCGTATCGAATTTTACGGTCTGGGCAACTCCGGCATCATCGCCGCCGATGCCCAGCACAAATTCTTCCGCTTCGGTATTCCGACCGTGGCCTACGCCGACAGCCACATTCAGGTGATGGCGGCTTCGGTGCTGACGCCGGACGATGTGGTGGTGGCGATCTCCAGCTCCGGCCGTTCGCGCGAGCTGATGGATGCCGTCGATACCGCGATTGCCGGTGGTGTGCCGGTGATTGCGATTACCGTGCCGGATACCCCGCTGGCACGCCGCGCGACCGTCACGCTGGCGGTGGACTCACCGGAAGACAGCGAGACCTACAGCCCGATGCTGTCGCGCATCCTGCATCTGGTGTTGATCGACATTCTGACGGTTGGCGTCGCCCTGCGGCGCGGCCCGAGTCTGTCGGGCCAACTGGAAAAAGCCAAGCGCAGCCTGAAACAGAAAAGACTGCGCGCTGATCAAGACGAACACGACTGAGCCAAGTGACAGTCGGCAACACATACACTGGAGTCAATATGAGCAAACTGACCGAGCTTCCGGCATGGCATGCGCTGTGGGAGCACTTCGCCGAGGCGAAACAACTGCATATGCGCGAGATGTTCGCGCAGGATGAACAACGCGCCGAACGCTACTCGCTGGAAGTCGGCGGTCTGTTTCTCGATTACTCCAAGAACCGCATCACCGACGAGACGCTGAAAGGCCTGATGCAGCTGGCGCGCGAAAGCGGCCTGCCGGGCAAGATCAAGGCGATGTTCAAGGGCGAAAAGATCAACAGCACCGAAGGCCGTTCGGTGCTGCACGTGGCACTGCGTAACCGTACCAATTCGCCGATTCTGGTTGATGGCGACAATGTGATGCCCAAGGTCAACTCGGTGCTGGAGCGCATGGGCAAGTTCACCCATGCGGTGCGCAGCGGCGAATGGCTGGGTTACACCCACCAGCCGATTACCGACATCGTCAATATCGGCATCGGCGGCTCTGATCTGGGCCCACTGATGGTGTGCTCGGCGCTCAAGCCTTTCGGCCATCCGCGCATGAATATGCACTTCGTCTCCAACGTAGACGGCGCGCAGCTGAAGGAAACCCTGAAGAAAGTACACCCGGAAACCACGCTGTTCGTGGTGGCTTCCAAGACCTTCACCACCCAGGAAACGCTGACCAATGCATTGACCGCCCGCGACTGGTTTGTCCAGCGTGCGCGTGACGAAAAAGCCGTGGCCAAGCACTTCGTGGCGGTATCGACCAATCAGAAAGCGGTGGCCGACTTCGGTATCGACCCGGCAAACATGTTCGAATTCTGGGACTGGGTTGGCGGCCGTTATAGCCTGTGGTCGGCCATCGGCCTGCCCATCATGCTGTATCTGGGTGAAGAGAATTTCACCGAGCTGCTCAACGGCGCTCACATCATGGACCAGCATTTCTACAATGCGCCGTTTGAAGAAAACATGCCGGTGCTGCTGGCGATGATAGGCATCTGGTACATCAACTACTACGGCGGCGGCAGCCATGTGATTGCGCCGTACGACCAGTATCTGCACCGTCTGCCAGCCTTCATCCAGCAGCTGGATATGGAATCCAACGGCAAGAAAGTCTGTGTCGATGGCAAGAGCGTCGATTTCGAGACCGCACCGATTATCTGGGGCGAGACCGGCATCAACGGCCAGCATGCCTTCTTCCAGCTCTTGCATCAGGGCACGCACATTTCGCCTATCGACCTGATCGTGTCGCTGCAGAACCGTTCCAGCCTGCCGGGCCATCACGAGATCCTGCTGGCCAACGTATTTGCCCAGGCCGAAGCCTTCATGCGCGGCAAGACCGCCGAAGAGGCGCGTGCCGAGCTGGTGGAAAAAGGCCTGTCCGGCGAGGCGCTGGAAGCGCTGGTGCCGCACAAGGTGTTCGATGGCAACCGCCCGACCAACGCCATCCTGATGGACCGCCTCGACCCGCGCAATCTGGGCAGCCTGATTGCACTGTACGAGCACAAGATCTTCGTGCAGGGCGTGATCTGGAATATCAACAGCTTCGACCAGTGGGGTGTGGAGCTGGGCAAGCAACTGGCCAAGACCATTCATGCCGAGCTGGCCGGCAAGCTGGCCGACGCGCCGCATGACTGCTCGACCAAGGCGCTGATCCGCCGCTATCGCGCAGCCAACAGCTGATCCAGCGGCTGATCCCGACAAAACGGCTTGCCAGATGGCAAGCCGTTTTTCTTGCTGGCAGGGAAAGGTTGGCCGCAAGCCGTGATGGCACTGCGGCCAAGCTTTTTGCTATGCCTGCTCAGGCATCCTGCAAGCCCAGCAGTTTTTCCAGCCGGTCTATCTCTGCCCGCCAGTCTTGCTGTTGCAGCGGTTTCTGATGGCGAGGTTTGCGGGCGAGATCAGCCTGCAGCAGGGCTTCCAGTGCATACAGCTGTTGCCACTGAGCGGCCTCGTCGTCCGCGCCAGTTGGCGCAGGGGCGGGCTGCGCTGCCGGCGCAAGCTTGGCCGCCGTGGCGGGTGTGGCGAATAGCGCCTGATAAGCCGCCTCGGCATCCGGCCATTCGGCAAGCTTGCCATCGCGCAGCACCCAGAAACGGTTGCAGCTGGCCTCGATCAGCTCGCGATCATGCGAGACCAGCAGCACGCCGCCGGCAAAGCCGGCCAGCGCGCTGGCGAGTTCGCGCTTGCCGGCCAGATCAAGATGGTTGCTCGGCTCGTCCAGCCACAGCAGGTGATGGCTGGCCAGCGATAGCGCGAGGAACAGCAGCCGGGCGCGTTCGCCGCCGCTGAGCGAGGCAACCGGCTGACTGTGGCGCGGGTAGGCAAAGCCGGCGGCAATCAGCGCCTGCTTGCGGTTGGCCTCCGGCAGCGGTGCCAGCGGATACAGCGCCTCCAGCAGGCTGGCGTTGTCGGCCAGCTGCTGCTGCGACTGGTCGTAGTAGGCGATGCTGGCTTGCGGATGCCATTGCCAGCCGGCGCGCGGCTCGCCGTGCTGACGGTCTGCCCAGCACTGGCGCAGCAGCGACGATTTGCCGCTGCCGTTGGCACCGAGCAGCGCTACTTTGTCGCCGGGGCGCAGCCACAGGTTTTCGGCGGTAAAAAGCGCGGGCAGGCCGGCGGCGGGGCTGACCGGCAGCGCCTCGAAGGCCAGCAGGCGGTCGGCGGCCAAGGCCTGGCCATGCAGCGTCAGTTGCCACGGGCTGCCTCGGCTGACAAAGGTCTGCGCGTCCTTGAGCTTGTCGATGCGTTTTTCCATCGACCTGGCCTGGCGCAGCAGTTTTTCGTTGTCGTGCTCGCGCCCCCAGATCGCCAGCCGTTTGCTGCTGGCGTTGAGGCGGTCGATTTCCTGTTGCTCGCCGGCGTGACGCGCGCGTGCGGCCTCGTCGGCTTCGGCCAAGGTCGCCAGCGCGGCGCTGCAGGGCAGCTCAAAACGGTAGAGCCGCGCATCGCGCATGATCCAGCTGTGCCGGGTGCAACGATCAAGCAGGCGCGCATCGTGCGAAACCAGCACAAAGCTGCCAGGCCAGCGCGACAGGAAGTCTTCCAGCCACAGCATGGCCGGCAGGTCGAGGTGGTTGCTCGGCTCGTCCAGCAACAGCAGATTGGGCTGGCGCAGTAGCGCGCGGCCCAGCAGCAGCCGGGTGTGTTGGCCGCCGCTGAGGCCGGCGACCGGCGTGGCGGCGTCATCTTGCAGACCGAGCTCGGCCAGCAGGCTGTCGGCGCGCCATTGCTGTTCGACGGGCACGGCTTCTTGCAGCGCCTCAAGGGTGCCCAGGGCAGACAGGGCGGGTGGCAGTTGTTGTTCTACCCATTGCAGCCGGCAGGCGGCGGCGTACTGGATCTGGCCGTTATCGGGCGCGATCTTGCCGGCCAGCAGTTTCAGCAGCGTGCTTTTGCCGCAGCCGTTATGGCCGATCAGACCGATGCGGTCGCCTTGTCTGAGGGTAAAGGACAGCTGCTGGAACAGCGGGCCGTGGCCATTATCGAGTTGAATGGACAGGGCGGAAATCAGGGTTGTCATGCTGGTGCTCTCGCTTGCTCGGGACGTAGGCGTCCCTGTCAACAGAAGCACTGGCGACAAAGGGTGAGTCGAGAAAGGACTCGGGGTGAAGTGAGTGTGGCTTTGCTCGAACCCGCTTATCGCAGTGCGATGGTAGGCAGGCAAGAGCTTT
The DNA here is from genome assembly GCF_979366295.1 of Vogesella lacus. Lineage (NCBI taxonomy): Bacteria > Pseudomonadati > Pseudomonadota > Betaproteobacteria > Neisseriales > Chromobacteriaceae > Vogesella > Vogesella lacus. Next base: position 177,679 of record NZ_CEETQT010000004.1, read on the forward strand.
CAAACGCGCTGGAAACGCGAACCAGCAGTCTGGTGCGCAAAGAAAAATCCATATTTAACCTCCTTTCTTGTCGGCAGAGGTGGCAGGAAAGTGGCCAGTCTACGCCGGCGTGATGGCTGGCGACAAGCGGTGGCAGGCAGGGCCAAGGTTGGCCGCCAGCCTGCGGCCAACCTTGGGGGAAGATCTGGCCAGACTCAGACCAGGGCGGTGTCCAGCACCATCATCAGCACGAAGCCCAGCATCAGGCCGCTGGTGGCGAGGCGTTCGTGGCCCTGACGGTGTGACTCGGGAATGATCTCGTGGCTGATGACGAACAACATCGCGCCGGCAGCAAAGGCCAGTGCCAGCGGCAATAGTGTGGCGTGGCTGCCAAGCCAGGCACCGGCAAGAGCGGCCAGCGGCTCGACAAGGCCGGACAATGCCGCCAGCAGCACGGCAAAGCGGCGCGAATAGCCGACCTGCACCAGCGCACCGGCAACCACCAGCCCTTCCGGCACGTCCTGGATGGCGATGCCGCCGGCCAGTGCGCTGGCTTCGGCCGCATTATTGCCGATGAAGCCGACGCCGATGGCCAGGCCCTCGGGGATGTTGTGCAGCACGATGGCAAACACGAACAGCCACACGCGCTGCAGACGGTGATGACTCTGGCCCTCGACGCCCTTGATGAAGTGCTCGTGCGGCAGCCAGCGCTCCAGCAGCAACATCAGCACGCCGCCGGCCAGAATGCCACCCGCAATCATCAGCGCAGACGTGGACTGCTTAAAGCCGGCAAGGTTGGCCGCAGCCAGGCCAGGCACGATCAGCGAGAAGGCGCAGGCGGCCAGCATCACGCCGGCGCCAAAGCCCAGCATGGCATCCAGCACCTGCTGGCCCGGCTGGCGGGTCAGCAAGACCGGCAGCGCGCCGAGCGTGGTCGCCAGCGCGGCCATCAAGCCAGCCAGCAGTGCATTCCACAGCCGCACATCGCCATGCAGCTGTAACCACAGCTGGCTGCTGGCGGCCAGAATGCCGGCGCTGAAAATCAGCAGGCCCAGCAGCTGCCGCCAGCGCGGCCGCCAGGCGTGGCGGGCGATGACGCTGCTCATCCGCGCGCCGCCAGATAGTTGCGGCCAACCTCGGCCCAGTTGATCACGCGGTAGAAGGCGGCGATGTATTCCGGCCGCTTGTTCTGGTATTTCAGGTAGTAGGCGTGTTCCCACACATCGAGGCCGAGAATCGGTGTGTGGCCGTGCATCAGCGGGCTATCCTGGTTGGCGCTGCTTTCCACCGTGAGCTTGCCCGCCGGCGTCACGCACAGCCAGGCCCAGCCGCTGCCGAAGCGGCTGATGGCGGCCTGGGTAAACAGCTCGCAGAAGCGGGCAAAGCCACCCAGCTCGCGCTCGATGGCGGCAGCCAGCTCGCCTTGCGGCTCACCGCCGCCAGTTGGCGACATCACCTGCCAGAACAGGCTGTGATTGGCGTGGCCGCCACCGTGGTTGCGGACCGCGGCCTGCAGGTTTTCTGGCAGCTGGGCGATGCCGGCCAGCAGATCGGCCAGCGGGCTGTCGGCATAAGGCGTGTCTTTCACCGCGGCATTCAGGCCGTTGACGTAGGTCTGGTGATGGCGGCTGTGGTGGATTTCCATGGTCAGCGCATCGACATGAGGCTCGAGCGCGTCATAGGCGTAAGGCAGGGCAGGCAGGGTGTGCATGGTGAGTCCTCAGTGGGTAACAGGGCGCGGCAGGGCGAGGTATTGCAGCGCGGCGGCAACTTGCGGATGCGGGCCGAAGTCCTGCTGGTGGCGGCATAGCTCGGCATAACTCATGCGGCTGTGGCGCTGCGCAGCCAGCTGCCAGTCGGCGTCGTACTGGCTGTTGCCGGCGATGCGGCACAGCAGCTTGTGGATGTGGCAGACGAGGTTGGCCGCACCGTCGGCGTGCTGGTGCTGGCGGCAGAGATCGGCCAGGTTGTGATAGGACACCACCAGCATGGCCAGCGCTTCTTCGGCGTCATGCCAGTTGCCCAGCAGGCTGCGGGCGATATCCAGCGCGGCGCGGTAATGGAACATCGCCTGCTTGCTGCGCAGGCGGTCAAACGCCTGATTGCCGGACTGGATATGTTGCCGCCAGCGATCTGCCAGACATGGCTGCATGATGGATGTCCTTCCGTCTTGATATCAATCAAATGCGAATCATTATCATTAATATGATGTGAGTTGGCAAGCGCTTGGCTGTATGAATCGGCGACACCGCGCGCGGGCTCTTGCGTCCAGGCTGACAGACGGACAAGAAGGCGGCAGGGTAATTTCCTTCAATACCGGCGTGGCTGATTTCTCTAGGCTGCAGACTCGTTTATCTCTTCAGGGAGTTTTCATGAGTCTGTATTGGTCTATGGCGCTGTTTGCGCTGGCGGCGTCGATTTCTCCGGGGCCGGTCAATCTGCTAGGCCTTGCCTATGGTGTGCAATACGGTTTTCGCGCCAGCATGCGCCATGTCACCGGCGCGACGATGGGCTTCACCCTGCTGTTATTGCTGATCGGTCTGGGCCTGCACGAGCTGCTGCTGCACTGGCCGGGGGTGACCGAGGTCATCAAATGGGCCGGCGCGGTGTTCTTGTTGTATATGGCGTGGAAGCTGTTCGGCGCGGACGGGGTGCTGGGCGAAGGGGAGGCCGGCCGCGGCCCGTCCTACTGGCAAGGCGCGCTGATGCAGTGGCTGAATCCCAAGGCCTGGCTGGCATCGGTGGCTGGCATGGGGGCTTTTGCCGGTGATGACAGCCTGCTGGTGTGGCAGTTCAGCGCGCTGTACTGGGCGATTTGCTATGTCTCGCTGGCTTGCTGGGCCTATGCCGGCATGGCGCTGGGGCGGCATCTGCAGTCGGCGGCGCGGGTGCGGCTGCTGAATCGTGTGCTGGCGGTGTTGTTGCTGTTGAGTACCGTACTGCTGTTCTGAATCAGCGGCGGTAATGGCCGGGCGTCACCGCCGTCAGGCGCTTGAACACCCGCTGGAAATGCGCCTGATCGGCAAAGCCGCTGGCGGCCGCCACTTCGGCCAGCGGCTGGTGTTTGCGCAACAGGCGACGGGCGTGCTGCACGCGGCAGTCAAGCAGATAGGCATGCGGAGTCAGGTGATAACGCTGGCTGAAGGCGCGGATCAGGTAAGACGGCGACAGCGCGGCGGCATCGCAGATCTGCTGCAGGCTCAGTGCCTCGGTGGCATGGCTGTGGATGAAATCGGCCGCCCGCGCCAGCTTGTCCGGTGCATGGATGACTGGCAGCGGCTGATGCGACAAGGTCGTCAGCGCATCAGCAAAAAACCGCACGCAGGCACTTTCCTTTTGCAGGGCATCGCTGTGCGGGGCTGTCAGCTCGGCATGAAAGCGGCAGAAGTCGGCATACAGCTGTGGCTCCAGGCTCAATTGCCCGGCCAGTGGCTGAAATTCGCCATGCGGCGAAAGCCCCAGTTCACCTTGCAATTGTCCCAGCCAGTCACGATCGACATACAGCATGCGATAGGCCCAGCCGGCACCCGCAATCGGCGAGCAGGCATGCACCTCGCCCGGATTCATCATCAGCACGCAGCCGGTGCTGATTTCGTGGCGCTGGCTGCCATTCAGGTAATGGCTGTAGCCACCGTCGATCACGCCAAGCGAAAAGGTGTCGTGCGAGTGCTTTTCGTAGCAGACCAGCCGCCCGTCAGCGACAGCGCGTGACTCGATAAAGGGCAGCGCGGCATCGCGCCAGAAGCGCGCAGGCGGAGGTGAAGCAGATGGTGGCATGGTGATGTTTTCACTTGGCATGAATCAGGGCCAGCATAGCCTGCCTTGCCGGTAAAACAAAAGAGCCGGCAGTTATCGGCCGGCTCTCATGGTGGTATCGGCAGATCAGCCGGCGCTGGCATCCTTCACGCACTTGCCGACAAAGCTGTTCTTGGCGGCACCAGCCAGCTTTTTCTCCTTGGCCTTGGCTTCGCAGCTGGTTTGCGCCGTGGCGGCCATGCTGTCTTTCTCGCACTTCTTGATGAAGCTGTTCTTGGCGGCACCGGCCAGTTTCTTCTCGGTGGCCTTGGCTTCACAAGCCGGGTTGGCGGCCATGGCGGTACCAGCGGTAAAGGCCAGCGCGGCCAGCAGGATCAGTTTACGCATGATGCTCCCTTTTCTCGGTCTGATTGTGGTGACACACCACAGGTGTGCCAAGCCAATATGCCGGCAAAACATGACAGTTTGCAATGCTGGCAATCAATCCTCGCGGCTCAGCATTTGCCTTGTGTGCTGGTGACAACGCCAGCCAGGCGAGTAAGCCATGGTAATGAGTTATTGATATTTGTTATCATTTGGTTTTCTATAAATTGGCGGCAGTCATGAGCACGACACTGGAGCACTGGTATCAGCAGCACCATCACTGGCTGCAAGGCTGGCTGGGCAAGCGACTGGGTTGCCGCCAGCAGGCTGCCGATCTGGCTCACGATACCTTCTTGCGCCTGCTGACGCGGCCGCAGCACAGTGACAGCCCACGCGCGCTGCTCAGCCATATCGCCCAGGGCTTGCTGGTAGACAAATGGCGGCGGCAGGATGTCGAGCGTGCCTATGCCGAGGCCGTTGCCACGCTGCCGCCGGCTCACGCGCCCTCGCCCGAAACCGCCCTGCAGGTGATCGACACCGTACTGCAGCTGGATGCCCTGCTGGCGGCCTTGCCGGCGCGCAGTCGCGAAGTCTTCTGGCTGGCGCAGATCGAAGAGCTGCCCTATGCCGACATCGCCCGCCGCCTCGGCATCTCGCTGGCCACCGTCAAGCGCCATCTGCGCGAGGCGCTGCTGCAATGCCTGCTGGTGCTGGACTGATGACTGCCCCCGACAAGCAAAGCCTCGTCGAGGCCGCCGATTGGCTGATCCGCCTGCAAGAAGCGCCCGATGATGCCGCCAGCCACGCCGCACTGGCGCGGTGGCGACAGCAAAGCGCGGCCAACGAAGCCGCCTGGCAAAAAGCCGGCCAGCTGCAAAGCCTGCTCGCCGGCGGCCGTCAGCCGCAAACCCGCCAGCTCTTGGCCAGCCTCAAGCCGACAAGCCGCCGGCGCGTCATCCGTGCCATGCTGCTGGCCGGCACGGTGCCGCTGGCCGGCTGGTGGGGCTGGCGCAGCAGCCAGCCCGCGCCCGACTACCACACTGCCGTCGGCGAACAAAAAACCTTTCGCCTTGCCGATGGTGGCCAGTTGCTGCTGAACACCGACAGCGCCGTGCGCCAGCACGACAGCCCGCAGCAGCGCGAGCTGCACCTCCTGCGCGGCGAGATCATCCTTGTCACCGGGCAAGACCCGCGCCCGCTCTACATCCGCACCCCCTTTGGCAGCCTGCAGCCCATCGGCACCCGCTTTGCCGTGCGGCTGGATGATGATGCGGCCAACCTTGTTGTCACCGAAGGCGCGGTCTTGCTGACACTGGCCAATGGCCAGCACAGCCGTGTCGAGGCCGGACACAGCCGCCGTTTTGATGGCCAGCAGCACATCCCACTTGGCGAAGCACCGGCACAGCAATTGGCCTGGACCCAAGGCCAGCTCTACGTCAGCAATTGGCCGCTGTCGCGGGTGCTGGCCGAGCTGTCACGCTACCGCGCCGGCAGCATCCGCTGCAGCGAGGACATCGCCACGCGGCGCGTCAGCGGCGTCTACTCGATACAGCGGCCGGATGATGCCCTGCAACTGCTGGCCCACAGCCACAGCCTGCAACACTACCGCCTCGGCCCCTGGCTAAGCTGGCTGACAGCCGCCTGAAAAATATTTTTGCCAAACGTGAGCCTTTGCCACGGCTGAAACGGCAAACACCGGACAGCTGCGTCATCAGGCGCGGCACCCCGGCAAACCCGTTTGTGAAATGAAAATGCACACCCAGCAAAACACCACCCTGCGCCCACTCGTCCTGGCCGTACACCTGTCACTGGCCGGCCTCGCCATCACCCTCGCCACGCCATCCGCCCACGCCGCCCCGGCGGCCAGCCAGCAAATCAGCCATTACCACCTGGCAGCCGGCCCGCTAGTCGATGTACTCGCCCGCTTTGCCGCCCAGGCCAAAGTCCAGCTGTCGCTGGACCCGGCGCAGATCGGCAAGCGCCCAAGCCCCGGCCTGCACGGCGACTACAGCGCCGATGCCGGCTTTGACAAACTGCTGGCCGGCAGCGGCTTTGCCGCCGTGCGCACCGCACAGGGCTACAGCATCAAGCCCGTCACCGAACTGCCCACGGTCAAAGTCAGCGCCACCGCCCCGGCTGCGGCCAACCCTGCCGTTGTTGCCCCCGGTGTGAATGAAGCTCAGCTGCCAACGGTGCGCGTCAGTGCTGCGGCCAACCCTGGTGGCAGTGAAGCGACCGCCACCAGCTCGGTAAAAGGCTACGTCGCCAAGCGCAGCGCCACGGCCACCAAGACCGACACGCCGATTGTGGAGACGCCGCGCAGCATTACCGTTGTTGGTACCACCGAGATGGCCAAACGTGGGGCGGATAATCTGAACGATGCCTTGGGATACGTGAGTGGCGTCACGCCCGACATTGGCGTAAGCGAGGCTAATTTCGCGTCTGGCAGTAGTCGTGGATTCAATATGCAAACCTTGCACGATGGCCTACCAACCTTTAAAACACCTTACGCACCGCCTAATTTCGAAATCTTTGGCATGGAGCGTGTCGAAGTGGTTCGTGGCGTCAGCGGTGCGCTATACGGGCAGAATGAACCGGGTGGCGTCGTCAATCTGGTGAGCAAGCGTCCGCAAGTCGATGCAGTGAGCGAGATCGGCCTGACGCTGGGCAATAACAATCTGCGCAAATTCAAAGCCGATCTGGGGGGCGAGCTGGCGGATACGTCGCACCAATGGCGACTGGTAGTCCAGCATCAGGAAAACGACTTCATCATCAAACCCACCAATAATGTCAGCCGCCGGGACTATCTGGCCCCCTCGTTGGCACTGAATCTGGGCGAAGACACCAAGTTGACGCTGCTGGCTAGCCATCACGATATCCGTAGCGGCGGCAACTCGGACGAGTATGTCGGTGCCAACCTTGAAATTACTGGTGTGACCAACGTCGAACCAAATTTTGAAAGTTATGATTTATTGCAACAGGGGATTGGGGCGGAGCTGGAACATCAACTGAACGATAACTGGACGTTCAAACAAAGCCTGCGCCAGCAGCGCGGCAAGCTCACGCAAAGCTACGTTTATGGCTGGGCATTCGGCTCGGCGGATGCCAATGGCGATTACAGCCGGGATGCGGAATTGCGCCACGATAAGCTGAACTATCTGACTAGCGACACGCACATCACCGGCAAGTTCAAAACCGGCGAACTGGCGCACACCCTGCTGCTGGGGGTGGATTACCTGCGCGGCCACAGTGAAGAGCGCACCTGGACTGATCCAGCCCCCGCTTTGAACATCTACAACCCGAAGTATTACCTGGATATCAAAGTGCCGACGACAGTCTGGCGACAAAGTGACACCGAGGTGCGCCGTGGTGGTGTCTACGTGCAAGACCAGATCAGCGTTGGTAACTGGCGAGTGCTGGCCGGTGTGCGCCATGATATCGATCGACAAAACAAGACCAATCGGCTGGACAATAGCAGCAGCTCGCGCAAAACCAGTGCCACCAGCTGGCAGTTGGGCAGCAGCTATGTACTGGGCAATGGTTGGGTACCCTTCTTCAACGCCGGAACTGCGTTTAACCCGCTGGATGGCAAAGATGTAAAAGGCCAGTTGTTCAAGCCGGAAACCAGCCAGCAATTCGAAATTGGTAGCAAATACCAGAGCGCAGACGGCAAGCAGTTCTTCTCGGCGGTGCTGTTTGACATTCGCAAGCAGAATGTTCAAACACCGGCACCGGGACAAACGAACGAATACGTCCAGACCGGCGAAGTGCATTCACGCGGGCTGGAGCTGGAGGCGCGCGTGCAGCCGCTCGATGGCTTGCAGCTGATTGCCAACTACAGCTACAACCCGGTGAAGATCAGCCGCAGCAACGACGGCAATCAGGGCAATTACCTGAACGATGCCCGCAAGCAGAAAGCCAGCCTGTGGGCTGAGTACACCTTGCAGCAAGGGACTCTGCGTGGGCTGGGGCTGGGCTTCGGGACGCGTTATCTGAGTGATGCGTTTGCTGGCGACAACAACACCGTCAAGACACCGGCGTACAGCGTGCACGACGCAGCGATCTGGTATCAGCACAAGGCATGGAATGGCCGCCTGAGTGTCAGCAACCTCAGCAACAAGCGCACACTTCGAAATGCTTCTTGGGGTGGGTATATGACCGTGCCGCGCGAAGTGAAGTTTGACCTCAGCTACAAGTTCTAAATACCACCTGTGGTAACGCATGCGGCCAACCTTCGCCAAGGTTGGCCGCATTGTCTTGGCCGGCCCCTTCATTACCCCGAATTCAAGCACCCATCATGCGCCATTATCTTGTTTTGCTGCACCGCTATGTCGGCCTGACCATGGCGGCGTTTTTGCTTATTGCCGGTGTCACCGGCAGCCTGCTTGTCTGGCATCAGGAGCTGGATGCCTCCCTTAACCCGGCCATGCTCAAGGCCACGCCGCCGACACCCGATGCCAGGTCGCTGGATCCCCTCGTGCTGCGCGACAAGGTGCTGGCGGCTTACCCGCAGGCGATGGCCGACTATGTGCCGCTCAAGATCAAGCCGGATGAAGCCGTCAACTTCTACCTGACTGGCAAGGAAGACCCCAAGACCCACCAGCATATCGAGCTGGCCGTCGATGATATCTACGTCAACCCCTACACCGGCGACATCACTGGTGCTCGCAAGTGGGAGGACTTCAGCCTGAACACCGCCAGCATCATGCCCTTCATCTACCAGCTGCATTACAGCCTGGTGCTGGGCGAATGGGGCTATCTGGCGATGGGTATTGTTGCGCTGTTGTGGACGCTCGATTGCCTGTGGGGTACCTACCTGACCTTCCCCGCACCGCAGCGCAAGAGCAAAACCGGCGAAGCCAGGGCAAATGGCAAAAGCTGGCTGGCGCGCTGGAAACCGTCATGGCAGATTCGCCGTGGCGGTGGCAGCTACAAGCTCAATTTCGATCTGCACCGCGCCGGAGCCTTGTGGCTGTGGCTGATGCTGCTGGTGATTGCCTGGAGTAGTGTGGCCTACAACCTGCGCAGCGAGGTGTACATCCCGGTGATGCACGCCGCCGGTTTTGACAGCCAGCGGCTGAAAGAAGCCAAGCCGGCACTGGCCGAAGAACAATTCGAACCGGGCCTGAGTTGGCCGCAAGCGCGCGAGATCGGTGCAAAACATATGCAGACACTCGCGCGTCAGCACGGCCTGTTGGTCTATGAAGCGAGCAATCTCAATTACAACCACCACAACGCCACCTTCAGCTACATAGCGCGCACCAGCGCCGACGTGTTCGACACCCGCGGTCAGACCGAGGTGATCTTCGACGCCAACACTGGTAAATATCTGCAGGCCTATCTGCCCTCTAGCCATACCGCGGGCGACACCGTCACCAACTGGCTGTTTGCACTGCATTCGGTCGAAGTGTGGGGCCTGCCGTATCGTCTGTTCATGACGGTATTTGGCATGGCGGTGGCGATGCTGTCGGTAACGGGCGTGTACATCTGGTGGAAGAAACGGGCAGGGCGGCAAAAGGCCGCGCAGAAGCAGGGGCAGGGCAAGGCGGCAGAGCCAGCGCTGGCGGCTGGCAGCTAAGGTAAAACGATGCGGCCAACCTTGAGAAAGGTTGGCCGCAAGGTGTCTTGTGTGACCAAATGCTGTTCAGTGTGTACTGGCTTTATATGGCGATTGATTGTTGCGACTCATTATCATTTCAATATAAGATTGCGCGGTTTTTCAACAAGCGTGGGCCAGCAAATGTCCTTGTCAGCAGAAGGAGTGTATCGCGAGCAGCATGTCTGGCTGGAGTCGTGGCTGACACGCAAGCTCAGCTGCCGCCATCAGGCTGCCGACATCGCCCACGATACCTTTGTCCGGCTATTGCAGTTGGGCGGGCAATTGTCTGCGCTGCAAGAGCCGCGTGCCTGGCTGACCACCACCGCCCGTCACCTCCTGATCGACCTTCGCCGCCGCCAGACGCTGGAGCAAGCCTGGCTGGCCGAGCTGGCGCATGACGACAATAGTAATCAACTGACACCAGAGCGGCTGCTGGCCGCCTTGCAGATGCTGGAAGGGCTGTTGCAATTGCTGGAAGGTGTACCAGCCAAGGCTGCCGAGGCTTTTGTGCGCCACTATCTGGATGGCGAGCCACAAGCGGCCATTGCCGCCAGTCTTGGCGTCTCTGAACGCATGGTGCGCAAATACCTGGTGCAAGTGCTGCTGCACTGCCAGCAATGGCAAGCAGCACATGGCTGATTACCCCCATCCGGACACGGCTGCCAGCCTTGCCGAGCAGGCTGCCGAATGGCTGGTGCTGCAGACGGTGGACGATGCCACCGCACGTCAATACTACCGGCAGGCGTTTGCCCGCTGGCAAGCGGCCAACCCCGCGCATGCCGCTGCCGCCCAACAGCTGCAAGCCATGCTGCAACCCTGGCAGGCGCTGCAGGACATCCCGCCCGCCGGCAACACCCTGCGCCGCGCATTGCGCGGTAAACGTCGCACCAGCTGGGCAGCCTTGTCCGCGTTGCCGCTGATCCTGTGGGCGCTGTGGCAACCGGCCTGGCTGGCCGACTATCACAGCACACCGGACGCCGCGCAGCGTATCAGCCTTAGCGATGGCAGTCGCCTCGAACTGCGCGGCCACGCCAGTCTGCAGGTCGAATTTGACTCGCAGCAAAGGCTGATCGAACAAGACGGCGGCGAGTTGCTGGTAGACGTTGGCCGCGACCGCCAGCGCCCCTTCATCATCCGCACCCGCCATGGCGAAATCCGCGCACTCGGTACCCGCTTTATCGTGCGCGACAGCCAGCAAGGCACCGAATTGCTGATGCTCGAATCACGCGTGGCACTCAGCCAGAGCGGCCAACAGCAGGCCATCGCCACGGCAGGCCAGCACTGGCTGTTATCGGTACAGGGCATCCGCCAGACTGGTCAACTTGACCAGCAAGAACAGCAACAGGCCTGGCAGCAAAACCTGCTGGTTGTGCATGACATCCCCTTGCCGCAAGTGCTGGCCGTCCTGCAAAACCATCTGCCGGGCTGGAGCCGCATCGACCACGCCGCACTGGCCGACATCCGTGTCAGCGCCGTGCTGCCATTGCAGCAGCCAGAACAATCGCTGCGTCTGCTGGCAAACACCTTGCCCGCCTTGCAGGTGCGCGAGCTGGGGCCGCTGCGCCTGATCAGCCGCCGCGATTAAAAAAATGGCGCGGGCAGTTCCGCTTTGTGATTTTGCTTCGTTATGGATAGTGATAGCGGCAGATTGGCCGCAACGCACTCATGGAAAAACAAGATGACAAGCAGACATCCGCGCAACACCCTGCGCCCGCTGGCCCTGGCCGTACACCTCGCCCTGGCCGTGGCGGTACTCACCCCGACCGCCCACGCCCAAGACCTGCAATGGCAGCTGCCGGCTGCCGAGCTGGCACAAAGCCTGCAACGCCTGGCCAGTCAGGCCAATATCGCGCTGGTGGTAGATAGCCGCCAGCTGCAAGGCAAACAGGCACCGGCGCTGCAAGGTAAGCTCAGTGCCGAGAAAGCCCTGGACACCCTGTTGGCCGGTAGCGGCTTTGCTGCCGTGCGCACCGCACAGGGCTACAGCATCAAGCCCGTCGCCGAACTGCCTGCGGTCAAAGTCAGCGCCACCGCCCCGTCTGCAGCCAACCCTACCGTTGTTGCGGCCGGTGTGAATGAAGCCCAGCTGCCGACGGTACGCGTCAGTGCTGCGGCCAACCTTGGCGGCAGTGAAGCCAGCGCCACCAGTCCGGTAAAAGGCTACGTCGCCAAGCGCAGCGCGACAGCGACCAAGACAGACACGCCGATTGTGGAGACACCGCAGTCGGTGTCGGTGGTCGGTGCTGAGGAAATCAAAGCTATCGGTGCGAAACGATTGCCAGAAGTACTGGGGTATACCCCGGGGATTATCAATTTATCTGGCAGTGATCCAACGACAGAGTCATTTGTCTTGCGAGGCTTTCAGCAACGCGGAAAGTCTCTGCGAGACGGATTGCCCTACGGTGGAGCCTGGGGTAATGGTGCTTACCAGGATGTTTATGGACTTGAACGGATCGAGTATCTGAAAGGTGCTGCGTCGGTCTTGTATGGTCAGCAAAGTCCTGGCGGGGTAGTCAACAGTGTCAGCAAGCGCCCAAGTGCAGGCATGGTGCAAGAACTGGTAGCCGAAGTGGGCAGTTTCAATCATCAAGGTGTAAAAGCAGATCTTGGTGGTGAAATTAATCAAGCACTGTTGTGGCGATTTACCGCTATGGCAAATCGTTCTGACTCACAAGTCGATTATGTAGATAGCGATCGTGTCTACTTGGCACCTAGTCTGCAATGGCAGCCGCTCTCGGGGACCCGCATTACCATATTGCCTTATTACCAGAAGAGTGATCTGGGCATGGAGTACCAAGTGCCCTATCTTGGTAGCGTTCAAGCCAATAAATGGGGAGAAATTCCAAGAAATCGTTTTTTGGGTGAACCAGATGAAGGTGATTTCCCGAATGAGAGCTGGGGGATAGGAGCAGAACTTGAGCATGATTTCGATGACCGAAACAAGCTGTCCGCAAGCTTTAGACTGAACCGGAATGCAGTTACCTGGAACTATTCGATGCCGATTCGGTTGGATGCGGATCAGCGGAGCTTGTACCGTTATGCCACACGTAATTACACGGCAAACGATGCCAATGCTAGCGGGGATGTACGTTTTGCCAAAAGGATTGACCTCAAAGGAACAAGTCATAAATTGCTCGTAGGCATTGATTACAGCAAAGAGCAGGTATCAACGCCAGAGGGTGTGTGGTCAACAGCGAACTTCGGTCCGATCGATCTATTCAATCCGATTTATGGGGGACAACCAGACTTCATCAAGACTGGCTTCCAGAATGGCAAATATGACTTTGAAAATCATGGAGCAGGCATATACCTGCAAGATCAGATTAGTGCGGGGCAGCAGTGGCGAATTCTGCTTGGTGGGCGGCAAAGCTGGGTTAAGCAGATCGATAACGTTTCCAGACAAGTACAGCGCAACCAGCAATTCAGCGCCAACGCCGGAGTAGTTTATCTGGGCGCTAACGGCATCTCGCCCTACGCCAGCTTCAGCCAGTCATTCCAGCAGGAAATCGGCAAGCTGCAAGACGGCAGTGCAATGAAGCCGACCGAGGGCGAGCAGTTTGAAGCAGGTATTCGCTGGCAGCCGCGCGGCGAAGATGGCCCGCTGCTGTCGCTGTCCACCTACCAGCTAACCAAGACCAATGTGGCCAAGAGTGATCCGGCTAACCCTAGTTATTCGATCCAGGTAGGTGCCATCCGTTCACGCGGCATCGAGCTGGAAGCCAAGGGCTCGTTCACCAAGCATCTGTCTGGCAGCATCGGCTACGCCTATACCGATGCGCGCACCACGCGCAGCACCACGGCCAGCGAAATTGGCCAACGCACTGGGGGCGTACCGCTGCATCAGGCCTCGGCGTGGCTGGATGTCGATGGCGGCTTGTTTAATCTGACGGGTTTGAAGTTGGGTGCTGGCGTGCGTTATGTCGGTGATTTGCCAATCGAAGGCCAAACTTTCAGCGCGCCAGCCAATACCGAGTTGGATGCACGTCTGCAATACAAGCTGCGCAACTGGCAATACGACCTGAACGTGACCAACTTGCTGGATAAGGTCGGCTACACCAACTGCGCCTGGGGGCGTTGTGGCTTTACCAAGGCCCGCACCATCACCGGTTCGGTGGCGTATCGCTTCTAAGCGGATAGTTTCAATTAACTAGCCATATGCATGCGGCCAACCCTTGCCAAGGTTGGCCGCAAGTCTTTTAGCCAGCCAGGCGCGCGCGGTGGCGGGCGATCTGGGCGCGCACCTGATTTGGCGCGGTGCCGCCGACGTGGTCGCGCTGGGCGAGGCTGCCTTCCGGCGTCAGCACGGTAAACACGTCCTGCTCGATCAGCGTGCTGAAGGTGCGCAGGGTGTCGAGGCTGAGGTCGGCGATGTCCACGCCTTGCTGTTCGGCGTGGCGCACGGTCAAGGCAACGACTTCGTGGCTGTCGCGGAACGGCATGCCTTTTTTCACCAGATAGTCGGCAAGGTCAGTGGCGGTGGCGAAGCCTTGCAGCACGGCGGCCCGCATCGCCTCTTTCTTCACGGTGATGCCGCGCATCATGTCGGCGTAGATGCGCAGGGTGTCGATCAGCGTGTCGGCGGTGTCGAACAGCGGTTCCTTGTCTTCCTGGTTGTCCTTGTTGTAGGCCAGCGGCTGTGCCTTCATCAGGGTCACCAGCGAAATCAGGCTGCCGACCACACGGCCGGCCTTGCCGCGTACCAGCTCCGGCACGTCCGGGTTTTTCTTCTGCGGCATGATGGAGCTGCCGGTGCAGAAGCGGTCGGCGATGTCGATGAAGCCGACGCGCGGGCTCATCCACAGGATCAGCTCTTCCGACAGGCGGCTCAAATGCACCATCACCAAGCTGGCGGCGGCGGTGAATTCGATGGCGAAGTCACGGTCGGAGACGGCATCCAGCGAGTTGTGGCACACGTCGTCAAAGCCCAACAGCTGCGCGGTGTAGTGGCGGTCGATCGGGAAGGTGGTGCCGGCAAGGGCAGCAGCGCCCAGCGGCAGGCGATTCACGCGCTTGCGGCAGTCCGTCATGCGCTCGGCGTCACGACCCAGCATCTCGACATAGGCCAGCATGTGGTGGCCGAAGGTCACAGGCTGGGCGACTTGCAGATGGGTGAAGCCCGGCATCACGGTGTCGGCATTGGCCTCGGCCAGATCCAACAGACTGGTCTGCAACTCGGCAATCAGCGCGGTGATGATGTCGATTTGCGCGCGCAGCCACAGGCGGATATCGGTGGCGACCTGGTCGTTACGGCTGCGGCCGGTGTGCAGGCGCTTGCCGGCATCGCCGATCTTGTCGGTCAGGCGGCGCTCGACGTTCATGTGCACGTCTTCAAGATCGACGCTCCAGTCGAAATTGCCGGCGCGGATGTCGGCGATGATCTCGCTCATGCCCTGACGGATGGCGGCCAGATCGCCATCGGACAGCACGCCGGACTTGTTCAGCATGGCGGCATGCGCCAGTGAACCTTCGATATCGAACTCGGCCAAACGTTGATCAAACTCGACCGAGGCTGTGTATTTCTTGACCAGTTCGGAAACCGGCTCGGAGAAACGGCCGGACCAGGCGTGCGCGTCTTGCATGTTGCGGGTGTCCCAAAGTTGTAAGTTTTTGACGAATCTGGGCAAGGATTATAGGCGCAGCCCGAGCCTGCGGCCAACGTTGGCCGCAATACCACAGTTTGCCGGCCTTCTCTGCGACAGAAGGCGGCAGTTTTCTTGTTGAAATTAGTAACGGACGTTATTATTTTGCCCATGTCGGAATTGAAACTCCCCAGCTTTCAGGCGTGTGAAATCGCCAGCGATACCATCGCCGCCAAAATCCCCGGTTCCCCGCGCCAGGAAGTCATGCTGACGCGGCTCTACTACCATATCCAGCCTTTCATGAGCGCCTACTTCAACGAGGCGCTCAAGGCTTATGGCATGAACGAGACGACCTGGATGGCGTTGATGGTGCTGTATTCGCAGCCCGAGCCACACATCAGCCCGTCCGATCTGTCGGCGGCGCTGGCGTTTTCGCGTACCAATGCCACCCGTGTGGTGGATGACCTGTGCGAGCGCGGCCTGATGCGGCGCGAGCCATCGCAACAGGACAGACGCAAGACCGAGCTGTGGCTGACCGATGCCGGAGAAGCTTTCATCCACGAGGTGATGCCGCTGCAACGCGAGCGGCTGCGCCAGTTGTGGACCGATTTCAGTGAAGAAGAAAAACAGCTGCTGGATGGCCTGCTGCGCAAATTGCTGCAGCGCCTCGGTGGCTAGACAGACTGGCCAAGCCAGCATCGAACCGGCCTGCGTGCCGGTTCTTTTATCAGCAATTAGTAACGCAGGTGATCATTACATGCGGAATCAGATAGGCAGGCGCTTGCGCCCCTTGTTCGTGCTGTCGCCCCTGTTGCTGGCGGCCTGCGCGACGCCTGGTGTGTCCCCACCACAGGCAAATCTCATCCAGGCCGAGGCCTTGCAACTGCAAACGGCCAAGGTGCCCGGCAACTGGTGGCAACAGCTGCACGACCCGGTGCTGGATGCGCTGCTGGCGCGTGCCATCCAGCAACATCCACGCCTGGATATGGCAGCGGCGCGTCAGCGTGCGGCCGAGGCCGGTATGGAGCTGGCCGCCAGCGGCAGTGGCTGGCGCGTCAATGGCCAGGCCAGTGTCAGTCGCGATCGCAGCTCGGAGTTCGGCAACAACCCGCCGCAATATCGTGGTCAGTGGACCAGCCTGAATACGCTGGGGCTAGAGCTGTCGTGGCGCAGCGACTTCTGGGGCAAGACCGCCGCCAGGCTGGCCGCCAGTCGCGGTCAGGCGGCTGCCGCCGGCTTTGAACTGGCCGATGCGCAGCAATGGCTGGTATGGGCGATTGCCAGCCAGTATGTCGAGTGGCGCAGCGCCGCGCGGCAGCAGGCCATGCTGGCCGAGGATGTGCGGCTGGCCGAGGCGCAGCGCGCCATCAGCCTGAGCCGGCAAAAGCTTGGCCTGGCCGCGCCGGACGAGCTGGCCCAGCTCGATGCCCAGCTGGCCGAGAGCCGCGAGCGGCAGGAACGCAGCCGCTTCCGGCTGGCGCAGGCCGTCAATGCGCTGTCCGCGCTGTCCGGCCAAGCTGCTGGCGATATCCAGCGCCTGCCGGCCGCCGATGTGCCGGACTGGCAGCTCGATACCGCCGGCTGGCACAGCAATCTTTTGGGGCAAAGGCCAGATCTGGCTGCCGCGCGCGAGCGGGTCGAAGCCGCTGCGGCCAACATCAAGATGGCGCGTGCCGCCTACTACCCGGACTTCAGCCTGAATGCGCTGTTGTCGCTGTCGGCATCCGACCTTGGCGATCTGCTGCGCCCCGGCGCACGCCTGCTGCATCTGGCCCCGGCCTTGAGCCTGCCGATTTTCAGCAATGGCGAGCTGGATGCGCGCCTGTCGGTCAGCCATGCCGATTATCAGCAGGCCGTCGCGGTGTACAACCAGACGCTGCTGAACGCGATGCAGGAAAGCGCCGACCGTCTGGCGCAGCTGCAGGCGATGCGCGGCGCCGAAACGCAGGGCCGCCAGCAGTTGGCCGCACGCGAACAGGCGCTGGCGATTGCCGACAGCCGTCTGGCTACTGGCCTCGCCGGCAAGGGTCAGCAGCTGGCCGAGCAGCGCCGCGTACTGCAAAGCCGGCTGAGCCTGCTGGAAACCCGTAGCCAGCGTCTGCAAGCCCAGGCCGCGCTGTTGCGCGCGCTGGGTAGTTCTGTCGAATTCAATAAACCCGTCTGAGGGTAGCTTCACGCGCTGCGGCGCGGCACCGGTACTGCGTCAACAACGGCTGCGACATGCTCATTTGTCTTGGGCAAATTCCGCTGCTGTCGACGGGTTCCGGTCTGGTTCGCCAGCGCGTGAAGAGACTCTGGGATAGCTCAAGCCGGACAAGAAAATGGAAAACCAAACTCCCGAAAATAATGGTCGCCGCCGCGCCTTGCAGCGGCTGACCCAGATTGTCATCGTGCTGGCCCTGTTGGGCACCGCCTACTGGTGGCTGGCACTGCGCAATCACCAGAGCACCGACGACGCCTATGTCGCCGGCAATGTGATTCCGGTCTCCAGCCAGATCGCCGGCAATGTGCGCACGGTGCTGGTGGATGAACACCAGATGGTGAAGGCTGGCGATCTGCTGCTGAGCCTGGATGACAACGACGCCCGTCTGGCGCTGGCGCGTGCCGAGGCCGATCTGGCCCAGGCCGTGCGCCAGACTCGCCAGCTGATTTCGGTCAGTGGCAAGTCTGATGCCCAAGTCGTGGTGCGCGAGGCTGAAGTCAGCCGCGCGCGTGCCGAGCTGGAGCGCGTCGAGGGCGACCTCAAGCGCCGCGAAGCCGCACTGAAAGAGCAGGCAGTGTCGCTGGAAGAAGTGCAGCATGCGCGTGATGCGGCCAACAGTGCGCGCGCCGCGCTGGCCGCAGCCGAATCAGCCCTGACCGCCGCGCGTGAAGAGCAGAAGGCCAGTCGCGCGCTGGTGCTGTCCGACAGCGCCGAAAAACAGCCGGCAGTTGCCCGTGCCGCCGCCGCCGTGCGCGAGGCGATGCTGGCCGTAGCGCGCACCGAGGTGCGTGCGCCGGTTGCCGGCCAGATTGCCAAGCGTAGCGCCCAGCCGGGTGCACGCGTGCAAGCCGGTACGCCGCTGCTGGCGGTGGTGCCGCTGGACAAGCTGTGGGTGGACGCCAACTTCAAGGAAGTGCAGCTGCATGAATTGCGCATCGGTCAGCCGGTAGTGCTGGAGGCCGATCTCTACGGCAGCGATGTCGAATATCACGGCACCGTGGCCGGCTTTGCCGCCGGCACCGGCAGCGCCTTCTCGCTGCTGCCGCCGCAAAACGCCACCGGCAACTGGATCAAGGTGGTGCAGCGCGTACCGGTACGCATCAATCTGGACAGCGCCGAGCTGGCCAAACATCCGCTGCGCGTTGGCCTGTCGATGACGGCCAAGGTCGATACCAGCAAGCAGGAGGGTGCCTTGCTGGCCAATGCCAAGGCGGATCCGGCGCTGGCGACCAAGGTGTTTGATGCGCAGCTGGCGCGTGCCGATGCCCGTGTTGCCGAAATCGTTGCGGCCAACCTTGGCAAGTAAGGAGGCCGCATGAGCCACCCCCCGCTCGAAGGTCGTGCCAGAACGCTGGTGACCTTCGCCCTGTCGCTGGCCACCTTCATGCAGGTGCTGGACACCACCATTGCCAACGTGGCGATTCCGACCATCGCCGGCGATCTCGGTGCCTCGACCACCCAGGGTACCTGGGTGATCACCTCGTTTGGCGTGGCCAATGCGATTTCGGTGCCGATTACCGGCTGGCTGGCCAAGCGCTTTGGCGAAGTAAAGCTGTTCATGCTGGCGACGCTGGGCTTCGTGCTGTCCTCGCTGCTGTGCGGCCTCGCGCCCAGCCTGGAATGGCTGATCCTGTTCCGTGTGCTGCAGGGCGCGCTGGCCGGGCCGATGATTCCGCTGTCGCAGAGTTTGCTGCTGCAGAGTTATCCGCCGGACAAGCGCGGCCTGGCCATGGCCTTGTGGACGATGACCATCATCGTCGCGCCGATTTTCGGGCCGATTCTCGGTGGCTGGATTTCGGACAACTGGCACTGGAGCTGGATCTTCTTCATCAATGTGCCGGTCGGCATGCTCGCCTGCTGGCTGGCCTGGGGCCTCTTGCGCGAGCGCGAAACCGCCACCTTGCAGCTGCCTATCGACAAGCTTGGCCTGATCCTGCTGGTGTTGGGCGTTGGCTGTCTGCAGATGATGCTGGATCGCGGCAAGGAGCTGGACTGGTTCCACTCGGCCGAAATCATCGCCTATGGCGTGGTGGCGCTGCTGAGCCTCAGCTATCTGGTGATCTGGGAGCTGCATGACGACCATCCGGTGATCGACCTGTCGCTGTTCCGCGACCGCAACTTCACCGTCGGGGTGATCGCCATCAGCATCAGCTTCATGCTGTATTTTGGCGCCATCGTCATGCTGCCGCTGCTGATGCAGACCCAGCTGGGTTACACCGCCACCGAGGCTGGCCTTGCCACCGCACCGATCGGCATTCTGCCGGTGTTGCTGTCGCCGCTGATCGGCAAGAACGCGCACCGGCTTGATATGCGCAAGGTGGTGACGATCAGCCTGTTGATGTTTGCCTTCTGCTTCTGGTGGCGTTACGCGACCTTCAACCCCGGCATGACCTTTGCCGATCTGGCCTGGCCGCAGTTTGTGCAGGGTATCGCGCTTGCCGGCTTCTTCATGCCGCTGACGCAGATCACGCTGTCGAATATCAAGCCGCAGCAGCTGGCCAGTGCCGCCAGTCTGTCCAACTTCCTGCGCACGCTGGCCGGTTCGATCGGCGCTTCGGTATTCATCTGGCAGTGGGAGCAGCGCGAGGCGGTGCACCATGTGCAGCTGAGCGAGCACGTGAGTCTGTACGACGAAGCCACGCGCCAGGCGCTGGCCGCGATGCAGCAGGCCGGCCTGAGTCTGGAGCAGGCGGCGGCGACGCTGGCGCGTGATGTCACGCGTCAGGGCATGTTCATCGGCGCCAACGAGCTGTTCCTCGCCTGTAGTGTGCTGTTCTTGATGGTGACGGCGCTGGTGTGGCTGTCAAAGCCGGTGAAGCCGCAAGCCGGGCAGGCCGCGCCGGTCGACGCCGGCCATTGATCAGGTTTATTCCCTGGCCCGTGTGGCAACCGCACTACCGCCTTGGTAGTGCGGTTTTTTTTTTGGCGCTTCAGTTGTCGTACTTGCTGCCGCGGCGCGCGGCCATGCGTTTGCCGGCGGCGGCCAGCTCGTCTTCGCTGATCAGGCGGCTGGCGGTGGGGAACAGCCATTGTTCTTCACGCGCCGCGTGTTCGCGGTACAGCCGCGCGAATTCCTGCAGTTCGCTGGCGGTAATGCCGTCGATCTCGCCACGGCTGAAAGCCAGCAGGTCGTCGCGAATCGCGTTCCAGCGCGAGTGCAGATAGCCGTGTTCGCCCAAGAGTTGTTCGATTTTCGGTGCCGACTCGGGCAGGCGTTCGAGAATCAGCGGAAACAGCTCGTCTTCTTCGTCCTGATGATGGGCGGGGCCGGCGAGGTCGAAATAACGCACGATGCCGTCTATGGTGTTGATCGCCGCCTGACTGCGGCCGTGTTCGGCCAGATAGGCGGGCAGGGCATCAAGTTGGCCGCAAAAACGGCGCACCTTGTCGTGGCAGGCATACAGCATGTCCAGCGGCTCGTCGAAACTCGGCGCGGCCACCGAGGCGGCGAGGGCATCCAGGCTCAGCATGGCAGAACTCCTTGGTAAACGGATGAGAGGGCCTGCCCCGGCGGGTTTGACGGGCAGCGCAGTGTGGCAATATGCGGCAAATTGTCGGCGGCTTTGCTGATCAGGCGCAATATTGGTGAATATCGGCCAATGCAGTACATTGGCCGCATCGCCCACACAGGAATCATCATGCCGCCGTTTACCGTTGCGCCGCTGGCGCAGGATGCCGCCAGCCTTGCCGCCGCCCTGCAATTGCACGATGCCGCGCACCAGCTCGAATGCAGCTGGCTGGCCTATCCGGCGCTGCCAAGATTGTGGGGATGCGCCGACGATATCCGCGTGACGCCACGGGTGCTGGCGGTGCATGACGCGGCCGGGCAGCTGTGCGCGCTGCTGGCGGCCGAGCCGCGCGGCAGCGGCCATTACGACATCAGCCGGCTGCTGACCGACCCGGCGCGGCTGGGCGAGGGCTGGGCCGGGCGCTTGCTGCACCATCTGTTGGCCGAGGCCGACAAGGTGACGGTGATGACGGCTGCGGCCAACCTTGCCGCCTTGCGTTGTTATGGCAAGGCCGGCTTTGTGCCGACGCATCCGCATCAGGCCGGCACCAGCGATGGCCTGCAGCTGCAATATCTGGCGTGGACGCGTGACGACAGCCAGCCTGTGCTGACGCTGGCGGCCGATGGCTGGGTGCGCGAGGCGCAGCAGCTGCCGTCGCCGAATCACGACAGTTATCCACAGCCGGCGACGCCGCTGCTACTTATCCACAATATCAGCCTGCCGCCGTATCAATATGGCGGCGATGGCGTGGCGCGGCTGTTCAGCAATACGCTGGATGAGGACGCTCATCCGTTTTACCGCGAGATCAGCCATCTGCGCGTGTCCTGCCATTTCTTCATCCGCCGCGACGGCAGCCTGCTGCAGTTTGTCTCGACACGACAGCGCGCCTGGCATGCCGGTGCCTCGCAATGGCGTGGCCGCGAGCGCTGCAATGACTTCTCGCTGGGCATTGAACTCGAAGGCTGCGACTTCGAGCCTTTCGACCAGCGGCAGTACCGCATGCTGGCCGCACTGGTGGCCCTGCTGGAGCGCGACTGCGGCGTGACGGCAATCAGCGGCCACGAGCACGTCGCGCCGGGGCGCAAGACCGACCCCGGCCCGTATTTCGACTGGACAAGGTTGGCTGCCAGCGTCGGCCGGCCGTTGCCCGAGCTATAAGCGTCGCTGGCCAGACCGTTGTGCCCGGTGGGTGGGGATTGTTGCCCGCGCTAAAACGTGGCGGTTTGATCCGGCAGCAGGTCGTTGCTGTCTGGCGGGTTTATGCTGGTGTTTTTGCGGATCGCCATCATGAGCTCAGCCGAAGCCGCCCTGCGCGGCCTGCAGCAGCGCCCGCTGCGCTGGTTACTGGCCACCCGGCCGTCTTTTCTCACCCTCACCCTGGCCGCCACCTTGCCCGGCATCGCGGTTGCCGGTCTGGCGCGCTTGCAGGCCGGCTGGCCGCTGGCAGTGCTGGCGATCCTGCTGGCCTTGCTGTGCCATGCGGCGGTGAATGTGATCAATGATGTCGCCGATCACGATAACGGCAGCGATGCGGCCAACCTTGGCCGGATTTATCCGTTCACCGGCGGCAGCCGCTTTATCCAGCAAGCCATTCTCAGCCGCCGCCAGATGGCCGCGCTGGCGCTGGGGCTGATTGCGCTGGTGATCATCGGCGGCCTGTATCTGGTGGCACAGACCGGCTGGCCGCTGCTGCTGACCGGCTTTGCCGGCGTGCTGCTGGGCTGGGGCTATTCCGCGCCACCGCTGAAACTCAACAGCCGTGGCCTGGGCGAGCTGGCGGTGGTGACGAGCTTCGCGCTGATTCCGCTGGGCATGTTGCAGGTGCTGGACGGCACGCTGTCGCTGGCGGTGGGCTGGCTGTTCCTGTCTACCGGTCTGGCCGCCGCTGCCTTGCTGTTCATCAATCAGTTTCCCGACCGCGAGGCCGATGCGCTGGCCGGCAAGCGCCACTGGGTGGTGCGCCTGTCGCCGGCGGCGGCGCGCGCCGCTTATAGCCTGTTGCAGCTGGCGGTGTTGTCGAGTGCGGCGGCGGGCCTGCTTGCCGCGCCGCTCGGCCTGCTGAGTCTGCTGCCGCTGGCACTGCTGTACGGCATCAGCTGGCGTGCGC
Organism: Vogesella lacus; assembly: GCF_979366295.1. Taxonomy (NCBI): domain Bacteria; kingdom Pseudomonadati; phylum Pseudomonadota; class Betaproteobacteria; order Neisseriales; family Chromobacteriaceae; genus Vogesella; species Vogesella lacus. The sequence continues at coordinate 200,774 of NZ_CEETQT010000004.1, forward strand.
TGCGCGACAACAATCTGCGCACGGCGATTGTTGCGACTATCATGGCGGCTAATCTTCATCCCGTGCTGCTGGCTTTGGCCTGGTGGCTGGCCTGAGCGGCCGGCGCGCCCCGCCTGCGGCCAACCTTTTCGAGAGTGCTCATGATCGGACGACTGACCGGCAACCTGATTGAAAAACTGCCCCCGCAAATTACCGTCGATGTGAACGGCGTCGGTTACGACGTCGACGTCACCATGACCACCTTTTACCAGCTGCCGCCGCTGGGGCAGAAGGTCACGCTGTTTACCCATCTGGTGGTGCGCGAGGATGCGCATTTGCTGTTCGGCTTTGGCAGCCGTGACGAGCGCGAAACCTTCCGCCAGCTGATCAAGGTCACCGGCATCGGTGCCAAGATCGCGCTGGCGATTCTGTCCGGCATGAGCACCGACGAGCTGGCCGTGGCGATTGCCAGCGAGGACATCAAGCGCCTGTCCTCGGTGCCCGGCATCGGCAAGAAAACCGCCGAGCGGCTGGTGCTGGAGCTGCGCGGCAAGCTGGCTTCTGGCAGCAATCTCACCGTGCCCGGCGGCCTGCCGTTTGCCGCCACGCCGGACGAGAAGAGCGATATCGTCAACGCCTTGCTGGCACTGGGTTACAACGAGAAAGAAGCCGCAGCGGCGACAAAAGGCCTGCCGGCCGATGTCACCGTCAGCGACGGCGTACGACTGGCGCTGAAAAACCTGATGAAGGGATAAACCATGGGCAAGGTGCTGCTGGTTACCGGGGGCAGTCGCGGCATTGGCGCGGCCACTGCCAGGTTGGCCGCACAGCGCGGCTGGGCGGTAGCGGTGAATTATCATCGTCAGGCCGCTGCGGCCGAAGCGGTGGTGGCCGACATCCGTGCGGCTGGCGGCACCGCGCTGGCGATTGCGGCCAACGTGGCGGACGAAGCCGGTGTGGCACAGCTGTTTGCCGAGGTGGAGGCGCAGCTCGGCCCGCTGTCGGCCCTCGTTAACAATGCCGGCATTCTCGAGACGCAGATGCGACTGGACGATATGGATGTGGCGCGCTGGCAGCGCATTCTGGCCACCAATGTCATCGGCCCGATGCTGTGCTGCCGTGCGGCGGTGAAACGGTTATCTACCCGTTATGGTGGCCAGGGCGGGGCCATCGTCAATGTGTCCTCGCTGGCAGCGCGTACCGGCTCGCCAAACGAGTACATCGACTACGCCGCCAGCAAGGGCGCGCTCGATACGCTCACCATCGGTCTGGCCAAAGAAGTGGCGGCCGAAGGCATCCGCGTCAACGGCGTGCGCCCCGGCTTCATCTATACCGATATGCACGCCGATGGTGGCGAACCCGGTCGCGTCGACCGCGTGAAAAGCGCCGTGCCCATGCTGCGTGGCGGCCAGCCCGAAGAAGTCGCCGCGGCCATCTTGTGGCTGCTGTCAGACGAGGCCTCGTTTACGACCGGCAGTTTTATTGAGGTGGCGGGCGGGCGTTAATGAAGTGCTAAACTCCTATGGCATAATTGTGTGGTTTTACACCAATCATGGCAGGGGGAGTAATTGGATAACAAGCACGTAGCGGTCCTGATCGATGCTGATAATGTTTCGACTCGATGGATATCGGCCATCTTGGAGGAGGCTGCTACCGCCGGCAACTTGGCTCTGAAAAGAGTATATGGTGATTTTGGCCGTTCAGATGGCTGGCGCAGCTTGTGTGCAGAGCACGCGATCCAGCCCATGCAGCAGTATCCAAATACCAAAGGGAAAAATGCATCTGATATTTTCATGGTGATTGATGCCATGGATTTGCTGCATACCCGTCGGTATAACACGTTCTGCCTGATTTCTAGTGATAGTGATTTTTCTTCCCTTGCCACCAGACTACGGCAGGATGGAGTCACGGTTTGGGGCTTTGGCGAGCAAAAAACACCTGAGGCTTTTCGTAAGGCTTGCTCGCAATTCAAGTATGTGGAAATTCTGCAAGCACAATCGGAGACTGAGATTACGCTACCTGAACACGCAGTAGCTGATGAGTCATTGCTAGTGCCTAAGCAGGAGGTCGCTGAGCCGCAGATAAGGGCGAATGTGACCGCACCGCCACCATTTCGCGTGCTGGATCAGGAGCTTCGCCAATTGCTAGAGTTAGCTGTAGAGAAATCATCAACAGATGATGGCTGGGCAAATCTCGGTGGGGTCGGTAGTTTGCTGGTGCAGTGGAAGCCGGATTTCGATTCACGTAATTATGGCTATAAGAAGTTGTCAGTACTGGCTCAGGAGTGCGGCTGGTTTGACAGTAAGCCTTGTAGCAATGGTAAGACCGGCATTTTGTTGCGCAAACGTACGGAAACTCTTAGCCGAGATGCGCTGGGAAAAGTATTGGTACAGGCAATATCCATTTCGATGGCTGGTGATTGGGCTCCGCTTCGTTCAGTAAGGCGCTATCTACCTATTATTCATAACGGATTCAGAATTGAAGATTATGGTGTCAATAATCTTGAGGCCTTGATAGACGAGCAATTTTCTAGCTTGATAGAGAAACGCAGTCATGCAGGTCAAACTAGGTTTATTCGGTTGGCTAAAAATAAACCGGCACCTAAAGCCTCAGCTTCTTCACGGCCTAAAAACAAGCAAGTGCGCTAGTTCGCTAGAGGTATCTGATGCGGCCAACTGTACATACAGTCGGCCGTAAAATGCTTTACTGCTTATCCAGCCACTCGGCCAGCTCGGCTACCGTCAGTTGCGGCAAGTCGTGGGTGGCGGCGTAGGCGTCGAGTTCGGCGCCGCGCATCATGCTGCCATCCGGGTTCATCAGCTCGCACAGCACACCGGCCGGCGAAAAACCGGCCAGACGGGCGAGTTCGACCGCGGCTTCGGTATGACCGCGCCGTTCGCGCACGCCGCCGTCGCGGGCAATCAGCGGGTAGACATGGCCGGGGCGAGCGAGGTCGCCGGGCCGGGCGTCGGGGGCGATGGCGGCACGGATGGTGGTGACGCGGTCGGCGGCCGATACGCCGGTGCTGACGCCTGCGGCCGCCTCGATGCTGACGGTGAAGGCGGTGCCGTAGCGGCTGTCGTTATGGGCGACCATCGGTGGCAGTTGCAGGCGCTCGGCGTGTTGGCGCGTCAGGCACAGGCAGACGATGCCGCTGCAGTCGCGGATCAGCCGCGCCATTTCCGGTACGGTCAGTGCATCGGCGGCGAGGATGAGATCGGCCTCGTTTTCGCGGTCGTGATCGTCGGCGACGATGACGGGTTTGCCGGCGCGCAAGGCGTCGAGTGCGGTCTGCAGGCGCAGGTTCAGGATATCGGTGTGAGCGTTCATGGAAACGGTCCTCAAGTAGTGGATTGAGAAACACGTCACCGGGCTGGGGAAAGGGTTGGCCGCAGGCGGCCAACCTTGCAGACGCCAGACAGCGCTCCGCTGGCCGTGATGAGGCTGGCGGGTGCGTGGCAAGACGATATGCAAAGCGCACTGGCCGCATGGCGCGGTCAGTGTTCATCTTCTTTCATCCGGACTATCACCGTCGGCTCTGGCATTTCACCAGATCTGCTGACCCTTTACTGGCGTAAAGGCGCTCGCGGGCTCGGCCTTGTGGCCATACCGCCGGTGGGGAGTTTCACCCCGCCCTGAAGACGTTGCCCGCCAAAGTGGCGGGCAGGCAGAGTGTCGGCGAGGGGTGGGGGGCTGTCAAGCCGGCTCGTTGTGGCGCGCGAGTTCCAGCCGGTTGCGGCCGCGATGCTTGGCCAGATACAGGGCCTGGTCGGCCGCCAGCAGGGCAGTGTGCCAGTCGGCCGGGGTGGCATGCCAGGACATGCCGAAGCTGGCGGTGACGCCGAGCATCGGGTGCAGGGTAGACCAGTCGTAGTCGATCAGCGCGAGGCGCAGTCGCTCGCAACAGGCAATGGCCGCTTCGTGGCTGGTGTCCATCAGCAGCAGCACGAATTCCTCGCCGCCATAGCGGGTAACCAGATCGCTGGCGCGAGTGTGCAGCTGGATCAGCTGGGCCACCTTGCGCAGCACATCGTCGCCGATGGCGTGGCCGAAACGGTCGTTGACCGATTTGAAGTGGTCCAGATCCAGCACTACCACGGCGACGCCGTGTTGTGGCGTACAGGGCGACAGCAGGCGTGGCGGGCCTTCGCGATCCAGCATGCGGCGATTGCCGACCGAGGTCAACGCGTCGATCAGTGCTTCCTGTTCCAGCTCGCACATGCGGGCTTCGGCCGCCATTTTCTCGGCTTCGAGCCGCGCGACACGCAGGCGTTCCTGTTCGGCGTGCAGCTTGGCTTTTTCGGCTTCCAGCTGGGCGCTGGTGATTTCAAGCTCTTTGCGCAGTGCCCAGCCCTGGGTGCTGCTGCGCTTGTCGGCGACGTCCTGCTCCAGCTCGCGCAGTTTTTCCAGCCGCTGCAGCGCTTCTTCAAAGCGGCCACTATGCTTGAGCATGCGGTACAGCTCTTCGTAGGCGAGCACCAGCATTTCGAATTCGATCTGGTCGGACGACAGCTGCAGCAACTGCTCGAGAATGGCAATCGCCTTGGCGGTCTGGCCGGTCTGGTTGAGGATCAGCGCATCAACCAGTTCGGTGCGGCGGGTCAGCACGGTGAAACGATGCTTGCGCGCCAGCTTGCACGCTTCGCGCAGCCAGTTGCGCGCGATGTCGAATTGCTGCAGGTCTACCAGGATTTCGGCGACATTGATCAGCGCGGCGGTGCGCAGATGCGGGTTGTCTATCATGGCCGACAGCTCGGCCGCTTCTTCGAGGAAGCTGCGCGCCTGCAACAGCAGATCGGCAGCCTGTTGCGGCCGGATCGTGCGTTGGCGCAGGCCGGCCAGGCGGTAGTTGGTGCCGATATTGTTGATGGCGCTGAAGCGGGCAATCACATCGCCTTGTTCGGCGGCCAACCGGGCGGCTTGCTGCAGCAGGCTGACGCTTTGTTCCAGATCACCTACGGCAGTAAAGGTGCAGATGCCGGTGCGGTTCAGCGCCCAGCTCAGGGTCAGCGCATCGCCGCTGATGCGGGCTGCGGCCAGTGCTTCGAGTGCGTATTTGAGGCCGTCATGGCCAAGGCCCAGATCGCTGCAGGCCATCGCCACGGTGCACAGCACATCGGCGCGGGCGGCGGCCTGTTTGATGAAATCGAGGCGCGAGGCGGCTTCCAGACCATAAGGAATGGCATCAGCCAGATGGCCCAGCCGCGACAGGTGAAAGGCCAGCAGGCTCAGCGCTTCGGTGCGTTCCGGCTGGTGTTGCTCGGCCAGTTGCAAGGCGCGCTCGGCCATGGCCTGGCCGATCTGGTGCTTGCCGCTCTGGCCGCACAGACGTGACTCTGCCAGCAAGTCTGGCAATGACAAGCGTTGTTGCCTGGCTGTCAGTGTCTGTCTGGCACTGGCTTGGTGCGTGGTGGGCATGGTTGGCGCATTCCCTGCTTCTGGCTTGGGATTCTCAGCAGCCTGGGTGGTTGGGCTGCTGTCGGGACATCGTGTTTTATATACTCGCTGGCCTGCCGAGACTATGGTTTGTGTTGAAAACATTCAGGGAAATGCCTTGATCTGCATCAAAATACAACAACGCCATAGCAGGGCAGGCAAGTGTCAGGCCGCTTGGCATGGCATTTGCTCTTTTACGGTTGTCCAACATTATGGCGACCCAAACTCATGCGAAATATGGCAACTGTCACTGCCGGTGTGCAAAACCGTGATGCGGTGATTTTCAATTACCAGCGCCCGACGCGTGCCCGGCTGGTGGCCTTGGGCAATGGCGGCAAGCTGTGGCTGATCGAAGCTTTCGATGCTCATCACAAGGTCTGGGTGTGGCAGAACGAATGCCACGACATGGCCCAGGCGGTGGATGATGCGCGTCGTCTCAGCCTGTTTCCTTCCTGATTACCAGTCTGTTGCCGGCGGGTAGATGCCCGGATGGCTATCCGGTATCACCATGGCAGGCAGCTGCTGCAGATAAAAATCGATAGGCCCGGCACTGCCGATCACGGCATAGGCATAGCCCTGCTGTTGCAAGGCATGCATGGCAGCCAGCAACAGCGCCTTGCCCAGCCCCTTGCCGCGTGCGCTTTCAGCCACGCCGGTGGGCCCGAAAAAGCCGCGCGCCGTCACGTCGTAACAGGCAAAGCCATGCGGCTTGCCCTCGGCGTCACAAGCCAGCAGCACGCTGGCCGGTTGCTGGCGAAAGGCGGTATCGCACTCGGCCGCCCAGCCGCTGCCAAAATGCCGGTCTACCCACTGTCTGAGCTTGTCGCGCTCGTGCGGTAGCGGGCGGCGCAACTGATAGCCCTCAGGCAGCGGCAGTGGCGCGGGCAGCTGATACAGCTTGACCAGAATGTCGGCAGGCATATCGATAAGTCCAATCAAATACCAATTATCGACATGGTAACAAAAAAGCGGGCCATGTGGCCCGCTTGATGACAATTGCAATTACCCGATTCAGGCAACGGCGTTTTTGTCGCCCGGCTTGTGTGTTGGCGCATCCAGCTCCCTGCGCAACTCGGCCAGACGGGCGTGCGCTGCCTTGAGGCCGGCTTCCTTGACGTGGCCGAAGCCGCGCACCTGTTCGTACTGCTTGACCATCTCGCTGGCGGTGCCAAGGTTGGCCGCAGTCAGGCGTGATTCGAGCTCGCCGATCAGCTGTTCGAACTCGGTAATCATTGCGCGTTCCAGCTTGCGGTCAGCCTGCCAGCCGAAGGGATCCAGCGCCGTGCCGCGCAGGCGCTTGCAGCGCGCAATCACGCCGAGTGCCTTCAGCGCCCACGCGCCGAGGTTGACCTTTTTCGGCTGGTGGCCGGTCATCCAGCTGGCACCAAAGTGGAAGGTCAGCTTGAGATCGCCCTCGAACTGGCTGTCCAGCTGGCGGCGGAACTCGCCATCGCTGTACAGGCGCGCCACCTCGTACTCGTCCTTGTAGGCGAGCACATGGTAGTAGGCCTTGGCCACCGCCAGTGTCAGCACGCTGCTGCCCGGCTTGATCTGCTCTTCTCGCTGGCGGATGCGCTCGACCAGTGCCTTGTAGCGTGCGGCCAACTTGTCGTCCTGATAGGCGGCTAGTTCCTTGCTGCGATGATGCTCGACCCCTTCGACGGTTTCGCGCGGGGTGAAGGCCACCACGGCTGTCGGGCTGACCAGACGCTCGACCGCAGCGAGGTCATGCGCGGCATGACGGCCCCAGTCAAAGGCGCTCTGGTTGAACTTGACGGCCGCGCCATTGAGTTCGACCGCCTTCATGATGGCCTCCAGCGATACCGGCACCAGCCCCTTTTGCCAGGCATAGCCCAGCATGAACATATTGGCGGCAATCGCGTCACCCAGCAGCGCGGTGGCGATGCGGGTGGCGTTGACCTCGGCAAAGTGCTGCTTGCCGACCGACTCGACAATCGCATCCTTCATCTCGCGTGCCGGGAAGCGCACGTCAGGATTCTTCAGGAAGGCGCTGGTCGGCGATTCGTAATTGTTGACCACCACATGGCTGAAGCCCTCGCGCATCTTGGCCAGTGCTTCTTCGGCGGCGGTGACCACCAGATCGCAACCCAGCACCAGATTGGCGTCGCCGGCGGCAATGCGCACCGCGTGCAGCTTGTCCTGCTGGTCGGCAATGCGCACATGTGACCACACCGAGCCACCCTTCTGCGCGAGGCCGGCCATGTCGAGCACGGTCACGCCCTTGTTGTCGAGGTGGGCAGCCATCGCCAGTACCTGGCCGATGGTGACCACGCCGGTGCCGCCAACGCCGGTCACCATGATGCCGAAGGGCTCGTGCAGCGCCGGCAGTTTCGGCAGCGGCAGGCTGCCGAGGCTGTCCGGGCTGGTCTTGCCGCCGCCCGGTTTTTTCACCTTGGCACCGGCCACCGATACGAAGCTCGGGCAGAAGCCTTCGACGCAGCTGAAATCCTTGTTGCAGCTGGACTGGTCAATCTTGCGCTTGCGCCCCAGCGGGGTCTCTACCGGCAACACCGACAGGCAGCCGGATTTCTTGCCGCAGTCGCCACAGCCTTCGCACACGCGCTCGTTGATGAAGATGCGGCGGTCCGGGTCGGGGAATTCGCCACGCTTGCGCCGGCGGCGCTTCTCGGCAGCACAGGTCTGGTCGTGAATCAGGATGGTGACGCCGGCGATCTCGCGCAGCTCTTTTTGCAGGCGGTCGAGTTCGCGGCGGTGAAAGACTTCCACGCCTGCGGCCAGGCCTTCTTTCAGGCCATGCGCTGTGCGGTACTTGTCCGGGTCATCGCTGGTAATCACGATGCGCGCCACGCCTTCGGCCGCGACCTGACGGGTAATCATCGGCACATCGAGATAGCCGTCCACATTCTGGCCGCCGGTCATGGCTACCGCATCGTTGTAGAGAATCTTGTAGGTAATGTTGACCTTGCCGGCCACCGCCGCGCGAATCGCCAGCAGGCCGGAGTGGAAGTAAGTGCCGTCACCAAGGTTGGTGAAGATATGCTTGGTATCGGTAAACGGCGCCTGGCCCAGCCAGGTAATGCCTTCGCCACCCATCTGGGTGAAAGTCTTGGTGCTGCCGCCCTCGATCCAGTGCGCCATATAGTGGCAGCCGATACCGGCCACGGCGCGGCTGCCTTCCGGCACCTTGGTACTGGTGTTGTGCGGACAGCCCGAGCAGTAGTGCGGAATGCGCGCGATGGCCTCGCGCGGCTTCACCAGCTGCGCTTCCTTGTCCTCGTAAAACTTCAGGCGGTCGTGAATCACCGGGCTGTCAAAGATATGGGCGAGACGCTTGGCAATCGCGCGCGCAATCATCGCCGGGGTCAGCTCGCCGGCGGCCGGCAGCAGCCAGTCACCGTGCGGCAGTGCCCATTCGCCTTTTTCGGCAAACTTGCCGACCACGCGCGGGCGCACGTCGTCGCGCCAGTTGTACAGCTGTTCTTTCAGCTGGTATTCGATGATCTGGCGCTTTTCTTCCACCACCAGAATCTCGTCCAGCCCCTCGGCAAACTGGCGCACGCCTTCCGGCTCCAGCGGCCACACCATGCCGACCTTGAAGATGCGCAGGCCGATGTCTGCGGCCAAGTTTTCGTCAATGCCGAGGTCGTCCAGCGCCTGCATCACATCAAGATAGGACTTGCCACAGGTGATGATGCCGAGGCGCGCCTTGGGCGAATCCAGCGTCACATGGTTGAGCTTGTTGACGCGTGCATAGGCGAGTGCCGCGTACAGGCGGTGATGCAGCACGCGCTTTTCCTGCGCCAGCGGGGTGTCCGGCCAGCGGATGGACAGGCCGTCGGCCGGCAGCGGGAAATCATCGGGGATGAGAGTCTTGACGCGCTCGGGGCTGATATCGACCACCGCTGCGCTTTCGATGGTGTCGGAGATCGCCTTGATCGACACCCAGCAGCCGGAATAACGGCTCATCGCCCAGCCATGCAGGCCGTAGTCGATCACCTCCTGCACGCCGGACGGCGACAGCACCGGAATCATGCTGGCGGCGAGGATATGATCAGACTGGTGCGGGAAGGTGGACGACTTGGCCGCGTGGTCATCGCCGCAGATCAGCAGCACGCCGCCGTGCTGGCTGGTGCCGGCCACATTGCCGTGCTTGATCACGTCGCCGGAACGGTCAACGCCGGGGCCCTTGCCATACCACATCGAGAACACGCCATCGTACTTGGCGCCTTCAAACATATTGACCTGCTGCGTGCCCCACACGGCGGTGGCGGCGAGGTCTTCGTTGAGGCCGGGATGGAAGACCACATTATGCTTGGCCAGGTATTTGCTGGCCTTTTGCATGGTCTGGTCGACATTACCCAGCGGCGATCCGCGATAGCCGGTCACATAGCCGGCGGTATTCAGGCCGGCGGCGGTATCGCGTTCATGCTGCATCATCGGCAGGCGTACCAGCGCCTGGATACCGTTAAGCAGGACGTGGCCGGTGGGGGCCGTGTATTTGTCTTCCAGTTCGACGTGGCGTATCGACATGGTGTCTCCTCCATCTCAGTGCTTGTGGCAATGTTGGCCTGCGGCGGATCTTGTGGATGCCTGTGCGGGTCCTGGTGCTGCTTTGTCCGGCGGGATGTTTGCCATCCCTTTAGTTGTAGTGCCTGCCGACTGTCTTGCTGCAGTCTGGTAGTAATCTCTGCTGCGATGAAGGGTAGTTAACGTAAACGTAAACGTCAAAAATATTGCCCTTTATTTTCATGACTGCGGCAATTGTGCCAGTGCAGCATCACCACCGTGCCACGCACAGGCAAAAGCCTGAACACAGCGTTCGGCCGCAGCCGATTGAGTGCCATGCCGAGGCGGCGTAGAGTGCCGGATTACCGTACGCAGCCTTGCGTGCGGCCAACCTTGCTGGTGTCTCATGTCTACCTCTGACTCTCTGGAAACCCGCCGCGGTGTCATCTACGCGGCGGCTGCCTTTTTTATCTGGGGCCTGTTCCCCCTGTACTGGAAACCGCTGCACGAGGTGCCTGCCTTGCAGATCCTCTGCCACCGTATCGTGTGGTCGGCGGTGTTTGTCGCGATGATCCTGGTCTGGCAGCGCAACTGGCGCTGGCTGGGTGAGGCGCTGCGTGATGTACACAAGCTGAAGATCTTCGCGCTGTCGTCGTTTTTGCTGTCGCTGAACTGGCTGATCTACATCTGGGCGGTGAATGAAAACCGCGTGGTCGAGGCCAGTCTCGGCTATTTCATCAACCCGCTGGTGAATGTGCTGCTCGGGCGCTTTTTCCTGGGCGAGCGTTTGACGCGCACCCAGAGTCTGGCCGTCGGCCTCGCGACCCTGGGCGTGGCGTGGATCACGCTGGGCGTGGGCAGCCTGCCGTGGGTGGCGCTGACGCTGGCCGGCAGCTTTGGCCTCTACGGTCTGCTGCGCAAGAAAGCGCCGCTGCCTTCGCTCGAAGGCCTGGCGCTGGAGACGTTCATGATGACGCCGCCGGCGCTGATCCTGCTGTTCTGGCTGCACAGCCAGGGGCAGGGCGCGTTTGGCACGCTGGGTCTGGGGCTGGATCTCTTGCTGATGGGCGCGGGGGTGGTGACGGCGATTCCGCTATTGCTGTTTGCCAGCGGCGCGCGCCGACTGAAGCTGGCCACCGTCGGCCTGATCCAGTATCTCGGCCCGACCATCCAGCTGATGCTGGGCGTGCTGTTGTACGGCGAGCCTTTCGGCCCCGAGCGTGCCATCGGCTTTGCGCTGATCTGGGCGGCGCTGGCGCTGTATTCGGGCCACGGCCTGTTCAGTTACTGGAAGGAAAAACGTCTGGCGCGAGCCTGATGATTGCTTGATTACTGCCAAAAGGCCAGCCCGTCCGGGCTGGCCTTTTGCATGGCCGGGTGTCTTGCGCGGCACTGGCCGAAGCGGCGATGCGATTCGCCGAAAGTCGCAAGACGGCCATGCCGCAGGCTCCTATCTTTCGGCCATCTTGATGGCCAAAAGGAGCCAGACATGCCGCAGATTTCCTTGCCGCCGACGGCCGGCAGCCCGTGCGCAACAGGTGATGGCAATCACATGCCAAAGTCAAACGGTGTTGACAATGGCGTAATGGCTTGTCAACAATGGCCGCTCGTTCTTTTCTCGCCCACCCGGGCGGGTTACCGGCCCCAGCGGCCACGCTCTTTACAAGGAAAGCCATCATGGCACTGATCTTTAGCCTGTCGCGGCATCTGCTGCGCGACGTGCTCGGCGACGAGCACCTTCATTCATCCACTCATCTCACCCTCTCTGACTCGCCCCGCTGCTTGTCGCGCGCTGACGATCTGGCTGCCCGTCCGGCCTGGGCCGAAGCGCACTGGCACGAGCATACGCAGTGGTCAGCCGCGAAAGGCCTGTAATGCCTGATTTGCCACTCTCTACTGCGCGGCTGCAGCTGCGCGACTTTGTGCCGCAGGATGCCGCTGCCTATGCGGCACTGCGCTGCGGCCAACATTTCGGCCGCCATTACGCGCCATCCGAGCTGACCGCCGAATTCAGCGCCAGCCTGCTGGCGCGTTTCATCGGCTGGCAGGCGGAGCAGCCGCGCCGCTACTGGCAGCTGGCGATTACCCTGCACGACGGCACGCTGATCGGCTCGCTGGGTGTGCGGCTGGCCGAGCGTCACGGCGAGGCCAGTTTCGGCATCGAGCTGGGCGAAGCGTGGTGGGGCCAGGGCTATGCCATCGAGGCAGCCGGCTGCCTGCTGACAGTGGCCTTCAATCAGCTGGGCGTACACCGCATCGAGGCCGACACCGCTGCGGCCAACCTGGCAGCGCAGCAACTGGCGACGCGGCTGGGTTTTGTCCACAGCCGCCAGATAGGCGAGCGCGTGCAGCTGGCACTGGCGGTGGCCTTGCCCGGCATCGAAACCGAATGGCGGCTGCAAAGCCCGCACAGTCGCATGCAGCGGCTGGAGGGCTGCTGGCAGCTGGCCAGTCCGCACCGGCCGGATTTTTACTACGGCAATCTCTTGCTGCCGGACAGCCCGCCGCAAGACCGGGCCGAGTGGGAGGCGCGTTTTGACCGCGCCTTTGCCAGCGACAGCCGGGTTCGTCATCGTACTTTTTGCTGGCAGCGTGGCGACGATGAGCGGCGCGAGCACTACGCCGACTGGCTGGCTGCCGGCTATCACTACGATGAAAGCGCCGTGCTGATGGCAACCCGCGATTGCCTGCAGTCGCAGCCACTGCCAGCCGGCTTGCAACTGCGTGCCTTGCAGGACGAGGCCGACTGGCTGCAGTGGCAGCAACTGGCGATGCAGACACGCGACAGCGCACACGATGCCGCCGGCTATCAGCGCTTTCTGCTGGGGGCGCAGACGCAATACCGGCAGCTGCAGGCACGTGGCCAGGGGGCCATTCATGGCGTATTTGCCGCGGGAGAATTGCTGGCCAGCGCCGGTCTGTTTGTCTGGCAGGCAATGGCCCGTTACCAGCTGGTGATGACGGCCCCTGCTGCCCGGCGGCAGGGCCTCGCCAGCGCGCTGGTCAGCCAGCTTGGGGTGCAGGCGCTACAGCAGGTGCCGCGTGTCATCATCGTTGCTGACGAGCACTACCACGCGCTGGACTTGTACCGTAAGCTCGGTTTCATGCTGGCCAGCCGCGAGGTATCGTTGTGCCGTTGGCCGCAATAAATCACCGGCCCCGAGAATCATCCGTCAGGAGCACCCATGTTCCATATCCGCCCCATGCAGCCTTGCCAGCGCCCGGCGTTGCGCGCGATTTATCACGAGGTGCGCCGTCGGCATTTTGTCTGGCGCGAGGCCGCCGAGCTCGCCAGCGCCGATTTTGACCGCGATACCGCCGATGAAATGGTGCTGGTGGCCAGTGGCGAGCAGGGCGAGCTGCTGGGTTTTGTTGCGTTGTGGCAGGCCGACAGCTTTGTTCACCATCTTTATATTGCCGATGCGGCGCGTGGCCAGGGCATAGGCCGCGCCTTGCTGGCTGCCGCCAGCCTGTTCTGCCGCGAAGCACCGACGCTGAAATGCGATGCGGCCAACCTTGAGGCGCTGGCGTTTTACCGGCGGCTGGGCTGGCAGCAAAGCGGCGAAGGCATCGAGCCGGGCGGTCAGCGCTGGCTGCAACTGCGCGGCCCGTTGCCGCCGGTGCGTTTCAGCGAGGACGTGACGCAGCTGGATCAGGCCCGCGTCTACCGTTATCTGAGCGAAGACGCCTACTGGAGCCGTGGCCTGCCGCGCGAGATTTTCGAGGCCTCGCTCGCCGGCAGCATGGTGATAGGCGGCTATGCGCCCGATGGCCGCCAACTGGCCTTTGCGCGCGTGATTTCGGATCACGCCACTTTTGCCTATCTGGGCGATGTGTTCGTGTTTCCCGAGGCGCAGGGCCAGGGCATAGGCAAGGCGTTGATGCAGTACATCGACCTGCACCCGCGGCTGCAGAACCTGCGCCGCTTCATGCTGGCCACCGCCGACGCGCACGGCCTGTACGCGCAATACGGCTTTGTCGCCCCGGCGCGGCCGGAACGGCTGATGGAGCGCTGCGAGCCGGATATCTACCAAAGGTTGGCCGCAGAGCGGGCGACGTCGTCATGACCAGCAAGACCTTCTGGCAAGATCCTTACCAAAGCTGCCAGCTCAGCCGTGTCGTGGCGGTGGCTGGCGCGCAGGTGCGGCTGGACGCCAGTATTTTTTATGCCGAAAGCGGCGGGCAGGAGAGCGACAGCGGCAGCATAGGCGGCTGGCCGGTGTTGCTGGCGGCCAAGGATGGCGCGGAGCTGGTGTATACCCTGGCGGATCATCATGCGCTTGAGGTTGGCGACGCGGTCGAAGTGCTGATCGACTGGCCGCGCCGTTACCGGCTGATGCGCCTGCATTTTGCCGCCGAGCTGGTGCTGGAAATCATCTGCCGCCGTTTTGCCGGCATCGCCAAGACCGGCGCGCATATCGCCGAACACAAGGCGCGTATCGACTTTGCCTTGGCCGCGCCGATCAGCCCGCATCTGCCGGCGATTCTGGCCGAGGTGGAGGAGGTGATTGCGGCCAACTTGCCTATCATCAGCGCCTTCAGCGACGAGGCCGCCGGCCGGCGTTACTGGGAGGTGGCCGGCGTAGCGCAGGTGCCTTGCGGCGGCACCCATCTGAAAAGCACCGGCGAGGTTGGCCGCATCGCACTCAAGCGCAAAAACGTCGGCCAGGGCCGCGAGCGGGTGGAGATCACGCTGGCCTGAGCGGTGGCGCATGCTGATCGGCACCGCCAAGTCATTGTTGCGGCGCATCATTTTTTTGCGCACCATAGCGGTTTTTCCGCTTGGGTTTGCAAGATGGGCAACAATCGTCTGGCGGTCAGCGCCATCATTTTCAGTGCCGCGCTGGCGGGGGCGGTGCTGGGTTTTCTGCTGCCATTGCTGTCGCTGCGCCTGCATGCCGCCGGCCAGGGCAGCGCCTGGATAGGCCTGATGATGTCGGCGCCGGCGCTGGGCATGTTCGTGGCGGCCTTTGTCGCGCCGTGGCTGGGACGGCGGCTGGGGCTGAAGCCCTTGCTGCTGCTGGCCATCGTGCTGGGCGGCATCGCCTTTCAGCTGGCCATCGGCCTGGCTGCTTCGGCGGCAGTGTTTCTCGCCTGTCTGTTGACCGGGATTTGCACCGGCATGCTGGTGATTTTCGGCGAGAGCTGGATTGCCGATAACAGCCCGGCAGACAGCAAAGGCCGCTTCATCGGCCTCTACACCACCGCCTACACCGGCAGCCAGCTGTGCGGCCCCTTGCTGATCGGCATGTTCGGGCTGGATTCGCTGCTGCCGCCGGCCTTGATGGGCAGCCTGTTTGCATTGGCGGCCTTGTTGCTGGCGCTGGCCAGTCTGCCGGCCGCCGCTGACGAGCAGGCGCACGGCCGCCTGTCGCCACGGCTGGTACTGCTGGTACCGGTGCTGTTTGCTGCGGTGTTTTTCTTTGCCTTTTTCGATGCGGCGATGCTGTCGATGTTGCCGGTGTACGCAGTGCAGCACGGCTATAGCGAGCGGCTGGCGGCCATGCTGGTGACAGTGCTGTTTGTCGGCGATGCGCTGTTGCAGATGCCGGTCGGCTATCTGTCAGACCGCATGGGCAGCCGCTTTGCCCACCGTTTTTGCGGGGTCAGCGGTGGCTTGCTGTTGCTGAGCCTGCCGTGGGTGGTCGGCACTGACTGGCTGTGGCCGCATCTGGCGCTGCTGGGCGGCGCGGCCGGCGGCATTTATACCCTGGCGCTGGTGCGTGCCGGCGAGCGTTTCCGCGGCCAGCAACTGGTGGCGGTGAATGCGATGTTCGGCATTACCTGGGGGCTGGCCAGCGCCAGCGGCCCGCTGCTGAGCGGCGCGGCCATGCAGTATTCGGGCAATAACGGTCTGGTGCTGGCCTTGTTGCTGTGTCTGGGCAGCTTCCTGCTGTTGCTGGGGCGCGAGCCGCGCCTGGCGGCGCAGCCGGCCTGAGCCTCAGCGTAAACTCAGTACTTCATCCAGCGGGCGGCGCGGCTTTTGCGGCCAGTTGCCGTCCGCTTCATACCCTACCGGCAGCAGCATCACCGGCAGCAGATTCTCTGCCAGGCCAAATTCGGCTGACACCGCCGCCGCATCAAAACCGCTCATCGGGCAGCTGACGAGGCCACGCGCCTCGGCGGCCAGCATCAGTGCCATTGCCGCCAGCGATACGCTGCGCATCGCCTCGTCGCGCTGTGCTTGTGGCGCGGCAAACTGCGCGCTGGCGTTTTCGTTCAGGTTGGCCGCAAGACTTAGCGACATGATGCCGGCGTCGACGACCGGCTGCAGCTGGCGCGACAGGCGCTGGTGGCCGTCCAGCTCGCCACACAGGATATAGGTCACCGCCGCATCGACCACCTTTTGCTGGCCATAGCAATGCGGCAACAGCCGCGCCTTGGCCTCGGGCGTGTGCACGGCGATGAACTGCCAGTTTTGCAGGTGATAGGCGCTGGGGGCCAGCGTTGCCAGCGCCGCCAGTTCGCGGATCACGCTGAGCTCCAGCGTGCGGCTGCTGTCGAAATGGTTGACCGAACGGCGTTGCTGCAACAGCTTGTCGATGTCTTGCATGGTGAACTCCGGGTGGGGGGAATCAGGGCCGGCAGCTTGTTGCTGCCGGTGAAATCGTTTCAGCACCGCTTCAGGCTGCGCGGGGAAGCGGGCGTGGCTGGCTGCCGTATTGCACGCCAAACACACTGGCCAGCACCAGTGCCATGCCGGCCAGCTGTACGCCATCCAGCGCCTGGCCCAGATACAACCAGCCTAGCGTGACGGCGGTCAGCGGCGACAGCAGGATCAGTGCGCCCAAGGCCACCGGCTGCAACTTCTGCAGGCCGCGAAACCACAGCAGATAGGCAAACAGCGCGCCGGCCAGCGACAGCCAGCCATAACCGGCAAGGTTGGCCGCAGTCAGCGCCGGCAGCGGCGGCTCTAGCCACAGCGCCAACGGCAACAGCATCAGCCCGCCCAGCAGCAGTTGCCAGCCGGTCAGCGCCAACAGCGGCAGGCTGCTGCCCCAGCGTTTGGCCAGATACATGCCGACACACACCACCAGCGCACTGCCTGCGGCGGCGGCAAGGCCGATCTTGTCCCAGCTGTGCGCGCCGGCATTCAGCAGCAAGGCCATGCCGGCAATGCCGACGAGTGCAGCGACAAAAGCCAGGCGGCGTGGCAGCTGGCGTTCGGCCAGCCACAAGATGGCCATCAGGATCAGCGGCTGGCAGGCCGCTACCAGCGCGGCAATGCCGCCGGGCAGGCGGTAGGCGGCGACAAACAGCAAGCCCTGGAAGGCAGCAATATTGAAGAAGGCCAGCAAGGCAAGGCGCGGCCATTCGCGTCTGGCCGGCAGCTGGCGCAGCCACAGCAATAACAGCAGGCCGGCCGGCAAGACCCGCAGCACCGCGCCGGTCAGTGGCAGGCCGGCAGGCAGCCATTGCGTGGTCACCAGATAGGTGCTGCCCCAGATAACAGGTACGATGGCGGTAATCAGCGTATCGCGCAGTAGCGTCGACATGTATTTATCTCCAATTCAAGATATATTGCAGCCTAAGCATTAATTGACTTGAATTCAAGATAAATATCTCGAATGAAAGATAAAATTCATGAGCACAGAAAAAACACCACAAAGCGACGCGGTAGACCGCATCCGTCAGCAATGGCAGCAAGAGCGACCGGAACTCGACACCACCGACATGGCCTTGCTCGGCCGGCTGGGCCGCTGTGCCGCCCTGCTGCATAAGCGTCTGGGCGACACCTTCAGCCGTTTTGACTTGTGCAGCTGGGAATTCGATGCCCTCGCTACCCTGCGCCGCAGCGGCGCGCCTTACTGTCTGGCACCGACCGCGCTGTACGGCAGCCTGATGATTTCGTCCGGCACCATGACGCGCCAGCTGCAGCTGCTGACCGAGCGCGGCCTGATTGTGCGCCTGCCCAACCCCGATGACGCGCGCAGCCTGCTGGTGCAGCTGACGCCGCAGGGGCTTGCGCTGATCGACGAGGCGGTGAGCGCCCACGTCGACAATATGGCCGGCATCCTCGCGCCCTTGCCGCCCGACAGCTATCAGGCGCTGGATCAGGGCTTGCGCCAGCTGCTGGCGAGGCTGGAGGCGGCAGACGGCAAATGATGTCACCTTATGATCTGGCAGCCGTCGCGGCCGCCGCTTGCTGGGCGGCCGGCGGGCTGATCGGCGCCACGCCGGCGCGGCACTTTGGCGCGTTTGCCTTCAGCCGCATCCGCCTGACTTTTCTCGTGCTACTGTTGGGCAGCGCCAGTTATCTGCTGGGCGGCTGGAGCACCATCGCTGCGGCCAACCTTTGGCCCATCGTGATCTCGGCCATCGCCGGGATTTTCCTGGGTGATGCGCTGATGTTCGCCGCGATGAACCGCCTCGGCCCGCGCCGCACCGGCCTGCTGTTTGCCAGCCATTCGGTGTTTTCGGTCGGACTGGGCATGCTGCTGTTGGGCGAGCAGCTGACGCTGACCGCCGCCATCGGCAGCGTGCTGGTGTTTGGCGGTGTGCTGGTGGCGATTGCCTTTGGCCGCCGCGATGCGCAGAGCCATCACTGGGAGAAAACCACCAGCCTGAAAATCGGCGTGCTGCTGGGGCTGGCCGCTGGCCTGTGTCAGGCCATCGGCACCTTTGCCGCCAAACCGGCGATGGCGGCGGGGCTGGAGCCGGTCACCGCCAGCGCCCTGCGCATGGGCGTCGGCTGTGCGGCCAACTGGCTGCTGTGGGCCAGCGGCAGCCGGCTGGCACGCATGAACAACGCACCAACGCCGCGTATGCTCGGCCAGCTGGCGCTGAACGGCATCGTGGCGCTGGGGCTTGGCATGACGCTGATCATGGTGGCGCTGCAAGGCGGCGATGTCGCCACCGTCGGCATGCTGTCGGCGCTGTCGCCGGTGCTGGTGTTGCCGATGATCTGGGTCGTCACCCGCCAGCGGCCAACCCTGGCCGGCTGGCTGGGTGCTGCCATCAGCGTGGCGGGGATGATGCTGATTGTCAGCCGTTAAACCGCCAACGGCGAAAAGGCCGCGTGTATAGGCACGTGGCCTTTTTTCTATCCGGCTGCTTGCCAGCAGGTGATGGTGATAAAACATTGCGGCCAACCTTGATCCAAGGTTGGCCGCAATGTTTTTGGGGCGGGCTTGCCGGCTTATTGCCATCGGTACTGACAAATACGGTCATGTCAGCGATTATGCAGGCCGATAAATGCCATGAGAATAGTTAGGAAATGAGTGGAGTGTTAGCCAGAAAAATCCTGATCATCATGCTGCTGCTCGGTGGACAGTCGAGCGCATTGGCTGCCAGCAGTGTGGCACCGAGACTGAACCAGCAATTGACGCAAGCCGAAGCGGGTGATGAGGATGAACAATTCACACTGGGGCTGAAATACGAGTTAGGCGATGGCGTGCAGCAGGATTATTTCAAGGCTTCCCAGTGGTATCGCGAGGCGGCCGAGCGTGGTCATGTCGAAGCACAAAGCAGCCTTGGTTATCTGTATATGGAAGGGCTGGGCGTGCGGCAGAGTGATGATGACGCCTACTACTGGCTGAGCATGGCGGCCGAAGAGGGTGATCCGGAGGCTCAGCATAATCTGTCGCTGCTGTACTCGTCCGGGCGTGGCGTGAAGCAGGATCTGGCCAAGTCGGTGATGTGGCTGCGTCAGGCTGCCGAGCAGGGACTGACCGCGTCACAAGTGGATTTGGCCGAGCTGTATACCGAGGGTGGCAATGGTCTGCCGCGCGATCCGCTTGCAGCCATGCGCTGGCTACGCCAGGCCGCCGAGAAGCCGGATGCCCGCGCCAGATATCGCTTGGGCATGGCCTACCATCAGGGTTTGGATGGCAAGGTCGAATACGACAAGGCGCTGGCTTTGTTCCGGCTGGCGGCAGAGCAGGGCTATGCCGAGGCAGAGTATGGGCTAGGAGCTATGTATGAGTATGGACAGGGCGTGGCGCAAGACATTAAGCAGGCCGTGGAGTGGTACCGCAAGGCCGCGAATCAGGGCTACGCCGAAGGGCAACAGGCTCTCGGATTTATGCACCTTCATGGTCTGGGTGGCATCAGCAAAGACCCGGAACTGGCTTATCAGTGGTTTCGCAAGAGCGCCGAACAGGGTTCGGCCCGAGGGCAGTGGCGTCTGGGCATGTTGTACTACGCTGGCCTTGGGGTTGGAAAGGATTTGCGGCAGGCCAAAGACTGGTACCAGCGCGCCGCGACAGATGGGCAATCCACCGAGGCCATGCGCCTGCTGGCGTGGATGTTCATTCTGGGTGAGGGCGGAGACAAGGACCTCAAAACTGCTGCCAAGTGGATAAACCAGGCGGCGCAAGCGGGTGATAATGATGCCCGCCATGAAATGGGGCTACTGACATTATTTGGCCGGGGCGTGGCGAAAGATCCGCTACAGGCCATGCAGTGGTTTCAGCAGGCCGCAGAGGGCAATCATATTGGGGCAATGGCCTGGATGGCGGTGGCTTACGGCTTCGGGCTGGGTGCAGACAAGGATGCCGATAAAGCCGGTATCTGGCTGAATCGCTTGATCAAGCAAGGCAAAGGCAGTTTGCCTGATGGCCTCATCGGCATACTTGAATCTGGGAAAGATCTGCACGAGGTGATAAACATGCTGAGAGATGTTGATCCTTTGGACCTGATCAAAACGGGTGAACGGACTAATACCCAGGTGGCAGTTATCGCGATGATCAAAGGCTTGTGCTACGAGCTGGGGCTATTTGGCAGCGTGGATCTAGAGCTTGCCAGAGGCATGTACCGATTTGCTGTTGACTACGGGTATGAGCCAGCCCAATTTTTCCTGCTCTAGCTTTGCGGCCAGGCCTGGATGCCCGAGCTTGCCGGGTGGGTCCACCTGGCATTCACCGTCAAACTTCGCAAACCCTGAACAAGAACAAGGCAGAAAGACATCATGAAAAAACTGTCAGGCGCAGTCATATTGCTGGCAGCACTGTTAATGCCGGCGGGTGTTTATGCCGCCAGTACCGCATTACCGATACCCAATGATTTGCAGCTGCGCGCAGACGCAGGAGAGTCCGAGGCGCAATACCAGCTGGGCATCTTGCATCATGGCGGCAAGAACTACCGCGAGGCCGAACGCTGGCTGCAACGTGCCGCGAGCCAGGGAATGGCCAAGAGCCAGCTGGCCTTGGGCCTGATGATTCTGGAAGGGCAAGGCATAGCGCAAGACTGGCTGACTGCCGCAGAATGGATAGGCAAGGCTGCCGAGCAGAATCTGCCAATGGCGCAGTACTCGCTGGGCTGGCTGCATCGTGAGGGGCATGGCGTTATCAAGGATGATGGCCTTGCCGCACTCTGGTGGCGCAAGGCGGCCGCACAAGGACTCAGTCAGGCGCAATACGAGCTGGCAGGTTTGTATCAGCTGGGTAGCGGCGTTGAAGAGGACGAAAAACAGGCAATCGCACTTTACCGTCAGGCTGCCAGTGCCGGTCTTGCCCGTGCTGCGCTGGCATTGGCGCTACTTTACGAAAAAGAGGACATCACCCAGGCGCTTTACTGGTTCAGACAGGCGGCGACGGGTGGTGATGTCCGAGCACAGCAAGCCCTTGGCCGACTGTATTTGCTGGACAAGCGGCTACCGCGTCAGGAAAAAGAGGCGGCCCACTGGTATCTGCAGGCGGCAAAACAGGGCGATGGCCAGGCCAGCCTGGTGCTGGGGCTCTTGCATGCCCAAGGCCGCGGTGTAGGGCAGGATAAATCGCAAGCAGTGCTCTGGCTGGGCAAGGCGGTCGCGGCGGAGGCTGCCGGGGCGGCGCTATTGTCAGCACTGCTGCAGGCGGAGCCTGAGCAGCAAGCTGTCTTGCTGCAACAAGTGCTGAAGGATGGCGAGGACAAGGATACTGATGCATTGGCAGCCTTGAGCTGGATTTACCGTCTGGGCATCGTTGTGGCGGCCGATGAAGCCGCCGCAGAAGCTTGGCACAACCGCTGGCAGGGCAAGTTCTTCGAGCACATGCTGGGCACCTCCGGTAGCAAGTGATTACGCTGTTGGCAGGCACAGAACGCGGGTGCTTGTGGGTTCGCTATGCCGGTGAGTGACCAAGACATTGCGGCCAACCTTTATCCAGGGTTGGCCGCAATGTTTTTTTCTGTCGCGTAAAGCCGGGTTTACTGGTTTTGTCTTACCCAGCGGTGCCATTGGCTGAATAGTTCAGGGTCGAGGGCGGCGATGGCCGAGCGTTTCCAGATGGTGTCGGCCCAGTAATCGTCGGTGTTGAGGCTGGCGAGCTGGCCGCCGGCTTCTTCAAAAATCACCGTGCCGGCAGCGTAATCCCACAGCCGTTGGCCGCCGTGCAGATAGAGGTCGTAGCGGCCGGCGGCGAGGAAGCACCAGTCCAGTGTGGACGAGCCCATGCTGCGCTGGCTGCCGAAGGGGGCGACGCTGCTCATGCGGGTGGCCAGCTTGCCGGAGCGCAGGTATTTGATCTCGACCGCGGCAATCGCGTCGCCCATGCTGTTACGCGTGGTTTTCAGCGGCAGCGGGTTGCCGTTCATATAGGCACCGTGACCGCGCATGGCGTAGAACATTTCGTCCGACACCGGGTTGTAGATCACGCCCAGCTGGCTGACGCCGCGCACCATCAGCGCGATGGAGATGGCAAAGTAGGGCAGGCCGTTGACGAAGTTGGTGGTGCCGTCGATCGGGTCAACCACCCACAGGCCGTCGGGGTTGGCGTCCCACAGCGCGTCCTGTTCTTCGCGCGTCATTTCCTCGCCCAGCACCGGATGCGGCAGGATGCGCGGCAGCTCGCGCTGCAGGTAAGTCTGGCAGGCGAGGTCGGCTTCGGTAAACAGCGTGCCGTCGTCCTTGCGCGTCTTGCCGACGCGCAGGAAGCGCGGCATGACCTCGGTCTGGGCCACGGCGCGTGCGACACGGATTACCTCGTCTACCACCTGCATAATGCGCTCCTTGCAATGCCTTTTGGGGGATACCGCGCCAAAAACGGCTGGCCGGCAGCGGTTTTTCGGGCGGTGTTGCCATGCGGCTTGTGGCCGCACGGCTAAAACAAGCAAAATACCGGCATCAACCCAGACTTTCAACAAATTATGCCCAGGTTTTTCGTTGCCGGGCCGCTTGCGGCCAACCTCGAGCTGTCTCTGCCCGATACGGTAGTGCGCCATATCAATGTCTTGCGCTTGCGCGAGGGCGATAGCATCACCCTGTTTAATGGCGAGGGCGGCGAGTATCAGGCCGTGCTGCGCCAGCTGGCCAAGCGTGAAGTGCTGTGTGAAATCAGCCGTTTTGACGATGTCAGCCGCGAGTCACCGCTGTGGCTGGGGCTGGCGCAGGCGATTTCCAGCGGCGACCGCATGGAATTTACCCTGCAAAAAGGCGTGGAGATGGGCGTCAGCGTGTTTCAGCCGCTGGCGACCGAGCGCAGCATCGTCAAGCTGGCCGGCGAGCGTGCCGACAAGCGCATCGCGCGCTGGCAGGAAATCGTGGTGTCGGCCTGCGAGCAAAGCGGCCGCAATCACATCCCCGAAGTGCTGCCCATCATGAGCTACACCCAGTGGCTGCAAAGCCTGCCGCCGGCCGATGTGCATCTGATGCTGTCGCCGCTGGGCGAGAAAAAGCTGGCCGATATCGCCACCGCGCCGGCGCGCGCCTGGCTGATGGCGGGGCCGGAAGGCGGCCTGTCGCTGGCCGAAGAGCAGGCGGGGCTGAAGGCCGGCTGGACGCCGCTGCGCCTTGGCCCGCGCATCCTGCGCACCGAAACCGCCGCGCTGGCCGCCGCCAGTGCGATGCAGACGGTGTGGGGCGATTACTGCTGATTGCCCGCGCTAAAGCATGAAAAAAGCCCCGTTCAAGCGAGCGGGGCTTTTTGCTGCGGCCGGATCAGGCGATGGCGTGCAGGCCGGGCTTGTAGACCAGATGACGGTCCAGCAGCAGCTCGTCTGCGGCCAACCTTGGCTGGCTGGCCGGTGCGATGGTGCGGGCAAAGTCGAAACGTTGGCCGCGATACTCGACCCAGGCCGGAATCGGCTGGTCAAGAAAGCGGCCCAGCTGCTCGCTGGCCAGACGCACGGCCGGGTCGGCACTTTGCAGGATCAGCCCGCTGGGGATGTGGGCGATATTGTCGGCCGGCTGGCTGTCGCTGCCGGCGGCCGTGGCTTCGGGCTTGAGCGGCATGCCGCGCTTGTGCAGCTGGCGTGCGTGCCAGTTCAGCAAGAGCCGCATCAGCCAGGTCGGCAACATCACCGGATGCACCTGCTTGTTGTCCTCGAACATGCATTTCACCTCGAACTCGTGGCGGCATTGCGGGCAAGTGCCACGGGCAAGGATGAAGGCGCGGTCGACTACCATCAGGGCCACGCCATGCATATGGCCGGCCTTGGCCAGGGTTTTGCACTGCGGGCAGTGCTTGGCAAAGGTGCTGACTTTCACACCGCTGGGGAAAACCAGCGGCAGGTAGCGATCGAGGCGATCGGGCTTGAGCATGCTTCTGTACATCCGGTTCGACAAAAGAAAGCGATTATAGCGGCACTACCGTCAGGCGTTGCAGCAGATGATGGCTGGCGCCCGGCGCGATTTCGCGGCTATCCGCGCCGGCATTGGCTGTCTCGACGCAGAGAAAATGCTGCCAGCCGTCGTCGGGCAGGTCGGCTAGTGCTGCTGCGCCGGCTTGCCACGGTGTCCACACCACGGTGCTGGCCGAGCCTTCGCTGCCGATCTCGATGCGGCGCTGCCAGCCCGGATCTTGCAGGTTGAGCGCCGGTGCGCCGTTGACCACCGTGTCGCACGGGCCGCTGGCTTGCCAGTCGCCCTCGGGCCAGATCTTGTCGCCGCCGTCGAGCTTGTCCTGATAAGGCAGGCCGCCGAGGCCCTGCAGCCGAGTGTCAGGCAGGGACGATACCGCCAGATAGCTGTGCAGCGCCTGGCTGATGCGCTGCGGCTCCTTGCCGGCATTGTGGGTGCTGAGGGTGATGGCGAGGCTGCGGCCGAATTCCAGTGTCAGCGTGGATTCCAGCGTGCCGTCGTGCGGGCCGGCCAGTTTCACGGTGATGCCGAACTCGTGGCGGGCAATAGCGCTGACGCTCCACATCGCGGTACGCGCCACGCCGTGCTGCGGCCGGCTGGCATCAGTCGGGTGCTTGCCGAACCACGGCCAGCATAAGGGCACACCGCCGCGAATCGCCTTGCCGGGCACAAGGTTGGCCGCAGGCGAGAGGTAAAGCAGCGGCTTGCCGCCAGCGGGGGTGAAATCCAGCAATTGGCCGCCCTGCAGGCTGAGGGTGGCGGAAAACAGCTCATGGGTGAAGCGTAGGCCGGGTACGCCGTCTGCCAGTTCGATGGCGCGCACGCCGGCAACCAGCAGATCAGGATGGACTGGATGCGTCATGGTGTTATTCCGGTTCGGTGCACAATAGCCATAACGTAAGGCCAGTTGGGCTTTTTGACCAGAGCAATTTACAATCAGCGCCATGACAGCCAGCAAACCCGTTTCCAAGCCCCATTACCTGCGCATCCGCGATTTCATCCTCGACGGCATCAAGCAGCGCAGCTTTGCGCCCGGTGCCAAGATCCCGCCCGAGGTCGAGCTGGCGCGCCAGTTTGGCGTGTCGCGCATGACGGTGAACAAGGCGATTCGCGATCTGGCCGAGGCGGGCGTGCTGATCCGCTATGCCGGTGACGGCACCTATGTGGCCGAGCGCAAGGCCGAGTCGCCGCTGCTGGACGTCAACAATATCGCCGAGGAAATCGCGCGGCGTGGCCATGCCTATCGCGCCGAGCTGGTGTTTGTGCGCGAGGAAACCGCCAGCGACGAGGTGGCCTTGCGACTCAAGCTGGGCATGGGCGAGCCGGTATATCACTCGCTGATCGTGCACTTCGAGGACGATACCGCCATCCAGATCGAAGACCGCTATGTGAGCCCGCAATGGGCGCCCGGTTATCTGCTGAATGACTTCAGCCGCGAAACGCCGAATGCCTGGCTGATGCGCAACTGCCCGCTGACCGATGTCGAGCACACCGTCGAGGCGGTGCTGGCGGATGCCGAAGAGCAGCGGCTGTTGCAGGTGACGGCGGCCGAACCTTGCCTGCGTGTGCTGCGCCGTACCTGGTCGGGCAAGCATCTGGTGAGCTTTGCCCGCCTGCTGCATCCGGGCAGCCAGTACAAGCTGCGTTCGCAGACGCGGGTACGCAAAACTTAATTGTATATACATTTAAGCAACAAGCCCGACAACGCCACATTTCGATGTGGCGTTTTGTTTTTAAAGGTTTTTTTGCTTGTTACCGGATTAATTGTGTTGCATTGCAGCAGAAGCTTGGACTTGACCTGCGCGCATTCTTGGTCTAAATGTATATACAATTAAATCGAAGCAGCAGAATCACCATGTCCCGACCCGACCAGAGCTTGTGGATCAATGTCCGCCTCGCCACCTGCGATGCGGCCAACCCTGCGCCGTATGGCGCACTCGAAGGTCACGCCCTGTGGCTGAAGGACGGCCGCATTCATGCCGTGCTGCCGCAAGACAGCGCATTGCGCGCCTTTGCCGACGCCGGCGAGATCATCGACGGCAAGGGCCGCTGGCTGACGCCGGGCTTCATCGACTGCCACACCCATCTGGTGTACGGCGGCAACCGCGCTGCCGAGTGGGAAAAGCGCCTGACCGGCGTGCCTTACCAGCAGATCGCGGCCGAAGGCGGCGGCATCATCTCTACCGTGCGCGCCACCCGCCGTCTCGATGAAGACGAACTGGCCCTCGTCAGCCTGCCGCGCCTGAAGGCGCTGATGAAGGAAGGCGTCACCACCATCGAGATGAAATCCGGTTACGGCCTGACGCTGAGTGACGAGCTCAAGCAGCTGCGCGCCGCGCGCCGGCTTGAAGCCGCGCTGCCGGTGGAAGTGTCTACCACGCTGCTGTCTGCCCACGCGCTGCCGCCGGAATTCGCCGGCAATGCCGACGGCTATATCGACCATGTGTGCGAGGTGATCATCCCCGCTGCCGCGCAAGAAGGTCTGGCCGAGGCGGTGGACGTATTCTGCGAAGGCGTCGGCTTTTCACCGGCGCAAACCCGCCGCGTGTTCGAGGCGGCACAGGCACACGGCCTGAAAGTAAAAGGTCATGTCGAGCAGCTGTCGAATCTGCATGGCGCGGCACTGGTGGCCGAATTCGGCGGCCTGTCGGCCGACCATATCGAATATCTGGATGATGCTGGCGTCGCCGCGCTGGCCGAATCCGGCACCGTGGCGGTGTTGCTGCCGGGCGCGTATTACTTTTTGCGCGAAACGCAAAAGCCGCCGGTGAACAAGCTGCGTGCGGCCAAGGTGGCCATGGCGGTGTCGACCGACCTGAATCCGGGTACCAGCCCATTTGCCTCGATTCGTCTGGCGATGAATCAGGCCTGTGTCTTGTTCGGCCTGACGCCGGAAGAAGCGCTGCTGGGCACCACCCGCCACGCCGCCAAGGCGCTGGGTCGTGGCAAGACGCATGGCCAGCTGGCCGCAGGCTTCGTGGCCGACCTGCTGCTGTGGGACATCGAACATCCGGCCGAGATCGTTTACGGCCTCGGCACCAATCCGCTGACCCGCCGCGTGTTCCGTGGCGTGGTGCAGCACGAGGGTTAATGCAATGACTATCGACATGAGCATGTGGAGCGGCCGTATCGACGCCGCCGAGGGCGACGCCGCCCGCCGCTGGCATCAGGTGGTACAGCCCTTGGCCGCTGGCCAGCCGGCCGGCATCGCCATTCTGGGCTTTGCCTGTGACGAAGGCGTGCGCCGCAATCAGGGTCGCACCGGTGCGGTGAATGGCCCGCTGGCGCTGCGCAAGGCGTTGGCGAATCTCGCCTACCACCCGACCTTGCCGCTGTACGACGCCGGCACCGTGGTGTGCGACGACGGCGATCTGGATGCCGCACATCAAAGGTTGGCCGCAGCGGTCAGCGACATCGTCGCGGCCGGCCACCTGCCGCTGGTACTCGGTGGCGGCCACGAGACGGCCTATGGCCACTGGCTGGGTCTGGCGCGTGCCCACGCCGGCAAGCGCATCGGCATCGTCAACTTTGATGCCCACTTCGACCTGCGTACCGCGGGCGAAGCCACCAGCGGCACGCCGTTTGCGCAGATTGCCGCCGCCTGTGGCGAGCTGGGCCAGCCTTTCCGCTATCTGTGCCTCGGTGTGGCTGAAACCGCCAACACCCGCGCACTGTTCGAGACTGCGGCCAAGCTGGGTGCCGAGTGGCGGCTCGACAGCGACATGACGCCATGGCAGCTGCCCGATGCGCGTCACCAGCTGGCCGAGTTCATCGACAGCGTCGATGCCGTTTATCTGACGATTGATCTGGACGTGCTGCCTGCCGCGCAAATGCCGGCGGTGTCGGCTCCGGCCGGCTTCGGCGTCGACATCAGCGTGGTCGAGACCCTGGTGGCCAAGATTGCCCGCAGCGGCAAGCTGGCCGGTGCCGACCTTGTTGAATTCAACCCGGTTTTTGATCAGGACAGCCACGGTGCCAAAGCCGCCGCGCGTCTGGCCTGGAGCATTACGCGTCAGCTGCGGCGATAACGCTGGCCGCCTGGCTACAACACAACACCTGACACAGCGAACCCCCTAGGAGCTTTTCATGACTGACCCACGTTTTGACGCCAGCCGCGTCATCCGCGCCCCGCACGGCACCGAACTGAACTGCAAGAACTGGATCGCCGAGGCGGCCTACCGCATGGTGCAGAACAACCTCGACCCGGACGTGGCCGAGAATCCGCAAGGTCTGGTGGTATACGGCGGTATCGGCCGCGCTGCGCGTAACTGGGAATGTTTCGACCAGATTCTGGCCAGCCTGAAAGAGCTGAACGAAGACGAAACCCTGCTGGTGCAATCCGGCAAGCCGGTCGGCGTGTTCAAGACCCACGCCAACGCGCCGCGCGTGCTGCTGGCCAACTCCAACCTGGTGCCGAAGTGGGCGAACTGGGACCACTTCAACGAGCTGGATCGCAAGGGCCTGTTCATGTACGGCCAGATGACCGCCGGCAGCTGGATCTACATCGGCTCGCAAGGCATCGTACAGGGCACCTTCGAAACCTTCGTCGAAGCCGGTCGCCAGCACTACAACAACGACCTGTCGGGCAAGTGGATCCTTACCGCCGGTCTCGGTGGCATGGGCGGCGCGCAGCCGCTGGCCGCGACCCTGGCCGGTGCCTGCTCGCTGAACATCGAATGCCAGCAGAGCAGCATCGACTTCCGTCTGCGTACCCGTTACGTCGACAAGCAGGCGCGTGACATCGACCATGCGCTGGAACTGATCAAGGAACACACTGCCAAGAAAGAAGCGGTTTCCATCGCCTTGCTGGGCAACGCCGCCGAAGTGCTGCCGGAGTTGGTGAAACGCGCCCAGGCCGGCGGTATCAAGCCGGACCTGGTCACCGACCAGACCTCCGCCCACGACCTGATCAACGGCTACCTGCCGATCGGCTGGACGGTGGAACAGTGGAAAGACGCGCAGACCAAGCCGGAACTGCACGCCCGCCTCACCGACGAAGCGGCACAGAGCTGCGCGGTGCACGTACAGGCGATGCTGGACTTCCAGGCCATGGGCATCCCGACCGTGGACTACGGCAACAACATCCGCCAGGTCGCCTTCGACAAGGGCGTGAAGAACGCCTTCGACTTCCCGGGCTTCGTGCCGGCCTACATCCGTCCGCTGTTCTGCGAAGGCAAGGGCCCGTTCCGCTGGGTGGCGCTGTCCGGCGACCCGGAAGACATCTACAAGACCGACGCCAAGATCAAGGAACTGTTCCCTGACAACAAGCACACCCACCGCTGGCTGGACATGGCGCGCGAGCGCATCAGCTTCCAGGGTCTGCCGGCACGTATCTGCTGGCTCGGCCTCGGCGAGCGCCACATTGCCGGCCTCGCCTTCAACGAGATGGTGAAAAATGGCGAACTGAAAGCACCTATCGTGATCGGTCGTGACCATCTGGACACCGGCTCGGTAGCCAGCCCGAACCGCGAAACCGAAGCCATGAAGGACGGCACCGATGCCGTATCCGACTGGCCGCTGCTGAACGCGCTGCTGAACACCGCCGGTGGCGCCAGCTGGGTATCGCTGCACCACGGTGGCGGCGTAGGCATGGGCTACTCGCAGCACTCCGGCATGGTAATCGTGGCTGACGGTACCGACGCCGCTGCCGAGCGTCTGGCCCGCGTGCTGGTGAACGACTGCGGCTCCGGTGTAATGCGCCACGCCGATGCCGGCTACGAGCAAGCCGTGGCCGCGGCCAAGCGTTTTGGCCTCAAGCTGCCGATGATCAAGTAATCCGCGTGCGGCCAACTCATCAGGTTGGCCGCAGCACCCGAATACTCGTCGTGGCCAGAAACTGGCTGCGCAACAGGAAAGACCACCATGAGCACCATCACTATTACTCCGGGCAAATTCACCCTGGCCCAGCTGCGTCATATCGCGCGCAATCCGGCCGTACAGCTGGCACTGGACCCGGCTGCCCACGCCGCCATCGACGCCTCCGCCGCCACCGTGGCGCGCGTGCTGGCTGAAAACCGCACCGTATACGGCATCAACACCGGTTTCGGCCTGCTGGCCAACACCAAGATCGCGCCGGAAGAGCTGGAACTGCTGCAGCGCTCCATCGTGCTGTCGCACGCCGCCGGTATCGGCGAGCCGATGAAAGACAGCACCGTGCGTCTGGTGATGGCACTGAAGATCAACTCGCTGGCACGCGGTTTCTCCGGCATCCGCCGCGTGGTGCTGGACGCGATGATCACCCTGTTCAACAAGGGCATCTATCCGGTGATTCCACAGAAGGGCTCCGTTGGCGCTTCCGGCGACCTGGCCCCGCTGTCGCATATGAGCGCAGTGCTGATCGGCGAAGGCGAAGCCTTTGTCGACGGCGTGCGCGTACCGGGCGCGGTAGCGATGCGCTCCGCCGGCCTCGAGCCGATTACCCTCGCGCCGAAAGAAGGCCTCGCGCTCTTGAACGGCACCCAGGCATCGACCGCCTTCGCGCTGGAAGGCCTGTTTGCCGCCGAAGACCTGTACGTCGCCGCCTCGGTAGCCGGCGCGATGTCGGTCGAAGCCGCCCAAGGTAGCCGCACCCCGTTTGATGACCGCATCCATCAGGTACGCGGCCACAAAGGCCAGATCGACGCCGCCGCGCAATACCGCGCACTGCTGGGTGACAGCTCGGAAATCGCCCAAAGCCACGTCAACTGCGGCAAGGTGCAAGACCCGTACAGCCTGCGTTGCCAGCCACAGGTGATGGGCGCTTGCCTGACGCAAATCCGTCAGGCCTCCGAAGTGCTGCTGGTGGAAGCCAACTCCGTTTCCGACAACCCGCTGGTGTTTGCGGCCGACAACGACATCCTGTCCGGTGGCAACTTCCACGCCGAGCCGGTCGCGTTTGCTGCCGACAATCTGGCACTGGCGATTGCCGAAATCGGCTCGCTGTCCGAACGCCGCATGGCCCTCTTGATCGACAGCAACCTGTCCAAGCTGCCACCGTTCCTCGTCAACAACGGCGGCGTGAACTCCGGCTTCATGATCGCCCAGGTCACCGGCGCGGCACTGGCATCCGAGAACAAGTCGCTGGCGCACCCGGCCTCCGTTGACAGCCTGCCGACCTCCGCCAACCAGGAAGACCACGTATCGATGGCCACCTTCGCCGGCCGCCGCCTGCGCGATATGGCCGACAACACCGCCGGCATTCTGGCGGTAGAACTGTTGGCAGCCTGCCAGGGCGTAGACTTCCGCGCGCCGAACAAGGCAGCTGAAACGCTGGAAAGCGCCAAGGCCATGCTGCGTGCCGAGGTATCGTTCTACGACAAGGATCGCTACTTCGCGCCGGACATCGAGAAAGCCGCCGCGCTGATCTCGCGTGCCGAGTACAACCGCTTCGCCATCGACGGCCTGCTGCCGTCGCTGTAAGGGTGGGATAGCTTGCGGCCAAGGTTGGCCGCAAGGGGATGTGAAAAAGGGCAAGTCGCGAGGCTTGCCCTTTTTCTACATCTTGTTCATGCCAATCCTTGTTTCCTCCAACGTTCAAAGTGGCTACCTGGATAATTGATATATGATGGTTTGAGTTTTATTCCTAGTTCTGCTGCTGCATCAATAATTGCCTGTCTCTGGGTTTTACCACTGTTTCTTAATGCAATAGCTCGTAGTTTGAAGTCTTTCGAGTCAGTGCCCATCTCTAGATTGGGTAAACTGGTAACAGTGTCGATTTTTTCGCTATCGTCTTTTTCATGTTCAAGAGTTTTTACTATGGCCGAAGCTCGCTTGCCTAATGACCAAAGGCCAGAATCTATCAATTTCAGTTGATTAAATTGCGCAGACATAGGATTAATTCCTGCCTCTGCTAATAAGCGAAGCCACCATGCCTGATACTTTGCATATGACTCAATAGATACCCTCGTGTTGATATCAAGTGAGCCATCTGGATCTAGTGCGAAAAGGTTGTAGGCGAGTAAGACCCACCGATCAGCAATTGGGAATACTTGTGGACGCAAGCAATGCAAAACAAAAACTGGAATTACAACACTAGACCAAAGTTTGAAACGACGATTTAGATCAAGAATCAAATTAACTTCAAAGTGATTTAGTTCACGGATTAGTGCTGCCCAATTAAAAAATTCATCAGAACAAAGAATTTTTATGTGATTATCATCAAGGGTATTTGGCTTTGTGCTCTCGATCCGATAGTGTGTGTTGGATGGAAATGCAATGTAGGGGCCATTCGGATCTCGTCTGATTTTTCCATCTTTCCACGCAATAGCCCGCGATAATGCTTGGCCAAGGTCTGTAGGGGTGCTCGCACTTTGAATTTGCTCGAGCAAGTGATAGTAGACTTCTGGAGGATAGGTTCTATCGTCAAATTCCTTAGCAGCGGAATGAATAAGGTTGATTAGTAAACTCATGATGTTCACTCACTGAATGAAGTTGATGAACATTACATTCACTGAGTGAAGTATGTCAAGCCCTAATCACGTGAATGGTGACAACAATATCCGCAGCACGTAGGTTGGGCTGAATGAAATGAAGCCCAACGTTCACCGCGATTCATCATGACCAAGGTTGGCCGCATGCCGTGAGGTTTTTCGGCCAACGTCGTTTTGGGTTTTGTATCCGCTGCGCGGATGCTGGTTTTGCATGCCGGTTCCGCCCGGCATGACGGGCAGGGGGCTTGCCGCCGCCCCCTTGCACCCCGGCTCGCCTGCCGCTGCTCGAAACCCCGTGCAATCTGCTGCACCACGGGCGCCGCCAAATCGCATCGCTGAGCAAATCAAAGATTTGCACGCAGATCGCTAACGGCTCGCCACTCGGACAAGCGGCGGCTTAAAACCCGTGGCACAGCAGCTTGCCCGGCTCGCGCTGACGGGCAAGGGTGGCGTCGGGCAGGGTTTAGGCTTGCGGCCAACTTCCTTTCTGCTCGTCCCGATTAAAAACCGCTACTCACTGACGGAGCAGCCACCCGCACCATGTCCCCGTGGCGGTGGTGCTATCGGGCTGGCACAGCCTGTCAGCAGCGTTTGCCTGCACATTTCCATACAGTTTTTGATTTTATTGCCATAGTCATGGTGAGGAATGATGGCCGGCAAGGCCGTCTGGTGGTCGGGACGGTCAGGATCAGGAGGATATATGGCAGCAAGACAAGGCAGCTGGCAGCGAGGTGTGGCCGCATGGTTTCTGGCGGGTGTCACGGGCGTGGCGATGGCGGCTCCGGCATGGACGGATGCGGATTCTGATCCGCAGAAAATGGGCTGGATGCAGGGCTTTCCGCCCGCGCCGGCAAAGCTGGTGATGCAGCCGGACAGCAATTTTTTCAGCTTTCCCAAGATGCGCTGGTCGGTTTGCCATATGCAGGAGCTGTTGCCGACGCGCGAGGTGAAACGCGGGCTGGGCGCGCCACGCGCACTGCCGTATGCGCTGGATGCGGGCATTGATGGCGTGATGTTTACCCCGAGCGGGGCCAGCCAGCCGATGAGCTGGCGCGAGTCGCTGGCGGCCAACTTTACCGACGGGGTGCTGGTGCTGCATCGTGGCAAGGTGGTGTACGAGCAGTATCGCGGCTGTCTGGCCGAGGATGGCAAGCATGCGGCGATGTCGATGACCAAATCGCTGACCGGTTTGCTGGCGCAGATGCTGGTGGCCGAGGGGCGTCTAGATGAAGGAGCACGGGTGGTGGATATCGTGCCGGAGCTCAAAGGCAGTGCCTTTGCCAGCGCTACGGTGCGCCAGGTGATGGACATGACGACGGCGCTGGCTTACAGCGAAAACTACGCTGACCCGAAGGCGGATGTGTGGGCCTATGCCGCTGCGGCCAGCCCCTTGCCCAAGCCGGCAGGCTATCGCGGGCCGGTCGGTTATTTCGACTATCTGAAGACTGTGCGCCAGCAGGGCGAGCATGGCCAGGCTTTTGGCTACAAGACCGTCAATACCGATGTGCTGGGCTGGATTGTGTCGCGGGTAAGCGGCAAGGATGTGGCAACCTTGCTGGGCGAGCGGCTGTGGCAGCCGCTGGGGGCAGAGCAGGCGGCCTTAATGACGGTGGATGGCAAGGGCACGCCGTTTGCCGGTGGCGGCCTGAGCGCCGGTTTGCGTGATCTGGGGCGGGTCGGCCAGTTGCTGCTGGATGGCGGCAAGCTTGATGGCCGCGCCTTGTTCCCTGCCTCGGTGGTGCAAAGTATTCGTGCCGGCGGCGACAAGCAGGCTTTTGCCAAGGCGGGCTATCGCGCCTTGCCGGGCGGCAGTTATCGCAGCATGTGGTGGGTGTTCCATAATGCGCACGGTGCCTATGCCGCGCGTGGCGTGCACGGCCAGACGCTGTATATCGACCCGACCGCCGAGATGGTGATTGTGCGCTTTGCCTCGCACCCGCAAGCGGCCAACAGTGCCAATGACCCGACCAGCCTGCCGGCCTATCAGGCTGTCGCCGAATATCTGATGAAGCGCTGATCGGGCCAAGGCCACATTCGCTGACGTGGGTGTGGCCTTGCCTGCTTGCAGGCATCAGCATCGCGAATCCTGTCTGGGCAGAAGGCAAAGCCGCCCGGTATTGACCGAGATAAATCCCTCAGAACGTTGGCCGCAGACTGCAAAGTTTGCGGCCAACGTCGTTTCGGATTCGCCTCGGGTGTGGGCAAGGCCAGGCGCTTGCGGTGGATGCCATTCAGACAGAGCGCAGCGGATTTGGCGCGGGCGGCAGCGACCGTTTTGGCGCATTGGCAGCACAACTGTAGCCCCCGACCTTGAGTGAACGGCAAGGCCGGGGTGGCGCCTCAGTAACTGCCGGTCTGGGAGATGACTAGCGCAATCAGCAAGGCGATGCCCAGCAGGCCGACGAGGGCGACCAGCAGGCGCGTGCCGAGGCTTGAGCGCGAATAGTCGCTGATGTCTTCAGCCGGAAAGCGGCCAAAGCTCAGCAGGCGGCACAGCGGCCAACCCAGATACCACGGCAAGCGGTAGCAGCCGCAGTCAATGACCAGCCAGAACAGCAGGCGGCAGACAGCGCCGATCAGGCGCAGCACGCCTTTGACAATATCTTCGGACAGGTTTTCCATCAGACTGAACGAGGTACTGGTGCCAGTGTGCCAGCGCTGTTTGCCTCGTGATATTCCATGTGTTTTCGATGGCGAATCTTGGTGGTGGCTGGCAAATCATGTCAAGTTTAATGTCATTTTTGCGCCGGGATGGTCGGCATGGCCTGTCTGCCGGCAGTTTATGGCTGGCAGACAGGTGGTAATGATTTATCAGGCTAGCGCTTGCGCAGTTCCGGCAGCAGCGCGGCGATGATGCCGGCCAGTGGCAGCCATGCGCACAGCTGGTATACGGTCTGGATGCCGGCATGATCCGCCAGCTGGCCCAGCAAGGCGGCGGCGAGGCCGGCCACACCAAAGGCGAGACCAAAGAACAGGCCGGAAATGGTGCCGACCTTCTGCGGCAGCAGCTCCTGCGCGTACACCAGAATGGCCGAGAACGCCGACGACAGAATCAGCCCGATGATCACCACCAAAGCCAGCGTGGCGTTGAGGCCAACGTGTGGCAGCGCCAGTGCAAACGGCGCGCTGCCGAAGATGGAAAACCAGATCACGCGACGGCGGCCGATGCGGTCGCCCAGCGGCCCGCCGAGCAGGGTGCCGACGGCGACCGCCAGCAGGAAGGCAAACAGGTAGAGCTGCGCGCTGGCGGTGGGCAGCGCAAAGCGCTCGATCAGATAAAAGGTGAAGTAGCTGTGCAGGCTGGCCATATAGGTGTATTTGGTCACCACCAGTGCCATCAGCACCGCCAGCGTCTTGCGGGTGTCGGCCGGCGACAGCGGGTTGGCCGCCACGCTGGCCTTGCGCTGGGCTGCGTGCGCTAGCTGGGCGCGATACCAGTTGCCGACTTGCCAGAGCACGGCCATGGCGACCAGTGTCAGTACTGCCACCCACGCGAGGCTGCCTTGGCCATAGGGCAGGATCAACAGCATGGCCAGCAGCGGGCCGGTGGCTGTGCCGCCGTTGCCGCCGACCTGGAACAGCGACTGCGCCAGGCCCTTGTGGCCGGCCGAGGCGAGGCGCACCACGCGCGACGACTCGGGGTGGAAGATGGACGAGCCGGTGCCGATCAGCGCGGCGGCCAGCAGAAGCCAGCCATATTGCGTCGCCTGCGACAGCAACAGCAGGCCGGCCAGCGTGGACAGCATGCCCAGCATCATGGCGTAAGGCTGTGGCCGGCGGTCGGTGACGATGCCGACCATCGGTTGCAGCAGCGAGGCGGTGCACTGGTACACCAAGGTGAGCAGGCCGATCTGGGCAAAGCTCAGCGCGTAATTGCCCTTCAGCAGCGGGTAAATGGCGAGGATCAGCGACTGCATCAGGTCGTTGAGAAAGTGCGCCACACTGACGGCGCCGATCACGCGCCAGTGCGGTGGGTTAGTGCTGGCAGCAAGGTTGGCCGCAGCCGGGGCGGCGGAGGTTGCGGTGTTCATGACGGATTCCTTGTGGGGGGAAGGTCACCCATCCTAGAATCGCCATCACTGCCTGTCTTGCTGCGTACGGGCATCAACTATCGAGAAAACGGCATGTCTGCATTGATCGAAGATATCCACCCGCCACTGCTCACCAGCGCCACGCTGATGATAGGCAAGACCCAGGATTACCCCGCCGGCTACGCCACCGTGCGGCATACCCACAGCACGGCCCAGCTCTTGTACGCCATTGCCGGCGTGATGCGCGTGCTCACCCCGCGCGGGCAGTGGATCGTGCCGCCCAGCCGCGCCATCTACATTCCGCCCGGCCACTGGCACGAGGTGCATATGCTAGGCCCGGCACAGGTGCGCAGCGTCTATGTGCAACCGCACGCACTGGCCGGCATGCCGCAGCAATGTTGCGTGCTGGCAGTCACGCCGCTGTGGCGCGAGCTGCTGCTGGCCGCGGTGCGCACCCCGCCGCCGGTGCTGCCCGATACCCGCGCCGCTCGCCTGCTGGCGCTGCTGCTGGAGGAATGCGAGGTACTGGAAACCTTGCCACTGGCCTTGCCGCTACCGGATGATGACCTGCTGACGCCGCTGTGCCAGCGGCTGCAGGCGCAGCCGGACGACGAGCGCAGCAGCGAAGACTGGGCGGCGTGGCTGGGCGTGGATGTGCGCACGCTGCAGCGCCGCTTCCAGCGCGCCACCGGCATGAACTTCGGGGCCTGGCGGCGGCAGGCGCGGCTGATGCATGCGCTGGCGCAGCTGGCCGCCGGCAGACGGGTGCTGGATGTGGCGCTGGATGCCGGTTATGCCAGCCCCAGCGCCTTTACCGCGATGTTCCGCCGCCAGTTCGGCGTGGTACCCAGCGAATTCTTCAGCATCCAGCCGGCTGCTTGAGTGGCGGCCGCGCGCCAGACTCAGGCAGGCTGCCGGGTGGCGGCCAGCACGATTTCGCGGATGCAGACATTTTGCGGTGCCTGATAGGCATAGCGGATGGTGTCGGCGACATCCTCGGCGCGCAACACGCCGCCCATCTGCGCCTTCCATTCCTGATAACCCTGTTTGATGGCCTCGCTGCTGGTGTGGCCGAGCAGCTCGGTTTCTACCGCACCCGGCGCGATGGTGATGACACGGATGTCGTGGCCGGCGACTTCCTCGCGCAGGTTTTCGCTGATGGCATGCACGGCAAATTTGGTGCCGCAATAGGCCACATGGTTGGGAAAGGTCTTGCGGCCGGCAATCGAGCTGATATTGATGATGGTGCCGTGGCGGCGGGCCTGCATGCCGGGTAGCACAGCATGAATGCCATTGAGCACGCCGCCGATATTGACGTCCAGCATGCGCTGCCATTCGACTGGGTCCTGGCTGGCGACTTCGCCCAGCAACATCACACCGGCGTTGTTGATGATGGCGTCAGCAGGGCCGTACAGCGCCTCGGCCTCGGCCACGGCGGCCAAGATGGCGGCACGGTCGCGCACATCGACGGCGCGGCACAGGCTGGCGGGCAGGGCTAGCGCCTGCAACCGCTCGATACGGCGGGCCAGCAACAGCAGCGGGTGGCCAAGGCTGGCAAACAGGCGGGCGGTGGCTTCGCCGATGCCGGAGCTGGCACCGGTAATGATGATCAGAGCTTTGGTCATGACTTCTTCCGATTAATAGATAAAATGGATGACTGAGTGATGGGCAAAGTGTATTAGCCGTCATTCACACTGAAAAATGATTAATTTCTCTGTCAGGCATCGGATTTATCTATGGATATTCGCCAGCTGAAGGCCTTTGTCGCGGTATTTGAAGAGCGCAACATCACGGCGGCGGCGCAAAGGCTGCATATCACCCAGCCGACTTTGTCGGTCACCATCCGCCAGCTGGAAGACTCGCTGCAGACCAGCCTGTTCGAGCGGCAGGCACGCGGCGTCGCCGTCAGCGAGGCGGCCCGCCTGCTGTATCCGCAAGCCAGACGGCTGCTGGCGCAGGCGCAGCAATTGCAGACGCAGTTTCGCCAGCGCAATAGCTGCCTGCCGCTGACGCTGGGGGTAGAGGAGGATGTGGCCGACAGCCATATCGAGGCGCTGTTGCGCTTTGCCCGGCAGCAGGTGCCGGGCCTGTTGCTGAGCGTGCAGCCGGGTTGTAGCGGCGAGGCGAGGTTGGCCGCAGAGGAAAACCGCTGCGAGGACGAGCTGTTTTTGCCCCTGTGGGAAGAGCCTTACCAGCTGGCAGTATCGGCCGAGGCTGCGGCCAACCTGCCTGCGGCGGTGGATATCACGGCGCTGGCCGAACTGGACTGGATTACCTGCCCGGATCATCCCTCGCATCAGCGGCTACTGGCCATGCATGGCGAACACGGGGTGGCGCTGACGCTGGCGGCGCGCGCGGGCAGTTTGCGGCTGGCGAGGCAGATGGTGGCCGCCGGCCTGGGTGTGGCCTTGCTGCCGCTGTCGCTGTTACAGGGTCAGCCGGGCGTGCGGGCGCTGCCCCTGCTTAGCCCGACGCTGAGCCGGCGCATCGGCCTGTGCTATGCCGCACAGGCGCTAGACAGCCCGGCCTTGCAATGGCTGCACAAGCAGCTGGCTGGCCGGGGCATGGCTGAGCCGGTTTGAGATCGCTCAGGGCAGCAAGACGGCCAGCACGGCCATCGGTTCGCGATGATTGCTGCCGGCAATCGCCTTTACACTGTCGTTGGCCGACTGTACCTGCAAGCCTTTGCTGCGCAGGCGTGCCAGCAGGGCATCCGGCTCGCTGCGCAGCAGCGGGGCAAGCTGGCTGATTGGCGCATCCATTGCGACATTGCTGAGTTTGAAGGCAGGGTTGCCGCCACGGCTGTCACCGGCGGCGGCAAAAGCAAAGGCCAGTGCGGCCAACAGTGACAGCAAGAGCGGCAGCCATAGCTGCTTGCGCCGCAGGTAGCCGGCAAACGCCCCCCAGTTTTTCCACAGATGCAGGGCAAACGGCAGGATCAGCAGCATGCTCAGCCATTCATGCATGCTGTGAAACAGATTGCTGCCGAGGTGAAAAAACAGGGCGATGCCTGATACCGTCGAGACGATGAACAGGCCGGTGGTAAGCGGGGTAGCGTGGCGCGACAGGGCGGCTTTCATGGTAGCTCCTTGCAGATTGGCAATGCCAGGAGCTTAGTGCCGACCCTGCTGCTGGCCGGTGTCGGCATTGTGTCGGGCTGTTAAGAGTTATTGCGCGGGTGGCTGCCTTGCCAAATCCCTTAAGGATTAGGCTGGATGACGCCATTTTGCCTGCCGGTTCGCCGGCATTGTGGGCTATACCGGAATTCTGGCGTCTTGGCCGCAGGCTGGCAGGATGTCTTGTTTGCCCGCTGGGCCGCATTGTTGCAATTGTGCTTTATAAATTGTTCAATTTAAATTTAATGGATTGATTTTAAAGTTATTAATTGTAAAAATGCTGACCCTATAACGAAAACAAACAGGCAAAAGGTCGAGGATGAGAAGGTGGTGGTATTACGGCCTGTTGCTGCTGCTGGCCAGCCATGCCATGGCAGAGCAGCCATGGTTGAATGTCAGGTTTTCCAATCAGGAATATCCGCCGTATATGGGGCAGGCGCTGCCCGCTGGCGGCATCCTGTCACGCTTGGTCAATGAGGTTTTCTTGCGCGCGCAGGTCAATGTGCGCTACGACTGGTTTCCCAACCAGCGTGCCATCGAGATGGCGCGCAATGGCCAGACGGATGGTAGTCTGGGTTGGGCACCGAGCGATGAGCGCAAGCGTGATCTGCTGTTCAGCGAGCCGGTGATGCATCTGCGCATGGTGTTTTTTCAGCGCAAGGATCGCCAGCATGGCTGGCAGCATTTATCCGAGCTGGCACCCTTGCGCATCGGAGTGACGGCCGGCAATTTTTACTCCAGCGATTTCGAGCGGCTGCAGAAGAACGGTCAGTTGCAGCTGGATATCACCAGCGATGATGTCAGCAATTTTCGCAAGCTGGAGGTTGGCCGCATCGACCTGTTTCCGATGGATATGGAAGCCGGCATGCTGACCTTGCGTGCTGCTTTGCCGCCGGCGCGGGCCGAGCATATCGTGCCGCAGACCAAGGCTTTTTTTACCGCGCCATTATGCGTGGTGATCTGGCGCAAGCATCCGCAGGCGGCCGAGCTGATACAACGCTTCAATCGCGAATTACGCCGCATGCGCCAGTCCGGCCAGCTGCAAAAATTGCTGGAGCAGACCCGTCAGGAAATCTATATCGAGCAGGCGCGCCAGATCGTGCCCGGCCCCGGGCGCTAGCTTTACACCTTGAGCAGCAGGTGCTCAGCCCATGGCTGGCCGCTGCTGCTTTCTCCCTCCCCAAAAGGCTGTCATGCCTTGCCAGACTGCTGCTGGCAGGCCCGATGCCGTCTGCTTGTCGGCCGTAATTCACTCGTGATTCCCCTGTAGCCAGCCGCTAAACCAGTCCGTTCCGGGCAGGTGACGGGCAGCCGGTATGACTGCTGTCTTGTTAATTTGAACGTCATTCAATATTATCGATAGATATTCTCATTTGCGAGTGCTTGCCATACATGCCTGATTCTCTTGCTCGTTTGTTCATCATCAATGCGCTATTTACTGCCGCGATGATGGGCTTTATTACC
Organism: Vogesella lacus; assembly: GCF_979366295.1. NCBI lineage: Bacteria > Pseudomonadati > Pseudomonadota > Betaproteobacteria > Neisseriales > Chromobacteriaceae > Vogesella > Vogesella lacus. The sequence continues at coordinate 242,193 of NZ_CEETQT010000004.1, forward strand.
ATCATCAGCCCGCTGGTGCGCAGCCTTGGCCTCAGCGAATGGCATGGTGGCGTGATCGTGTCCTTGTCCGGCTTGTGCTGGGTGTTGACGGCGCGCCGCTGGGGGCGCTGGAGCGATCGTCGTGGCCGTTTGCCGGTGTTGCGCTGGGCGGCCTGGGGCTTTACCGCCAGCTTTTGCATGCTGGCGCTGGTGGCCGATCTGTTGCAGCTGTGGGCGTGGCCGGTGTGGCTGAGCTTTTGCGGCATCTTGCTGTTTCGCGCGCTGGTCGGCCTGAACTACGGCGGGGTGCCGACGATCTCGGCAGCGTGGATTGCCGATTGTTCTACCCCGCAGCAGCGTACCGGCATGATGGCGCGGCTGGGCGCATCCAATGCGCTGGGCATGGTATTGGGGCCGCCTTTGCTGGGCACCCTGGCCGCCTATCGGCTGACCATGCCGCTGTTTGCCGCCGCCGTATTGTGCGTGTTCGCCTGCCTGTTGCTGTTCCGCCTGCCGGCGCCGAAGCAGGAGCTGGCGACCAGCGGCAGTCAGCTGTCGTGGCGTGACAGCCGCTTGCGCCTGCCGCTATTGGCCGGCTTTCTGGCGATGACGGCGATTGTGACGGCGCAGATGTGTATCGGTTTTGTCGCGCTCGACCGTTTCGGGCTGAAACACGGCGCGGCCGCTGCCTTTACCGGCCAGACGCTGGGCATGGTCGGTTTGGCGCTGGTGCTGTGCCAGTTGCTGGTGAGTCGTCTGCCGCGCGTTGCGCCGCGCAGCTGGCTGATGAGCGGCGCGGGGCTGGCCAGTGTCGGCATGCTGCTGGCGGCCTTGAGTAGCGTGCAGGGCCTGTTCATGCTGGGCTATGTGCTGATTGCTGCCGGTATCGGCCAGGTGTTTCCGTCCATGCAGGCGATGACAGCCAATGCTGTCGCGCCGAACGAACAAGGCGCTGCCGCCGGCACGCTGGGCATGGCGCAGGGTAGCGCGACGGTGCTGATTCCGGTGCTGTGCATGGCACTGTACGAGCTGTCTTCGGCTATACCGTATCTGTTGGCCGCGATGGCGATGGCTTTGCTGGCGGGCTTCGCCTGCTGGAGCAAGCCGGCGCTGAAAGTCGCGGAAGCGAAAGCAGCAGCGTGAGCCGCAAGGAAACAGAACGCTTGATTGACAACAAGGAAAGGGAGCAGAAGATGGATGGTAATCCGGTAGGCTGGTTCGAGATTTATGTCGAGGATATGGCGCGGGCCAAAGCGTTTTATCAGGCGGTGTTCAACACCGAGCTGGCCTTGCTGAACGCGCCAGAGGGCGGGCACGAGCTGGAGATGTGGGCATTTGCCTCGGAGATGAGCCGTTATGGTGCCGGTGGTGCGCTGGTGAAGATGGATGGTTGTCCGCCGGGCATCGGTGGCACGCTGGTGTATTTTGCCTGCGAAGACTGCGCAGTAGAGGCAGAGCGGGCGTCGGCCAATGGTGGCAAGCTGTATCGCAGCAAGTTTGCGATTGGCGAATACGGCTTTATCGCGCTGATTGGCGATAGCGAGGGCAATATGATCGGCCTGCATTCGATGCAGTAAGGCGCAAGGTTGGCCGCAGTGGCCTTTGCCATGAAAAAACCGGGCCGCAGCCCGGTTTTTCTTCCGCTGTGCCTTGTGTCTGTTCATCATCCAGTGGCACGGCGTACATATCGTCTTGCCAGTCGTCCAGTTCGGCAAGCATGGCTTGTTTGCCGGCAAAGCGGGCGCTGCTGTGGCTGCGCTGATGAGCGCCGCCCTTGCGCATGATGGCGCTGTGCGCCAGCGGGTTGCGCGGTTTCAGGGTGTGCATTTTTTCTCCGTAACAAAATACCCGACAGCGGGCAAGCACAGAGCTTACGCCTGGCGGCCGGTCATGACAAATCCGTTGACGGTACCTTGATGGCGGGCGCACACTGCCAGCCTTTCCCACCGACCAGAAGGAGACTGACCATGGATAAATTGGATATTGCCACCCTGCCAGTCACGGTCGGAGCGGGTAAGACCTCTTCCTGATAGCAGCAGCCTAATCTGCTGTTACCGCGCCATCCGGCGCAAGCTTTCCCCTGCCTGACTCCCCGTGTTGACTGGCCCCGTCTTGCCAGTGCCGGCGGCTTTGTGCTGCCCGCGTTTGCCTGCTTGCAGGCTTGCTGTCGCGTGATCTCACGCCGCAGCTGACACGGATTTCCCCATGACAGAATTTGATTTTCCGCGCCTCGCGCGCATCGGTCTGACCCCGCTTTACCTGCAACAAATCCTGGCCGAGAACGCCTGCGGCCAACTTATGCGCATCAGCGCCGTGCATCGCGACAGCGTGCAATTGCACGATGGCGAACAGGAACACCTTGCACGCTTGTTGCCGGCTAGCCAGACGGCCCTGCAGCATGAGGCCGGCCTCGCGGTTGGCGACTGGGTGCTGGCGCGGCGTGATGAAGCCGGCAGCTACTGGCTGCAGCAACGCATCGCGCCGCAAACCGCGCTGCTGCGTCGTGACAGCCACGGTCAGCGCCAGCGCATTGCCAGCAATATCGACACTGCCTTGCTGGTGATGGGGCTGGATGGCGACTTCAACCTGCGCCGGCTCGAGCGCTTTGTCAGCATGGTCGTTGCCGCCGGCATCACGCCGGTGGTGGTGCTGAGCAAGGCCGATCTTTACGCGCCCGAGCTAGTGGCAGAAAGGTTGGCCGCAGTGCAGGATCGCCTTGGCAAGGCGCTCAACGTGCTGGCGCTGGATGGTAGCGCCGAGTCCAGTCGCCAGCTGTTGTCGCCGTGGCTGGGGCAGGGCCAGACGCTGGTCTTGCTTGGCTCGTCCGGGGCCGGCAAATCCACGCTGGCCAATACCCTGATCGGCGCAGCACGCCAGCTGACCGGCGCAGTCCGCAGTGACGACAGCCGTGGCCGCCACACCACGACCGCGCGCAGCCTGCACCCGTGTCAGGATGGCAGCTGCCTAATCGACACGCCCGGCGTGCGCACCCTGCAGCCTGATCTGGACGAAGACGCGCTGGCGCAGAGCTTTGCCGATATCGAGGCGCTGGCTGCCGATTGCCAGTTTCGCGATTGCCGGCATCAGCAGGAGCCGGGCTGCGCCGTGCGCGCGAGTGTCGATGCCGACCGGCTGGGCAATTATCACAAGCTGATGCGGGAAGCTCGCCGGCTGGAACAGAGCGCGCTGGAGCGCAAGGCCGAGCAGGCGGTGTGGAAGCAGCGCAGCAAGGCGATACGGCAGATCGACAAGCGCAAGGGGCGCGTCTGATGGTGGCGCGGCACCTGTTCTGGTGCCGCGTTTTCACCGGGTTTACTGTTTGCCGGCTGCCATGCGGCCGATGGCCTCGACCACCTGATCCGCCCCTTCTCGGATACGGGCAATGCTGTCGCCGGCACTCTGCGCCAGATTCACCGTCTGGCGCGTCTGTTCGATGATGGCGCCCATATCCTGCACCGCCTGGTCGGTCTGCTGCTGGATATTGCTGACCATGCCGGCAATCTCGGTGGTGGAGCTGGCGGTGCGTTCGGCCAGCTTGCGCACTTCGTCGGCCACCACGGCAAAGCCGCGGCCGGTCTCGCCAGCCCGCGCAGCCTCGATGGCGGCATTCAGCGCCAGCAGATTGGTCTGATCAGCGATATCGCGGATGGTCTGCACGATGGAGGTAATCGCGCGCGCCTGCTCGCCCAGTGCATGCACATTGTGGCTGGCGGTATCGATGCTGCCGGCCATCTCGCGGATGCCGTGCACGCTGTCGCTGATCTGGCCGACGCCACTTTGTGCCTGTTGCTGTGCCTGCTGCGACATCTGGTAGGCAAACAGCGCGCTGTCGCGCTCTTCGCTGGCCTGGTGGATGCGGGCGGTGATGTCGGAGGCAAACTTGATCACGCCGATGCACTGACCCTGGTCGTCCAGTATCGGGTTGTAGCTGGCCTCCAGATAGCGCTCGCTGCCATCCCTGGCCAGCCGTTTGACCTTGCCGCTGAAGTAGCGTCCGGCGCGCAGGGTATCCCACAGCTGGCGGTACTCGGCGCTGTCGGCAAAGTCCGGCTCGCAAAACTGGCGATGATGCTTGCCGCGGATGTCCTCCAGCCGGTAGCCCATTACCTGCAGGAAGTTGTCATTGGCGGTCTGGATCACACCTTCGGTATCAAACTCGATTACCGCCATCGAGCGGTGCAGCGCCTGCAAGGTGGCCCGGTCATGAATTGCCTCGTTGACGCGGGCAGTCACGTTGGCCGCAAACTTGATCACGCCGCACACTGCGCCCTCGGCATTGCGGATCGGGTTGTAAGTGGCTTCCAGCCAGACGGGCTGACCCTGTGCATTCAGCCGCCGTACCTGGCCCCGATAGAACTCGCCCTGCTGCAGCTTGTGCCAGAACTGGCGGTAGTCGGCGCTGGCGGCGTATTGCGGTTCACAAAAGCGGCTGTGATGCTGGCCGATGATGTCTGTGGCGCGGCTAAAGCCCATGCTGCGCACAAAGTTGTCATTCGCTTCCAATACCGTGCCGTCGAGGTCAAAACGGATCACGGCATAAGAGCGCTCCAGCGCCTGGGCTTCTGCCTCCAGCAATTGCAGGCGCTCGGCCTGTGCGGCCAACTGTTGCTTCAGTTTCTTGTTGAACATATCGTTTCTCGTGACACCCGGGGCGGAACGATGTCGGACCGCAGCGGGTGTCGCTGGCAAAAGACTGCTCCGGCATGGCATCTGGCGCGGCAAGCGGTGGCGGGGTGGCTTGTCGCTTACTGCATCATAGGCAGCGGAAACGGCTTTTATGGCTGTGTTTGTGCATGATGCAGGGGGCAATATTATACCAAAATATATTTCATCTGGGTGGCAAGACGGCCTTGCGGCTGATCGGTGTCGACAGAATGATGCTGGTGCGGGTCTCGCCAAGGTCATTCAGCTGGGAAACCAGGCCCTCCAGATGGCTGACATCGCGCGCCAGTACCCGGAACACATAAGAATCATTGCCGGTGACGTGGTGGCATTCCTGCACCTCGGGCATGGCGGCCAACCTGTCGAGCAACTGCTTTTTGGCCGGCTGCGGCACGGTAATGCCGACCAGTGCCGACAGCGCAAAGCCGGCTTTCAGCGGCATCACCTCGGCGAAATAACCGCGAATCACCCCGGCCTCCTCCAGTCGTTTGACCCGCTCTGATACCGCCGGCACCGACATGCCTATGCTCTGTGCCAGCTCGGTCAGTGACTGGCGGGCGTTGGCCTGCAGCGCGGCCAGAATCGCCCACGATTTGCTGTCGATTTCCATTTGAAAAGTCCTTTGCATGATTGGCCGGAAAAGTTAAAGGCAGATTAGCGTCTTGCCTTAAGTTCTGCATGGCTGCTTGCGGATGATCAGCGCAGACTGTGCTATCGGATCCGGCGATGCACGGGTCACCGTCAGGGGAGGGAATATGCTGTTTCTGCAAGCCATGTTGATCGGTCTGGCGATTGCCGCGCCGGTCGGGCCAATCGGGCTGTTATGTATCGAACGCACGCTGCGTCAGGGCGCGCGTGCCGGTTTTGTCACCGGCCTCGGCGCAGCGACCGCAGACGGCTTGTTTGCGCTGGCGGGCGTGCTGGGGTCGGCAACGCTGATTGCCGGCCTGACAGCGCTGGCCAAGCCGCTAGGCGTGGCCGGCTGTCTGTTTCTGGCCTGGCTGGGCTGGCAAACCCTGCGCCGTGAGCCGGCGGGCAGTGCGGCCAAGCTGGCGTCCGGCCCGGCGCTGTGGCGCGATTATCTGTCGACGCTGCTGCTGACGCTCGGCAACCCGCTGACCATCCTGTCCTTCATCGCGGTATTTGCCAGTCTTGCCGGTGGCAGTCAGCCTTCGCTTACGGCCGGTTTGCAGATGGTGGCCGGCGTATTTGCTGGCTCGGCACTCTGGTGGTGGCTGTTGGCCTTTGGCGGCGGCCGCCTGCTGATGCGGCTAGGGCTGGCCGGACGACGCTGGCTGGACAGGCTGTGCGGGGTGTTGCTGCTGGGTTTTGCGGCGGGTTTGTTGTTGCAGTTGTTCTGAAAGAATGTAGCGGCAGAGGGTGGCGCTTGCAGGGTTCTGACGTAATATTCATTTAGTATGTTTTTCGATATTTCCGTCTAACTTTCTTGCAGGTCTGCCATGCCCAGCCCGAATGATTCTTCTGCAATTGCCTATTTCACCAGCAGTACCAACAGCCTGATCAACCCGCTGCTGAATGAAGAGCTGGTGAAGTGGTCTCTGGCTGCAGACCGCAGCATCAGCTACAGCTTCCCCTGGCAGAATGGGGCGAGTGCCTACTGGCAAGCCAACTATAGTGCGGAGAATGAACCTGGCACGGGGCAGCATTTTGGCTTGAACAGCAGCCAGATTGTGGCGGTTCGCCAAGCCTTGCAGCTCTGGAGCAATGTGGCAAACATCAAGTTTGTCGAAACCGACGATAGTGCCAGCCAGGTAGGTGACTTGCGCTTTGCATTTTCTTCGGTGCTGCCGGACTCCACCTGGGGTTGGGCGTCTTACCCGGATGATTACTGGGCCAAGGCGGGTGATGTCTGGATCAGCTCGCGCGAGGCCAGCAGCACCGAGTGGCAGCTTGGCAACTACAATTTTGAAGCGCTGATGCACGAGATCGGCCATGCACTGGGTTTGAAGCACCCAGGTAGCTACGGTGGCAGCAGTGGCCCGTTTTTGCCGGCTGAACTGGATAACCGTAATTACTCGGTCATGTCGTACAACGATGCCAAGAATATTTATCCGCAGGCTGCCAATGGCGATTGGGATACCTATTTCATCTGGCACAACACTCCGATGGTGCTGGATATTGCCGCTATCCAGCATCTGTATGGCGCAAATACCAGCTATCGCAGCGGCGATGATGTTTATCGCTTCGACCCCTCGACACCATTTTTCGAGACCATCTGGGATGCAGGTGGGACTGATCTGCTGGATCTGGCCAATTACCGTAGCGACTGCACTATCGACTTGCGGCCGGGCAGCTATTCCAAACTGACGATAGCCGCCCCTGCCAATAATGGCGGCCAGACTGCTACTTATGATGGCAGTAATGCCTTGGGTATTGCTTACGGCTGCCTGATCGAGAATGTGAATGCCGGCAGCGGTAATGACACGATCTATGGCAACGACGCGGCCAACCTTATCCGCAGTGGCGGCGGCACGAATGTCATCGATGCCGGCAAAGGTATGGATACGCTGCTTTATGACCAGGCGCGTGCCAGCTACAGCATCAATATTACTGCGGGTAACGTGACTGTCAGCGGCATCGGTGTACAGGATCAGGTCAGCAATGCCGAGAGATTCCGTTTTGCCGACAAGGTGCTGGCTTTTGATACCGAGGGTGCAACCAGTACTGGCGGTATTTACCGGTTGTACAAGGCGGCATTTGATCGCGTACCGGATGCTGGGGGGCTGGGCTACTGGATCCGGCAGGCCGAGCTTGGCAAAGATACCTTGCGCATGGCGACGGACTTTCTCTATGCCGAAGAATTCAGGCAGTTGTATCAGGTCGATGTGGCCCAGCCCTTGAATACGGCACAGCTCAAGCAACTCCTGACCGGCTTTTACCAGAATGTACTGGGGCGAGCACCCGATGCCAGCGGGCTGGATTTCTATCAGCAAGCCGTGCAGACCGGGCAGAAAACCGTGGGTCTGGTGTTGGCTGAGATTGCCGACAGCCCGGAAAACTACACATTGACACTGGCCGGCATCCAGCAAGGGGTCGAATACCAGCTGTACGGCTAGTACTTTTTTTATCGAAATTCGCAGGCCGGTCAGGGGTTCTGACTGGCCTGTGTCGCTTCTGCTGCAGTACTTTGCCTTGGCAAACAGTTTGAATTTAGTTGACTAAAATAATCAGGTATTAAATTATATAAACTCATTTGTTTATATAAAAGAGCCTGACATGACAAAGTTGCTGCAGCAGTGGCTGGTGTTTTCGGGGAGCTATCGTCAGGGTTTGAGCCTGCATCTGCCGATGGAGTGGCAGGCGATGCGCGAGCTGGGCATGGCGGCGGAGACGCTGCAAACGGCCGATACCAGCCGCTATGAGCTGCTGCAGGATGATGGTCGTGTGCTGGCGCACTGGCAGGACGGCGTCGCTGATGCCACTGCCGAGGCAGCGCTGCGTCGTTATTTGCAGGGCCACCCTGAATGTTGGCCGCAAGTGCTGCAGGCGGCGCTGGCGCATCCCTTGTCGGGCGGTTTTCATGGCGTGATTCGTCTTGCCTACGCTCTGCGCAGTGGCTATGAGCCGGAGCTGATTGCGGCACTCGCCTATGCGCTGACTTGCCGTTACACGCTGCCGACCTTGGCCGCAGGTCAGGCTGACGACCCGGACATGGCGTCTTTGTGGCAGCGTCTGGCCGGGCGCAAGGTAGCGACGCGGCCGGGGCTGATTACTGCCGATATCGAATATAGCCTGCAGCAAGTGGCGGCCAAACTACCGGCCCGCCTGCCGACGGAAAGTGCGCGCGCCAGCCGCCAGCGGGCGCGGCAGCTGTTCCTCGCCAGCCGCGACTTTTCCGCACTGCATCTGCTGACCGGCTGGGAGGCCTGTTTGTCGCTGGCACAGCATCTCGGCTTGGATGAGGTGCCGGACGAAACCTTGCAGCCACTGCAGTGGGCGGCGCTGGGGCTGTGGCTGTATTGCGGCACGCCGGAGCTGGCTGAGGACGAGCCATCGGCTACGAAGCACGATCAGAAAGCGGCCACGCTCGATGGCCACAGCATCAAGCTCGCTTGCAGTGCGCAAAGGTTGGCCGCATTCGATGCGGATGCGGCGTGGCAGCGGCTGGCGCTGTCGGTGCTGGCCAGAGGCTGGCGCGGTAGCCAGGCTTGATGCTGAGTGGATGAAATACCAAAGCAGCGACAGGCATCTGGATATTCGGTCAAGTTATTTGACAAATTACTTCGGCAATATACAATCCGCGGCGATTCGTAAACGTGCCAAAAGCACGTTTGTGATTAAGTCATCATGCTTTTATTTTACTGATTAAAAGCATGATTTATTGTGTTGCTGCCAAAAGTGAGCAAGATGAGTCCGTGCCAACTATTGCATGACGAGCAGGCCAATGCCGTCAGCCCCGAATTTTCCCGTCTGTTTGACACCGTCAAGAAACAGTATTTCTCGCGTGATCCCGAGCTGTGGCCGGTGTACCGTGACCCCGGCTTTACCGCGCTGAACAACTTCCGTGCGCGCCATCTGGCGCCGGATGAGCGTATCGCCGCCTGGCCCGAGGGCGAGGCGCGCATGGCTGATCTGCGCGAGACTGTGGCGATTCCACAGGCGATGCGTGCGCCGGGTGTGCAAGATGAACTGCTGTTTGCCGCCGCGCTGTCCAAGGATTGGGAAAACCCGTCCTGCGTCGAGAACGTGATCACCATGCCGTGCGACCCGGCGATTTACGGTGCGCAGATGGGCATCCTCGCCAACCCGAATCTGGTGTACGCCGAGTACGCCGGTGTGGCCGAGGATCTGGAGAAAAAAGTGGTGCGCCAGATGGCGCTGCTGGCGGGTTACGACCCGGCCAAGGCGACGGGCATCTTCACCCAGGGCGGTACCTTCTGCAATCTGTACGGCTACCTGATTGGCCTGCGCAAGAGCCTGCCGGACGCCAAGCACACCGGCCTTGGCCGTTATCAGGATTACCGCTTCATCAACTCGCACGGCGGTCATTACTCGAACACCACCAACCTGTCGCTGTTGGGCGTGGACATCAAGAACAAGACCATCCGTATCAAGGTCGGTAACAACAACGACATCGATCTGGAGGATCTGGAACGCCAGCTGGTGGCCTGCTTCTCGCTCAAGCATGTGGTGCCGACCATCATGCTGACCATGGGTACTACCGATACCTTCGGTGTCGACCGCGTCAAGCCGGTATGCGAGCTGCGCGATCGCCTGTGCGAGCATTTCGAGATCAAGGTCAAGCCGCACATCCACGTCGATGCGGCGATTGGCTGGTCGATGATTTTCTTCCTCGATTACGATTTTGCGGCCAACCCGCTGGGCATCAATGCGGTGACGCTGGCCGGTATCCAGCGCAATGTCGAACGCTTTGCCGAGCTGAAGTACGCCGACTCCTTCACCGTGGACTTCCAGAAGTGGGGCTATGTGCCTTACACCTCCAGTCTGGTGATGATCAAGAACGCCGAAGACCTGAAGGCGCTGGAAAACGATCCGGAGAACTTCTCCTACTTCGAACGCGATATCCAGGGCCAGACCCATCTGCAGAGCACCATCGAGTGTTCGCGTGGTGCCAGCGGCCTGTTCGGCGCGTATGCGGCGCTCAACTATATGGGCATCGAGGGTTACCAGATCACGCTGGCGCACTGCTTGCAGAACGCCAACTACTTCCGTCACCGCCTGAAGTCCATCCCGCACGTGAAGCTGGTCGCGCAGGAAAACCAGGGCCCTAGCGTCGGCTTCAAGATCTACAACCCGGAGTGGGTGAAGGATACCGAAGCCGAGTACGCCTACGAGCTGGCACAAAGCAGCGATGCGGCTTACGGCGAGCGGCTGGCGCGCAATACTGCCTTCCACCGCGACATCTTTACCTCGCGCGGCAAGGTTGGCCTCTACACCAACTGGGTGCAGGCGATTGCGCGTTCCGAGTATGACGAGCGTGGCCGTTACCACTACATCGCCGGCGAAAAAGCCGTGTTCATGAACCCGGTATGCACGCGCGCGCATATCGATGCCTTCATCGAGCACCTGATGGGTTGATGCATAAAAACGACGCCGGCATGTGCTGGCGGCGGTCACTGGTATTCAAATGGCTTGTTCATGGAATAACAGTGGCATGATCTTCCGGGCTGGCAGCATGGGCTGCCGGTTTCCGGAGGAGATCATCATGCACAACAAGAAATGGCTGCTGGCAGTGCTCTTGCTGGCCAGCAGCGGCGCCCACGCTTACGAGCAGCTGGTGCAGAAACAGCAGTTCCAGCTTGCCAGCTATACCACCGTGGCCGGCGCCAATATTGCCGGGCTCAAGGTTGGCTACGAGACTTATGGCCAGCTCAATGCCGCCGGCGATAATGCGGTATTCATCCCGCACTTCTACTCGGGCAATTCACATGCGGCCGGCCGCTATCAGGCCAGCGATGCCGCGCCCGGCTACTGGCACGGCCTGATCGGGCCGGGCAAGGCAATTGATACCGACAAATACTTCGTGATCAGCGCCGACACCCTCGCCAATCTCAACGTCAAAGATCCGAATACAATTACCACTGGCCCGGCCAGCATCGATCCGGCCAGTGGCAAGCCTTACGGCATGCGCTTTCCGCTGGTGACGGCCAAGGACTTCGTGCGCGTGCACAAGGCGCTGCTCGACCAGCTGGGCGTGAAAAAGCTGCAGGCGGTGGTGGGTGCCTCGGGCGGTGGCATCCAGGCTTTTGAATGGGCGGTCGAGTATCCGGACATGGTCGAGCGCATCGTGCCAGTGATTTCGCCGGGGCTGTCGATTTCACCGTATGCGCTGGCGATGCTGGATGCCTGGGCGATGCCAGTGCGGCTGGACCCGGCCTGGCAGCAGGGCGATTACTACAGCGGCCCCGGCCCGCAGGCCGGCCTTGCCGAAGCGCTGAAACTGGTGACGCTGACCGCGCGCCACCACGGCTGGGCCGAGAAAGAATATGCCTATCGCTGGGCCGAGCCGGGCAAAGACCCTGCGGCCAACCTTGGCGGCCGCTACCTGATCGAGAGCGCGCTGGACAAGGCCGGTGCGGCGCGGGCGCGGGCAGTGGATGCCAACTCGCTGCTGTACACCTCGCGCGCCTACCAGCGTTACAACATCGAACAGGACGTTAGCCGCATCAAGGCGCGGGTGCTGCTGATGCCGGCGCGTTCCGATCTGCTGTTTCCGCCTGAGCTGTCGCACAAGGCCGCCGTCCGCCTGAAGGCACTGGGCAAGCAGGCCGAGGTGGCGGTGATCGAGGGGGATGGCGGCCATCTGGATGGTTTGCTGCAGACCTCGCAGCTGGCCGAGCACATCGGCAAGTTCCTGAAAAAATGATTTTGTAATACATGGTTAGCCGACTCGCCATCGGCTACCATGGTGAGCTAGCCAAGCCACCGGAGACGCGCCATGCAATTGAGCCAGTTGTTTATCCACCCGCTGAAATCCTGCCGTGGCCAGGCGCTGGATGAGGCGCGGGTGTTGCCGCAGGGGCTGGAGCATGACCGTGTCTGGCTGGTGGTGCGCCCGGATGGCAGCCAGATTACCGCGCGCAGCCATCATCGTCTGGTGCTGGTCGAGGCGATTCACGCGGAAGATGGCTGGCTGATGACCGCACCCGGCATGCCGCCCTTGCCGCTGAGCGAAAGCATGTTTGCCGAGCCGCATCCGGCCCAGGTGTGGAAGAGCGGCTTTACCGCCTATGCCGGTGATGCCGCAGCCGATGCCTGGTTCAGCGATTATCTGGGCGAGCCGCTGCGCTTGCTGTGGCTGGGCGAGAGTACGCGGCGGATGAAAGATGGCGAGACGCCGCTGTCGTTTGCCGATGGTGCGCCGTTTTTGCTGATAGGCGAGGCTTCGCTGCAGGATCTGAACGAAAGGTTGGCCGCCAGTGTCAGCATGCGCCAGTTCCGGCCGAATCTGGTGGTCAGCGGCAGTTTCCCCTTCGAGGAAGACGAGTGGCAGCGCATCCGCATCGGTGAGGTCGAGTTCGAGCGGGTCAAGCTGTGTACCCGCTGCGTGTTTACCACCATCGACCCCGACACGGCACAGCCGCATGCCGAGCAGCAACCGCTGCGCACGCTGGCCGGCTATCGCAAGCTGGCAGAGGGCGTCTGTTTTGGCGTAAACCTGCGTGCCTGCAATAGCGGCGTGATCCGCGTGGGGGACGAGCTGGAGGTCATCGAAGGTGGCGTGGCATTCGACTAGATGGTCGCTGCTGGGGCTGGCGTTATGCAGCCTGCCGCTGGCAGCACAGTTGCCGATGAAAACCATCCGGGTCGGTTTTTATCCGGATATCCAGCCGTGGGTGATGGCGGATGGCAAAGACGGCATTGCTGTCGATCTGCTGCGCGAGGTATTGAAAGACGAGGGGCTGCGGCTCGAAGTCGTGCAGCTGCCGTATGCGCGCAAGATCCAGGCTTATCGCAGCGGTAATCTTGATGGCCTGTATGGCATCAGCAGCGAGCAACAGCAGCACGAGCTGCTGATCGGCAGCTTCAGCCGTAGCCTGCACAGCTTCGATAATGTCGCGGTGACCCTGAGCCGACGCCAGATCTCGCTGGACGATGCCGCCGACCTGTCGCGCTGGCGGGTGCTGGCCTGGCAGGGCGCATCGCATATCCTGCCTGCCGGCTATGATTTGCTGGCGGCCGTGGGCGAAGGCAAATACCTGGAAACCCTCGATCAGTATCAGCAACTGAACAATCTGATGAGCGGGCGGGTGGATGTGGTGTTGACCGACCGGTTGGTGTTTGAGTCCAATCTGAAAACCCTGGCGCGTGATCGCGGTCAGACCAGTCTGCCGCAGACCAGTCTGCATGCCATCCTGCCGCCGAATGAAGCTGCCGTATTGCTGCGCGACAGCGAACTGCGCGAGCGGCTGGACCGGCGTATCAGCCAGCTGAAAGCAAGTCCCCGTTATAGCCAGATCTTTGGCCGCTATCAGGCCGAGTCGCAACCATGAGCGCGGATGAGCTGCTGCCGACCTACCAGTTTGTCGAGCGTCATCAGCGTCGCTGCCAGCCAGCCGCTGGCGCCCTGCTGGCGGCGATTCCCCGTATAGAAGAACAGCGCTTGCCCGTATTGCGTCAGGCGATGTGGCTGCGCGAGTTGCCGGCGCGCCTGCTGGGGCGCACTGCCTTGCAGGACAAGCCACCGTTCGGCCTGCATGAGTTCACTCTGCTGCAGCAGGATGAAACCAGTTTGATTTATGCACTGCGTGGCCGCTTCTGGCAGAGCGATTTCGGCCTGCAGCCGCTCTCGGGCATTGATGATTTTGTCGGCCGCCGCGAGCAGGCCGGTGCGGCCAACCTTTTACTGGGTTTCCGGGTGCGCGATGAGGGCGACAGCCGCCTGCTGCAGACCGAAACCCGCGTCTACTGTCCCGATCGTGCCAGCCTTTACCGTTTCGCCCCCTACTGGTATCTGATCCGCCCAGTCAGCGGGCTGATCCGCCGCCTGATCCTCGCCGAGGCCGAACGGCTGGCCAGCTAAGCCGCCGGCTACCAGTACTGGCGGCAGCGCCGTAACACCTCGTCGGCAATCGACAGGCAAGCGGTGAGGCCGGGCGACTCGATGCCGAACAGATTGATCAGCCCCGGAATGCCGTGCCCCTCTTGCCCCTGCACCAGAAAATCGCCTTCCGGCCGGTCTTCGCCGATGACCTTGGGGCGGATGCCGCTATAAGTTGGCGACAGCGCGCCATTGGGCAGATCCGGCCACCAGCGGCGAATGCTCTGGTAAAAGCTCTCGGCGCGATCCGGATCTACCGTGTAGTCGATCTGGTTGATCCACTCGACATCGGGGCCGAAGCGCGCCTGGCCGCCCAGATCCAGCGTCAGGTGTGTACCGAGGCCGCCCGGCTCGGGCAGTGGGTAGATCAGCCGCGAGAATGGCGATTTGCCCTGCAGCGCAAAATAGACGCCACGCGCATAGCGCACGCGCGGGATGATCTCGTGCGGTACGCCGCGAATACGCGCCGCCAGAGTATGTGCCCACAGGCCGGCGGCGTTCACCACGGTTTTTGCCTGCACCTCCGTACCGTCGACAATCAGCACGATGCCCTCGTCGGTACAGCGCCCGGCGGTGACCCGCGATTGCAGTGCCAGTGTCGCGCCGGCATTTTCGGCATCGACCAGCAGCGCCATCATCAGCGCGTGGCTGTCGATGATGCCGGTGGTGGGCGAATACAGCGCGGCATGCGCATCCAGCGCCGGCTCCATTTCGCGCAGCGATTGCTTGTCCAGCCAGACAAGATCGGGCACGCCATTGACCAGTGCCTTTTCCTGCAAGGCAATCAGCTGCGACATTTCCTCCGGACGATGGGCGACGATCAGCTTGCCCAGCCGCTGGTGCGGAATCTCGCGCTCCTGGCAGTACTGGTAAAGCATGTTCTTGCCGCGCACGCAGTGCAGCGCCTTCAGGCTGCCGGCGGGGTAGTACATGCCGGCGTGAATGACCTCGCTGTTACGGCTGGAGGTGTGCTGGCCAAAGGCCTGTTCAGCTTCGAGGATGAATACGTCGCGGCCAGCCTTGGCCAGTGCCCGCGCACAAGCAAGGCCGATGACGCCGGCACCGATCACGATGCAGTCCAGTTTTTCCATGACGCTCTCCTGTTGATTCAGGCTTTGTACCGATAGTTGGCCGCAGGGTAAAGTGGCAGCCTGGCGCGGAACCTGCCGCGCAGATATCAGTCACAGGCTATTCGAAGTCACCACAATACGGAATAACAGACATGTTCAAGAAACTGCTTGCCTCTATCGGCGTCGGTGGCGCCAAGGTCGATACCCAACTGCAAAACCCGCGTCTGCGCCCGGGTGAAGTGCTGCACGGCAAGGTCGTGGTGCAAGGCGGCAATGCCGATCAGGACATCGAGAAGATCGATCTGGTGCTGATGTGCGAGGCCGAGCAGGAGTCCGGCGATCACGAGGTACGCGGTGCGCTGCCGCTGGGCGCGGTGCGTGTGGCCGAGCGTTTCACCATTCGCAGCGGCGAGAACCGCGAGATTCCGTTCCAGATCACCCTGCCGCTGGAAACCCCGATCAACGCCGTGGCGCATTACGGCCGCCCGCTGCCGGTGTGGATCCACACCGATCTGGCCATCGACAATGCTGTTGATGGCAGCGACCGCGACCTGATCGAAGTGCTGCCGACGCCACAAGTGGCGGCGATGTTGGCCGCATTCGAACAGCTGGGCTGGGGCCTGGCGACTACCGACGTCGAAGTCGGCACCGCGCGTATCGGCAATGTGATGTCGACACTGGGCTGCTATCAGGAATTCGAACTGAAGGCGCGCGGCGGCAGCTTCCGCTTCCAGGAAATGGAGTTGACCTTCATCCCTTACGGTCAGGACGTGCATGTGCTGATCGAGGTGGATGCGCGCTTTGGCGGCGATTTCTACGTGTCGCTGGTGATGGGCGCCGACTTTGCCAACCGCGACTGGGCGGGCGAATTGCGCAGCCGTCTGCCGCTGTAAGCTGTCGGGCAGTCAACAAAAAAGGCCACAAACCGCGAGGTTTGTGGCCTTTTGCTTGTCGCAGTGCAGCGCTTACTTGCCCTGCAGGATGTCGGCGGCCTGCTTCACCGCATCGACTTGCTGCTTGGTTTCTTCAACCTGCTGTGCCAGTTCCGGGTTCAGCACGGCAGCGGCTTCGACCACGCGCTTGCCGACGCCGATGGCAGCGCTGGCATTCTGGCCAAGGCCGGCAGCCACACCGGCGGCGGCGCTGGCGCTATTGGCCAGCTCGCCCAGTGGCTCGCTGCTGTTGACGACCTTGCCGGCGACGCCGATGGCGGCGCTGGCGCCGGCTTGCAGCTTGGCAGTCTGTTCTTCGCTGCAGGCGGCCAGAGTCAGAGCCAGAGCGGTGGCCAACAGCAGACGCGGGGTATTCATGGTGTACTCCATTTACGGTTTGATTAAGCAAGAGAGTCGCCAGACGGGGCGCAAGTTCCCGTCAGCTGGCAGGCAAGTGCGCCTAGCCGGGCCAGCGCGGCGTCAAAAGCCGGAGTGTAAGGTTGGCCGCAATTGATGCGCAGACAGTGGCCAAAGCGCGCCTCGGTCGAAAAGGCGAGGCCGGGCGCGAAGCTGATACCTTCGGCCAGTGCCGCCTGCAACAGCAACTGGCTGTCGAGGTTTTCCGGCCCTTCCAGCCACAGCAGCAAGCCGCCCTGCGGCGGGCGCAGCCGCGTGCCGCGGGGGAAGTATCGGGCCACGGCGCGGCAGGCGGCCTGCATCTGGCTGTACAACTGCTGGCGCAAGATGCGGTTTTGCCGGCGGTAATCACCACTTTCAAGTACATCGGCCAGCACCACCTGCAAGAGCGGCGAGGCGAGCAGGGTGCTGCTGGCCTTCAGCTGCAACAGCGCCGCGTGATGACGGCCACCGGCCAGCCAGCCCAGCCGCAGCGAGGGTGCATAGCTCTTGGTGAAGGAGGCGCAGTAAATCACCTCGTTATCGCGGTCCCAGGCTTTCAGTGGTAGCGGGCGCTGTGGGCCATAGTGCAGATCGCCGAACACATCGTCCTCGATGAGGGTGAGGCCATGCTTGCGCGCCAAGGTCAGCAGCCGCTTCTTGTTGTCCTCGGGCATCAGCGCGCCGGTGGGATTCTGGAAGTGCGGCACGCACACCAGACAGCGTACCGGCGGGCCGTGGCGTAGCGCGAATTCGAGCGCCTCCAGCGACAGGCCGGCATCCGGCGTGCAGGGGATTTCGAGCACCCGCAGGCCCAGGCCTTGCAGGGTTTGCAGCAGGCCGAAATACACCGGTGTCTCCACCGCCACGGTGTCGCCGGGGCGGGTCAGCAGCCGCAGCGCAAGGCTGATGCCCTCGGTAATGCCGTGGGTCACCAACAGGCCGTCGGCCGGCAAATCCAGCCCGCGCTCGGAGGCGAGTTTTTGCAGCGCATGCATCAGCCGCCAGTGTTCGGCCTGCGGCAGATGGGCACCTATCAGTTCGGGCTGTCGTTGCAGCGCCAGCTGCAGGCGACGGCCCAGCTCTTGTGCCGGGTAAAGGTTGGCCGCGGCCTCGGCCATGTGCAGCTGGGTGTGAATGCGTGCGTCGTTCAGCTGCAGCAGGATGTTCATGCGCGAACTGACATCCACCAGCGCCGCCGCTGCCGGCAGTGGCGAGTGCGGCGGCCGTGGCGTGTGTCTGGCCGGCAGTGCGGCAAAAAAGCCGGCACGCGCGCGCGCGATCACGCTTTGCTGCTGCTCGAGATGGCGATAGGCGGCCAGCGCGGTCAGGGTGTTGACGCCATAGTCGCGCGCCAGCTGGCGTACCGGCGGCAGCCGGCTGCCGGGTGGCAGCTCGCCGCTATCCATGCGCTGTTGCAGTTGCTCGGCAATCTGCCGGTAAAGCGGAAGTTCGGTCATGCAGCTGTTTTATATAACAGTTGCCGGCTTGTCCATGCTGTTTGGCTGATTGTGACAAGTAAAGCGCCGCTCAAGGCGGCAGGCTGTCGCTTCCTTGCCCTGCAGCCTTGCGGCTGGCGGGGTGCTTGTCTGATCCGAACCTGTGGAATGCCCTGATGACGTTCTTGCTGTTTTCGCCAGTGATACTGGTCATGATCCTGATCTTGTTGTTGCGCCGGCCGCCCTTGCACGCGGCGCTCGGTGGCGCGGCACTCAGTCTGCTGTTGTGGCTGGCCGGTGTGGCACAGCCGTTTTCCTGGCCGGTGCTGGCGGCCATCAGTCAGGACACGGCCATCCTGTTTGCCAGCACTGCTTGCGTGATTGCGCCGGGCTTGTTGTTCGTGATCCTGATCGAGCGCAACGGTGCCAATCCGGCCTTGTCGCAATGGTTGGGGCGCTTGGGCTGGCAGGGCGTGGTACTGGCGTTGATGCTGGTGCTAGGCCTCGCGCCGCTGCTGGAGAGCATGACCGGCTTTGGCGTGTCGCTGATGGCGACGGTGCCGCTTTTGCTGGCCTTGTTGCCGCGGCCGGCGGCCTTGCGGGTGGCACTGGCCGGCATGAGCATCATGCCGTGGGGCACGCTGGGCTTGGCCACAGTGATCGGTGCGGCACTGGCCGGCTTGCCGGCCGTGCAGCTCGGGGCGTGGACGGCGGGCAGCAGTGCGGCGGTCTTCGTGCTGGCGGCCTGGCTGACGCTATGGCAATGCGGCCAACGTCGCCTGCCCTGGTATGTGCTGGCGGCGGTGCTGGCATTGCTGTTTGTGGCGATGCTGCATTTGGTCAGTGCGCGGTTGGGGCCGGAGCTGGCCGGTGTCAGCGCCGCCGCGCTGGTGCTGATGCTGGGTGCGCTGTACACGCGGCCCGGTCTGGCCAATGTGCTGGCCTTGCCGACAGCCGCCTGGCCCTATCTTGCCTTGCTGCTGACCGTGCTGTTGCTGAAGCTGCTGAATCTGGTGCTGCCGCCGTGGCTGATTCAGGGCGCGCAGGTCAGCTGGCAGCCGCTGGCTTCGCCCGGCCTTGCGCTGTTGCTGGTGGATTTGCTGCTGCTGTGGCGCTTGCCGCGGCAGGCGACATTCGCGCCGTGGCTGACACGCGCGCAGCGGCCCTTGCTGACCATTCTGCTGTTTCTGCTGATGTCGCAATTACTGGTGAAGGGTGGCTTTCTGGATGGGCTGCGGCTGGGCCTGCAGGCGCTGCCGCTGGCGTGGCTGCCGGCTTCGCTGGCGCTGTTTGGCGGCGTGGCCGGCTATATCACCGGCTCGAATGTCGGGGGCAATGCCATCATGATGCCGACCGTGGCGCAGCTGGACCTGCCGGCGCAGTGGCTGCCGCTGTTGGCCGCGGTGCAGAACAGTGCCGCCGGACATGCGGCTCTGGGCTCGCTGCCGATGGTGGCGCTGTTGTGCAGTCTGGCGAAATGCGAGCGGGAGGAAGAGCAGGCGCTGATCCGCTTTGCGCTGTATCTGGTGCTGGCCAATGTGTTGCTGGTGGCGCTGGCGGGTTCCGTGCTGCTTTACTGGCAGCGATGATTCACTGTTTTATATAACAAGCGTGCTGGGAAGCCGGCTGTTTGCCTGACTGTGGCTAGCGGCAGGCCGGCCCGCGTGTGAGCATGGTTCATCGTGTTTACGGAGTCTGTCATGTTGCGAGCCTTGCCGCCTTCCGCCTTGCTGGCCGGGGTGCTGACCATTCTGGTCGGTTATTCCGGCCCCTTCCTGATCATCGTGCATGCCGCGCAACAGGCCGGCCTGTCTTCGGGCCAGTTGGCCTCGTGGCTGTGGGCGGTGTCTTTCGGCTCCGGCATTGCCGGGCTGTATCTGTCGTGGCGCTGGCGCATGCCGGTGATTACCGCGTGGTCGACGCCGGGGGCGGCCGTGTTGCTGGCCGCCTTGCCGACGGTGACGTATCCCGAGGCAGTCGGCGGCTTTTTGCTGGCCGGGCTGGCGGTGTGGCTGGTCGGCATCAGCGGCGCGTTTGATGCGCTGATGAAACGATTTCCGCCGGCGTTGGCGGCGGCCTTGCTGGCCGGCATCCTGTTCCGCTTTGTGGTCGAGCTGGTACCGGCGCTGCGCGACAATGTGACGCTGGTGCTGCCGATGACCCTGCTGTTTTTCATCGCCCGCCGCCTGTTGCCGCGTTATGCGCTGATGCTGGCCTTGGCCCTTGGCTGTGTGCTGGTGTGGTGGCAGGGCAGCTGGCATGCCGGCACGACCACCCTGGCCGCAGCCAGCGGCCCGCTGTTTACCATGCCGGTATTTACCTTGGCCGGACTCAGCAATATCGCGCTGCCGCTGGCGCTGGTGGCGCTGACCGGGCAGTTTTTGCCGGGTATGGCGGTGCTGCGTCACGACGGTTTTGACTTGCCGGCGCGCGCGCCGGTCAGCCTGCTTGGCGGGGTGTCGGCGCTGCTGGCGCCATTTGGCTGCCACGGTGTGGTGCTGGCGGCGATTACCGCGGCGATGTGTACCGGCCGCGATTGCCATCCGGATCAGGCCGAGCGCTGGAAGGCCGGCATGGTGGCGGCGCTGTGTTATCTGCTGGTGGCTGCCATCGGCGGCGCGCTGGTGGCCTTGTTGCTGCTGTTGCCGGTGACGCTGGTGACCACGACAGCGGCGCTGGCCTTGTTCGGCACGCTGAGTAGCTCGCTGGCTACGGCACTGACGCCAGAAAAAGACCGCGAGGCGGCATTGCTGACCTTTGTCGTGGCGGCATCGGGCATTACCATTGCCGGCATCGGTGCCCCCTTGTGGGCATTGTTGGCAGGCATCTTGCTAGCCATGATGATGCGGTGGCGGACAAACAGATAAAGAAAAGCGATTTCGCGTCGATATCTATAGAATATGGCCGTCCTGTTCTGCAGCCCGGCCATTTCTTTGTGGCATACCGATAACGAATTTCTGACTTTGCAAGGCAGCAATGGCAAGATAGGGCCAGCGTCTTTCGCCATTGCTACGCGACACATGAGCATCCCCAAAGACAATTTCCTCGCTGCCGAGGACGAGCAGCACGTCAGGCCTATCAGCAGCTATGCTTTGCCTGTTGGCCGCGTGCTTGCCTCCTTCGGGCAAAGACCAAGCCTGTTGCTGCTTGGTGCCTGGCTGTTTTCCCTGCTGATTTCACTGTGGCTGGCCAAGGTGCAATTGCACGACTCCTGGTACCAGCTGCCGGTGAAAGTCGGCGGTCTTGATTTCTTCATCAGTATCTACCCGCCGCTGACCATCTCTACATTGTGGGTGTTGTGGTTCGGCTTCCGTTGGGGCATCTGGCTGGCTTTTGCTGCCACCTTCCTTGTAGCGATGCTGTCCGGCTTGCCCTTGGGCTGGGGAGTCCTGTTTTCTTTCAGCAACCCGCTGGGTCTGCTGTTGATGGCACTGGTCTACCGCAATATCCATATCACTTACGCGCCGTCCAGTCTGGCGGCGATTCTGCTGTTCGTGGTGGTCTGCTTCATTTCCGGTGTCAGCAGTGCCAGCGGCTCGTTTATCTGGTCTTACATGAACAAGCTGTCGGCGCTGGATGCCTTTACCCTGTGGCAGGGTTGGTGGGTAGGCAATACCGTGCAGACGCTGATTACCGTCATGCCCTTGCTGTTGCTGACGCCGCTGGTATTGCGCTGGCGCGAGAAGCACTGGCCGGCGCAGATGCGCAGCGACCGTGACCCGCTGGCGATGCTGGTCATCGTGCTGTTCATGCTGGCCTCGGTGCTGGGTTTTCTGTGGCTGTCGTTCTGGCTGGCTGATCGCAGCGTGCTGATGCTGGACAGCAGCAATCTGCAGGACTGGCAGCGCAAGGCGGCGCTGTATCGCGAGTCGGCGGTTGCCGTGTACTGGGTGCTGTCGGTATTGATGCTGTCGCTGGTGTTTCTCGGCTACCGTTTTTACCAGCAGCGCACGGCGATGCTGCATCAGGCGGCCTTGCGCATCGGTTTCGAACGCGATCTGGCCTTGCTGCGTCAGCAAGAGACCGAAGTGGCGCGCTTGCAGGCCACGGCACTGAATGCCGAGCTGGAGCAGCGACTGGCCGAGATTGATGCCCTGCAGCAGGAGCTGCGTTACCAGGCGCTGCATGACCCGTTGACCGGGCTGTATAACCGTCATTATCTGTACGAGCAGCTGGGGCAATATCTGGGCGAGGGGCGGCCGATGGCATTGGCGCTGATCGACCTTGATCACTTCAAGCTGGTGAATGACCGTCATGGCCACGGCACGGGTGACGAGGTACTGCGCCAGTTTGCCAGACTGTGTCAGGCCTGCGTTTATGGCGATGGCTTCGTGGTGCGCTACGGTGGCGAGGAGTTCTGCATCGTACAGCCTGATGCTACCGCCGGTGCGATGCAGCAGACTGTTCAGTTGCTGCAGCGTCAGTTTGCCGCCAGCCATATCAGCTCGCCGGATGATGGCAGTACGCTGAATGGCCTGACTTTCTCGGGCGGTGTGGTCGATGCCCGCCAGCAGCGCAACTACAGCGTCCTGCTGCAGAGTGCCGACGAGGCCTTGTATCGCGCCAAGGAAGAAGGACGCAACCGCGTCTGCCAGAGTGTCTGAAGCTTGCGGCCAACCTTAGGGTTGGCCGCAAGTCTGTCAGGCCTGTTCGCCTTGCAGCGCCAGCAGCAATTCATCGATTTCCAGCAAGTGGGTGGCATCGTGCGCCACCATATCGGCCAGCAGATCCTGCAAGTTCAAACGTTTGTCGTTCCACACCGCCAGCCTTTGCTGCTCGGCCTCTCCACAGTTTTCCAGTATCGCCAGCAGGCTGGCGCGCGCCGCGACAAAGCCGGCGGCGGCCTGTGCGTAATCCTGCGCCAGATACTGTCGCTGTTCGGCCCAGATGCTGCCATTCACGCTGTGCAGGGTCGGCAGGGTTTCGTTCAACATTGCCTGTACTCGTGGCAGAAAGGCATCGCGGTCAAGATCGCGCAGATGGCACAGATGCTCGAGCGCACAAAAACCGCTGCCGGCCGGGCGCTGTGTGCGCTGTGCTGGTGCCAGCGTGCCCAGTTTTCGGGCAACGCGCTCGGGCATGCCGGCAAATTGCTGCAGCAGACTGGCGAAATCCTGCGCCACCGGCAGCGCCGACCACACCGCGCCATAGCTGAAATAGCCACCAGGCACGCGGCCGCGCGCGCGCAGCAACTGGTGGCCATGCTGACGCATGACCTCGCCGACCATCGCCCCGCAAAACTGGCGTGCGGTCTGCTCGGTT
This sequence comes from Vogesella lacus, assembly GCF_979366295.1. NCBI lineage: Bacteria > Pseudomonadati > Pseudomonadota > Betaproteobacteria > Neisseriales > Chromobacteriaceae > Vogesella > Vogesella lacus. The sequence goes on from NZ_CEETQT010000004.1 coordinate 265,456, forward strand.
TCCAGCTCAGGGAAGTGCTGTGCCAGCTCGTGCACCAGTGCGGTGACGGCCGGTAGGCCGGCACGCGATAGCGCGGCGTATTCGCTGTAGCGCTGCGGCGCACAGATCAGCGCCTCGAGTTGGCGGCCAAGCTCGGTCTGGCGAAACAGGTCAAAACGGTTGTGCATGGCTGTGCCCCAAAGTAACGTAACGTTTTGATACGTTACTTTGAGCGATGTCTACTGACAAGCTTTTTCCGGCTGCATGGCTGTGGCTGTGGTATCCGGCCCGACAGACTCGCTCAGCGGCAGCTGCCAGTAGGCGACGTCCAGCCACTGGCCGAACTTGCGGCCAACCTCACGAAAGTTGGCAACCTGGCTGAAACCCAGCGCGGTATGCAGCGCATTGCTGGCCGGGTTGGGCTGGGCGACACCGGCAATCGCGGTGTGCAGCTCGCGTGCTTGCAAGTCGCGCAGCAAGGCTTGATACAGCTGCGTGCCCAGGCCGCGGCCGCCGGCGTGCGGCGCGAGGTAGATGCTGGTTTCGACGGCGTAGCGGTAGGCGGGGCGTGCGCGCCAGCGCGTGGCATAGGCATAGCCGATCAAGTCTTGCCCCACGCACAGCACCAGCCAGGGCAGGCCCATATCGGCGACATCGCGGATGCGATTGGCCATTTCGTCAGGATGCACGGCTTGTTCTTCGAAGCTGATACTGCTGTCGAGCACATAGGGGTTGTAGATCGCGCAGATGGCTGCGGCATCGGCGAAAGTGGCAGGGCGAATGAACGGGGAGGTCATGCTGATGTCCGGCAAAAGGCTGGGCCGGACATCATGCAATTGCCGTGCCTGTGGCCAAGGTTGGCCGCAGCGGCGTCAGGCAAACAGCTGGCTGAGGGTTTCGGCGGCCAGCGCCGGATCATCGTGATCGAACAGGCCGCCGATCACGGCAATCGCATCAGCGCCGGCGGCGATAACCTCGGCCGCGTTGGCCGCGTTGATGCCGCCAATTGCCACGCTGGGCACACCAAGCGCTTTGGCGGCAGCAAACAGGCTCAGCGGCGCGCGCACGGCAGCCGGCTTGGTGGCAGACGGAAACACCGCGCCAAAGGCGATATAGCTGGCACCGGCCTTGACTGCCTGTTCGGCCAGCGCGAGGCTGTCATAGCAGCTGGCACCGATAATCGCGGCCGGGCCGAGCCGGGCGCGGGCGGCGGCGATATCGCCGTCATCGCGGCCAAGGTGCACGCCGTCGGCACCGACAGCCAGCGCCAGCTCGACATCGTCATTGATGATGAACAGCGCATTGCGGCTCTGGCACAGGCTGGCGAGGATATTGGCTTGCCACAGGTGTCGCACCTGGTCTTCGCTCTTGTTGCGGTATTGCAAGATGCGCGCGCCGCCATCGAGCACGGCGCTGACCTGCTCGATCAGGCGTTCGCTGTCGTCGGTGTCGGGGGTAATGGCGTACAGACCGTGAATGGCTTTGCTCATGCCTTGTCGTTTTCCTCGCCTTCGGCGGTATCGTCATTGGCCCAGAACAGACGGTCCGGGATGAATTGCCCCATGCCGGGGCGGAAGCCGTAACGCAGAGCCTGCCAGGTGAAGTCCTGCGCTTCCTTGACAGCTTCAGGCACCGCCAGACCGCGCGCGACGAGGCCGGCAATCGCCGAGGCCAGCGTGCAGCCCGAGCCGTGGAAGCTGCCATTCAGCCGTGGCCAGGTATCGACGCGCACTTCGCCGGACAGATCGTACAGGCGGTTTTCCACATCGCGGCTGGCTTCGTGGGTGCCGGTAATCAGCACATAGTCGCAGCCCAGACGAGTCAGGCGCTTGGCGCAATCGGCCAGCGCCAGCTCGCTGTCCTCTTCGTCATCGTTGGCCGCCAGGCGGCGTGCCTCGAGGCTGTTGGGTGTCAGCACGCTGACTTGCGGCAGCAGCATGTCGCGCAGCACGTGGATCAGCTCCTCGCGTGCCAGCTCGTCGCCGGCGCCGCTGGCCAGTACCGGATCGTAGATCAGCGGGATGTCGGGGTAGTCGGCCATCAGCTCGGCAATCGCCACGACATTGTTGACGCTGCCTATCATCCCCACTTTAAATGCGGAGACCGGCATGTCTTCGAGCACGGCGCGTGCCTGGTCGAGTACCCATTCGTCGTCCATCACCAGAAAATCCTGCACGCCGCGCGTATCCTGCACGGTGACAGCGGTGATGACCGACAAGGGATGGCAGCCCATGCTGGCCAGGGTCAGGATGTCGGCCTGGATGCCGGCACCGCCGGTCGGGTCGGAGCCGGCCAGCGTCAGCACGATGGGCGGCAGGGGGATGTCTTGGCTCAAGGCGTTTCTCAGCTCAGGTTCATTTACAATACGATTTTAACCGAGGGAAGGCTGAATACCATGCAAACCTGGATGTGTCTGATTTGCGGCTTTATTTACGACGAAGCGGCAGGTCGCCCGGAAGACGGTATCGCCCCCGGCACCAAGTGGGAAGATGTCCCGCCAAACTGGACTTGCCCGGATTGCGATGCCCGCAAGGATGATTTTGAAATGATGGCGTTTTAAGCGCCACACAAGGAGCAAACCCATGCAACAGTGGCTGTATCGTGCCGCCTGGCTGGCGGTATTGCCGGCAGCGCTGGCCGGCTGTGTGAATACCACCCAGAGCGGTGAAGTCGGTGCCAGTCGCAAGCAGCTGATGCTGCTGTCGCCGCAAGAGGTCGAGCAGGCCTCGGCCCAGGCTTACCTGCAGGAAAAACAGAAAGCCCAGGGCGCGGGCAAGCTCAATACCGACGCGGCGCTGACCCGTCGCGTGCGCGGCATCTCGCAAAAGCTGATCGCGCAGACGCCGGTGTTCCGCCCCGATGCGGCACGCTGGAACTGGGAAACCAATGTCACCGAGTCGGACCAGCTCAATGCCTACGCGATGGCTGGCGGCAAGATCATGGTCTACAGCGGCATCGTGCAAAAGCTGCGTCTGTCTGACGATGAGCTGGCCGCCATCATCGGCCACGAAATCGCCCACGCGCTGCGCGAGCACAGCCGCGAAGGCATGAGCCAGGCAGCGGCACAGAATCTGGGCCTGAACGTGATCGGCCAGCTGGCCGGCCTGTCGCAAGGGCAGATGGATCTGGCCTCGATCGCCACCGACCTGACACTGTCCAAGCCCAATAGCCGCACCATGGAATCCGAAGCCGACGTAATCGGCCTCGAGCTGATGGCGCGCGCCGGCTACAACCCGTCGGCGGCGGTGACACTGTGGCAGAAGATGCTGCAAGCCGGTGCCGGCAGCGGCCCGTCCTTCCTGTCGACTCACCCGTCCGGCCCGCAGCGTATCGAGGAAATCGAAAAACTGCTGCCACGCGTGATGCCGCTGTATCAGGCGGCGCGCAAGAAGTAAGCATCATGATTCGCCAGAACGGCCGCCAGCGGGCGGCCGTTTTGTCTGGATCAAGACAAGCCCTGCCGCATGATGGACAATGGCCGGCGTCCCGAACCCATTACGCACTCACAAGGCGTATCCAGAGCGATGACCTATCTCTACCTGAAAGCGTTTCACCTGTTTTTCGTGGTGTCCTGGTTTGCCGGCCTGTTCTATCTGCCGCGGCTCTACGTCAATCTGGCCATGGTCGAACACGGCAGCGCCGAACACAGCCGTCTGATCTTGATGTCGCAAAAGCTGCTGCGTTTCATGACGCCGCTGGGTGTGCTGGCGCTGCTGACCGGTCTGAGCCTGATGCTGGGATTCGGCATCAATGGCGGCTGGCTACATGCCAAACTGACCCTGGTTGCCGGGCTGATCGGCTACCATGGCTACTGCTTCAAGCTGCAGCGCGACTTTGCGGCCAACCTTAACCGCAAGAGTCATACCTGGTTCCGTGTGTTCAACGAGCTGCCAGTGCTGGTCTTGCTGGCCGTGATCATCCTCGTCATCGTCAAGCCATTCTGATGAAAGCCATTCTGTTACCCGTTTTGCTGGCCGCGACACTCAGCGCCTGCCAGCGCCAGGACTGTACTGACAGCGTATTCATCCTGTCTGCGCAGGACCTGGGCGATGTGCCTGCGGCCAACCTTGCCGCCATGCCCGGTCGCCTGCCGCCCGAGCAGGTGCCGCCCGGCCTGCAACGTGCCAGCGATGGCCATTATCCGGGCAGCAAGGTGTATTGCAGCGTGCAGGCCGCCAAGAGCGATGTCGACGATGCGATCAAAGGCAATCGTTTGCAGCCCGGCCAGCCGTGGTTTGTCTACCGGCTGGATGCACGTTGGCCGCAAGATGTTTATCCCTACCGCGAGGCCGACTGGCGTCTGAAAGCCCCGGCCCGCGCGATCAAGAAGGAAGCAAGCAAAGATGGCAGTTGAAATCGAGCGCCGTTTTCGGGTGAATGGTGAGGCCTGGCGAGGCCTCGCCGAGGGTGTGCGTTACCGCCAGGGTTATCTGTCGGTAGAAAAGGAACGCACCGTGCGCGTGCGCGTGGTCGGCGATCAGGCGTGGCTGACGCTGAAAGGACAGATCAGCGAGATCAGCCGCCACGAATTCGAATACACCATCCCTGTTACCGAGGCGCAGACCATCATGGACGCCATGTGCCCGATGGTGGTCGACAAGCTGCGTTACCGCATCGAGCTGGGTGGTTTCGTGTGGGAAGTTGACGAGTTCTTCGGCGACAACGCCGGCCTTGTGCTGGCCGAGATCGAGCTGCCATCAGAAGACACCGCCTTCGACAAGCCGGCATGGATCGGTGAAGAAGTCACCTTCGATGGTCGCTTTACCAATGCGCATCTGTCGAAGCATCCGTTTACCCGCTGGTAAGCGTTTCACGCAAAAAAGCCGCCACCCGCATGGGCTGGCGGCTTTTTTCATGGTGCGGCTGTGGCGGCGCTCTGGCTGATGGCCGCCAGCGCGCGGCAGAAAAGTGCAGATAGCGCCTGCGCCTGCGGGTGGCGGCTGCCCGGCGGGCGGTAGACCGCCAGGGGTACGGTACCCAGTGCGGGCAGGCGTGGCGGGGCGATGACGACGCTATCGGGTGGCGCGGTGTCGCACAGCAGGCCGGCGACGCCGAGTCCGGCGCGCACCGCCGCCTGTACTGCCGGCAGGCTGGCACTTTCGAACACGATATGCCAAGGTTGGCCGGCTTGTTCGAGTGCGGCCAACATGCGATCGCGCCAGGTGCAGGGCGGCGCAAACATCACCAGCGGCAGCGAGCCTTCGGGCAGGGTGAAATAACGGTCGGCATACCAGTGCAGCGGGCAGCCGTGGGTCTCGTCGGCCACCGCCGGCGGGGTTTGCCCGCTGCAGGGCGCGCTGACCACGATGTCCAGCTCGCCTTGCGCCATGTTGTGTAACAGGCCCTCACTCAAGCCCAGCTGGACTGACAGTCTGAGCCCGGGCTGGTGGGCGGCGAAGTCGGCGAACACCTGTGGCAGGCAGCTGCCGGCCAGATCCTCCAGCAGGCCGATACGCAAGGGAATGTTGGCCGCAGCGACGCTGGCGTACTGGCCGGTGATGCCATCTGTCAGCGCCAGCAGGCGGCGTGCGTGCGGCAACAGGCGCTCGCCGGCAGCTGTCAGCAGTACACCACGGGTACTGCGTTGCAGCAGGGTGCTGCCCAGTTGTTGTTCCAGTTTGCGCAACTGCAGGCTTAGGGCCGGTTGGGTCTTGTTCAGCTGCTGGGCAGCGCGGTTGATGCTGCCGTGATTGACGATGCTGACAAAGCTGCGCAACAGGCTGGTATCGAGGTCCATGGTTATAAGCTTTGCTTATGATGGTGCGTGAAAATGGCAGTCTACCTATAGCAGTCGGCCTTCGCTAGCATGGTGATCCTTAACCCTCTGGCGGAGCATGATATGTATCTGGCTGCACTGATGCTGGCGGTTGCCGGCTCCATCATCTATCACCTGTCGATCAAGCAGGTACCGGCCGGGGTCAACCCGTTTCTGGCCCTCGCCATCAGTTATGGTCTGGCCATGCTGGTGTGTCTGGCGGCGCTGCCGCTGGCGGTCGGCAGCCGCAGTCTTAGTGCCATGGACTGGAGCACGGCGGGCGTGGCGCTGGGCATTCTCGGCATCGAGCTGGGCTTCCTGTTGGCGTATCGCGCCGGCTGGAGCATGGGCGTGGCCGGGCTCAGCAGTACGGTATTGAGCACGCTGCTGTTGCTGCCGCTGGGCTACTGGCTGTTTCGCGAGACACTCTCCTTGCCGCGGCTGGCCGGTGCCGGCCTGAGCTTGACGGGGCTGTGGCTGATGCTGCAGAAATAAGCCTTCGCCGCCTTGCGGCCAACCTTGTCTGCCCGCCATGTTCTATCTGATCGCCCTGATTCTGCTGGCCATCCCCGTGGTGCTGTTTGCCTTGCTGTGGCAGGCGTGGCGGCATTTGCCGCGCTACGGTTTTGCCTTGCTGCTGATGGCGCTGGTGGCGATGCCGCTGTTTGCGTATCGCCACTATGAACGGCTGTGGGCGCTGCAGGTGGTGCCGGACGCCTTGCAGGTGGATCGCATCAGTTATCAGCTTGAGGAAACGTGGGGCTTCGGCCCCGGCGGCAACGAGGCCGGCTTTCGCGTCTATCCTTTGCCGCCGGCGGTGGCGGCGGCGATCAACCAGCGTGGCCTCGCGTTTTTTGACGAGATGCCGCCAAATGCCGATCAGGCCGGGCGCGAATGGCGCGGCGATTACGAGCAATGGCAGGCCACGCCCTTGCCGCTGGACAGCCGCTGGGGCGCCCCGCCCGGGCAGCGGCAGCTGGTTCTTGGCGACTACATTTGCCGTTACGGCTTTTGCATTGATATCGATGCACAGCTGGCGGCGCAGGCCAGCGCGGCGCTGGCCGAGCCGGGCAGCTATTACGCCTATGGCCGTATCGGCCTGTTGCTGGTCAGCCCGCGCCAGCAGCGCGTTTACTATCTGTTCAATGGCTAGCCGGGCAGGGCCTCGGCTTGAGCATTTCATTTATGCCGATGCTGTTCTATGATCTCGCCGCATTGATGTTTCCCCGCCGCCAAGCCGGTCACCGATACCCGAAAGATGCTGATGAGCAAGCCTGCGCCCGTGCTGCATTGCCCGCACTGCGATACCGAGCTGAAAACCCTCCACCCGTATTACGGCCTGAATGAGCATCGCGATATGCTGTTGGCGGCGGGTTGGCAGAATCTCCCGCCGCTGGAGGTGAAATACAGCCCGCTGCAGTTTGGCGAAAAACAGTTGTTGACCAACAGCTATCTGCTGTTTGGCGCGCTGGATTTTCTGGGCAGCTGCTGGCGTGCACTGCCACTGGCCGAAGACTGGGTGGCGGCTTTCAAGGCACGTTATGCGCGGCTGTATGAATGCAGTCACTGCCAGTGCCCGTTGTCATGGGCCGAGGCGAAAAAGCAGCCGGCTGCCGCCAATGCGGAAATGCGCTAGTCTGTGCCTTCCTGCTGAAGAGGCCCTGCCAATATGACCTATCTCGCTAGCTATTCTGCCAACGCGCCCGAGCGCAGCGCCGTGGACGCCTTGCCCGGCCTGACCCTGCTGGAGTTTGGCGTCGACTGGTGCCCGCATTGCCAGGGCGCGCAGCCTTTTATCCGCGAGGCCTTTGCTTCGCGGGCGGATATCACCCATATCAAGGTCGAAGACGGCCCCGGCCGCCGCCTGGGGCGCAGCTATCGCGTCAAACTGTGGCCAAGCCTGATCCTGCTGCGCGATGGTGTCGAAATCGCCCGTGTGGTGCGGCCAACGTCACTGGCCGACTTGCAGGCGCTGGCTGACGAGCAGGCCTGAGCGGCTGCGCCAGCGCAAGGTATTTGCCGGCAAGGCTGGCTGTCGGCCGCGATTTGCCGGACAATCCTGCCCGATTCTGTCGTGAGGCCGTCGTGCCTCACGCTACCCCATCGCGCCGGCTGGTTGTCCATCCGGCAGACAAGCTGACAGGTTGGCCGCAAGGTCGCCGGAAAGGAAAACAATGTCCCGCAATCTCGAACTGTTTGAACGTGGCAAGCAAGTCATTCCCGGTGGCGTGAATTCGCCGGTACGGGCTTTTGGCCAGGTCGGCGGCACGCCGCGTTTTGTGAAGCGTGCCGAAGGCGCGTATTTCTGGGATGCCGACGACAAGCAGTATCTCGACTATGTCGGCAGCTGGGGCCCGGCGATTCTCGGCCACGCCCATCCGGAAGTGGTGAAGGCGGTGCAGGAGGCGGCCGTGGGCGGCCTGTCTTTCGGCGCACCAACCGAAGGCGAGATCGAAATCGCCGAGGTGATCTGCGATTTGCTGCCATCGGTCGAGCAGGTGCGTCTGGTGTCGTCCGGCACCGAGGCGACCATGAGCGCGATTCGTCTGGCGCGCGGCTTTACCGGCCGTGACCTGATCATCAAGTTTGAAGGCTGCTACCACGGCCATTCCGACAGCCTGCTGGTGAAAGCCGGCTCCGGCCTGCTGACTTTCGGCAACCCGTCGTCCGGCGGCGTACCGGCTGACTTCACCAAGCACACGCTGGTGTTGCAGTACAACGATGTGCAGCAGCTGGCCGATACCTTCAAGGAGCTGGGCGACAAGATTGCCTGCGTGATCCTCGAGCCTATCGCCGGCAATATGAATCTGATCAAGCCATCGGCCGAATTCGTGAAGGCACTACGCGGCCTGACCGAGCAGCACGGCGCGGTGCTGATTTACGACGAAGTGATGACCGGCTTCCGCGTGGATTTGGGTTGCGCGCAAGGTCTGCACGGCATCACGCCGGATCTGACCACGCTGGGCAAGGTGGTTGGCGGCGGCATGCCGCTGGCGGCTTTTGGCGGTCGCGCCGACATCATGGCCAAGATCGCGCCGCTGGGTAATGTCTATCAGGCCGGCACGCTGTCGGGTAACCCGCTGTCGGTGGCTGCCGGTCTTGCCACGCTGCGCCTGATCCGCCAGCCGGGCTTTTACGCCACACTGTCGGCCAAGAGCGCCAGGTTGGCCGCAGGCTTTGCCGAGGCCGCCCAGGCAGCCGGCGTGCCGATGACCACCGACAGCGTCGGCGGCATGTTCGGCTTCTATTTCAGCGACAAGGTGCCGGCCAGCTACGCCGAAGCGACGCAATGCGACATTCCGCGCTTCAAGGCCTTCTTCCACGCCATGCTCGACGAGGGTGTGTATCTGGCACCATCGGCCTACGAAGCCGGCTTCATCTCCATCGCCCACAGCGATGAAATGATCGAACAGACCATTGCCGCCGCCCGCCGCGCGCTGACACGCGTATAATTACCGGCTGCCCAAAGGTTGGCCGCACACCTTTGCCGGGTGTGCGGCCTTTGTTTTTTCCGAATTTTGCCGATTGCTGCCGAATGTCCGATCTGTTCACCGTACCGACCGTAGACCAACTGACCGCCGCCCATCGTGCCGTGCTGCATGCACTGGCGCTTCTGCCTGCGGGCGAGACCAAGGCTGGCCTGCTGACGCTATTGCAGCTGAATCTGATCCGCGACGAGGGCGGCAAACCGGTGAATACCGAAAAGCTCGGCAATCTCCTGGCTGATCTCGAACACCAGGGCTGGATCGTGCGCACCTCCGGCCTGCCTTACCGCGTGGCACCGAATGCGCGCAACAGCGTGCTGTTGCAGCTGATGGACGACACCGTCGAGCTCAAGGGCTGGGAAGACCTGCTGACCGATCACCTGAGCTCGCCGGGCACGGCACGCGGCAAGCCCGACCTCGCGCAGATCCAGCTGCAGCTGTGGCTGGCCATTTTGCAGGGCAAGGTCGCACCGGCACAGGACTGGCTGCAGCGTTACCAGCAGGCCGCCAGTCATCACAGCGGCGCGCTGCCACAGGCGCCGTTCAAGCGGCTATTTGCCAATGCCGCCGGTCGCCAGCTGTTTGACCGGCTGGTGGACGACATCCAGGTGATGTTGCTGCTCGATTATCTGCCCGAGGCCAACTATCGCGCCGACACCTTCCGCGAGGGCTACCGCTATGCGCTGTCGCGGCTGGATGACGGCTACCGCGACTGGGACGAGCTGACCAGCCTGCTGCAATGGCAATACCTGCTGCGCGGCGAGTTGCCTTTGCTGCTGCGCGAAGCCAGCAGCGGCGAGGGCTTTGCCCTCAGCGGCATGTTCCTGCTGCATGTGGCCTCCGGCCGCCACGGCGAGGCGGTCGGCACGCTGCAGCAATGGCTGCAGGATCTCAAGAGCCAGACCGGCCAGCGCAAGATCGAGCTGCCGGCCGACGTCAACGCGCTGTATTGCATCGCGCTCTTGGGCAGCGACAACAGCACAGCACGCAATGCGGCGCTGAAAAGCGCGATCAGCAGCGGCATCCGCCAGCATCAGGGCCATAGCTACTATGTGCTGCAGCATCTGCTGATGCAGCTGGAAGGCGGCGTACCGGGCGGCCATATCGCCAGCCCCGAGCCTAGCCAGCTGGTCGGCCTTGATGGCCTGTTGCTGGCGCTGGCGCTGTACTGGCTGGATGTGAAGGCGGCGCGCACGCCGCAGTGGCAGCAGGCGTTGCGCCAGTTTGTCGAGCAGCTGCAACAGGAAGGCTATCTGTGGCTGGCCGGCGAAGTCGATGCGCTGATTGCCGCCCAGTTTGGCGGCGAAGCGCAGCTGACGGTGCTGCATGGCCAGTTCCGCCTCAAGCCGCTGCATCAGGCCTGGCGTCGGCAGGAGGCGTGGCAGCAGGCGCTGCAGGCGCTGCGCCAGATCGGCCCGGGCAACCAGAAAAGCAGCGAGCCGCGCAAGACCCAGGCCGAGAACCGTCTGGCCTGGTGGCTGAGTATCGGCGCGCATGGCGCGATGCTGGAAGCCCGCGAGCAGAAGCAGACCGGCAAGGGCCAGTGGAGCAAGGGCCGCAGCGTGGCGCTGCGCCGCCTGTTTGAAGGCGACGAGACGCTGGATTATCTGAGCGCGCAAGACGAGCGCATCATCGCCGCCTTGCGTCAGCAGTACGAACATCATCATGGCGGCAGCAGCTACGAGCTGGATGCCGAAAAAGTCTTGCCGCTGCTGGTGGGGCATCCGGCCGTGTTCTGGAGCGATGCGCCCGATGTCGGACTCGATGTGGTGGCCGGCAGCGTCACCATGCAGCTGCAGGAAGAGGGCGACACCATCCGCCTGGCGCTGGTGCCGGGCAAGATTCATGCCGAAAGCGAGATAGTCTGGCTGAAACAGACGCCGACGCGGTTGGCGGTGTACCAGATCAGCCGCGAAGTGCGGCAGATTGCGGCCGTGCTGGGCAAGGGCCTGTCGGTGCCGCGCGCTGCCAAAAACGAATTGCTGGAGGCGATCCGCGATATCGCGCCGCTGGTGCCGGTGCATACCGATATGGCCGAGCTGACTGCGCATATCGACAAGGTTGCCGCCGACGAACATCTGTACGCCCATCTGTTGCCGCTGCAGGAAGGCTTGCGCCTGCAATTGCTGGTGCGGCCGCTGCCGGGTGGCAACTGGTTCAACCCCGGCGAGGGGCTGGAGAACCTGGTCGGCGAAATCGATGGCAAGGCGGTGCGTGCGCGTCGCCAGCTGAAAAAAGAACTGAAGGCGCTCAAGCAGGTAGTTGACGCCTGTCCAAGGTTGGCCGCAAGCCAGGGCGAGTCGCTCGAATGGCTGCTGGCCGAGCCGCAGGAAGCGCTCGAAGTCTTGTCGGAACTGCAGGCGCTGGATAACAAGCTGCTGCAATGCGTGTGGCCGGAAGGCGAGCGCATGCGCATCAAGAGCCGGCGCGGCCTGCCACAGCTGGCACTGGGTATCCGCCAGCAGGGCGAGTGGTTCGTGCTGGGCGGCCAGCTGAAGCTGGACGACGGCCGCGTGCTGGCGCTGAAAGAGCTGCTGGACTTGCTGCGCGAGACGCCGGGCCGCTTCCTCAAGCTCGGTGATAACGACTGGCTGGCGCTGACTTCGGCGATGAAGGACAGGCTGCAGGCGCTGGCGGCGCTGGCCGATCACGAGAGCGCCGATGGCCTGCGTGTGTCGGCGCTGCTGGCTCCGCAACTGGCCGGCATGCTGGGCGATGTCGGCGAATGCAATGCCGACGGCGCGTGGCTGGAGCAGCAATCGCGCCTGCAGTCTTTGCAGGATTTCACCCCGGAAGTACCGGACACGCTGCAGGCCAGCTTGCGCGACTACCAGCGCGAGGGCTTTGCCTGGATGTCGCGGCTGGCCAAATGGGGCGTGGGCGCGTGTCTGGCCGACGATATGGGTCTGGGCAAGACCGTGCAGACACTGGCGCTATTGCTGACTCGCGCGGCCGACGGCCCGCAGCTGGTGGTGGCACCGACCTCGGTGGCGCTGAACTGGCTGTCCGAGGCCGCGCGTTTTGCGCCTTCGCTGAAAGTGCGCGCCTACCATCAGCAGCGCACGTTGGCAGGCCTGGCCTCCAATGATCTGGTGGTGGTCAGCTATGGCTTGCTGCAGCAGGATGCCGCGCAGTTTGCCGCTGTGCACTGGCAGACCGTGGTGCTCGACGAGGCGCAGGCGATCAAGAATGCCGGCACCAAGCGCGCACAGGCGGTGATGGATCTGCAGGCCGACTTCAGGTTGGCCGCGAGTGGTACACCGGTCGAGAACCATCTGGGCGAGCTGTGGAGCCTGTTCCGCTTCCTGAATCCGGGCCTGCTTGGCAGTCAGGAACGCTTTGCCCAGCGTTTCGGCCATCCGATCGAACGTGGCGATGACAATGCGCGTATCGCACTGAAGAACCTGATTCAGCCTTTCATCCTGCGTCGTACCAAGAACCAGGTGCTGACCGAGCTGCCGCCGCGCACCGAAATTACCCACAAGGTGCCGCTGTCGCCGGACGAGCTGCATCTGTACGAAGCCTTGCGCCAGCAGGCGGTGGAGAAGATCGACGAACTCAAGGGCGAGGATGGCCGCAGCGCGATGCAGGTGCTGGCCGAGATTACCCGTCTGCGCCGTTTCTGCTGCCACCCGAAACTGGTGATGAAGGACAGCGAGCTGTCCGGCAGCAAGCTGGCAGTGTTCGAAAAGCTGGTCGACGAGCTGATCGAGAACGGTCACAAGGCGCTGGTGTTCAGCCAGTTTGTCGACCATCTGACACTGGTAAAACAGTTGCTGGAAGCCAAGGGCGTGCGTCTGCAGTATCTGGACGGCACCACGCCGGCGCGGGCACGCAAGGAGCGTGTCGATGCCTTCCAGAAGGGCGACGGCGATATTTTCCTGATCAGCCTGAAAGCCGGCGGCACCGGCCTCAATCTGACCGAGGCCGATTATGTGATTCACCTCGACCCGTGGTGGAACCCGGCGGTCGAGGATCAGGCATCCGACCGTGCTTATCGAATGGGTCAGCAACGTCCGGTAACGGTTTATCGCCTGGTGGCCGAGCACACGATCGAAGAACAGATCGTGGCGCTGCACGCGGCCAAGCGGGATCTGGCCGACAGCTTGCTGGAAGGTGGTGATGCCAGCGCCAAGCTCGATGCCGAGGCCTTGCTGGCGCTGCTGCGCGGCGAGTAAAGGCGGGCGGCCGGGCTGGCCGCTTTACTTGTTCTGGATCAAGAACCCATATTGGGTGCAGGCATAGCATGGTGGTGAAGCAATAGTGAAACCACCCGAATAGAAGGAGTTGCCCATGTTCCCGGAATATCGCGAATTGATTACCAGCCTGAAAGGTCAGGACGCACATTTCACTCGCCTGTTCGACAAGCACAATGAAATCGACCAGCAGATCAAGAATATGGAATCCCGCATCGAGCCGGGTTCGGCCGTTGAGATCGAAGATCTGAAAAAAGAGAAACTGAAGCTGAAAGACGAGCTGTATGTGATCCTGAAGGCCGCTGCAACCGCCTGATCATGCTCGGGCCGCTCTGCGGCCAACATGAAAAACCGCCACCCCGATCGGGCTGGCGGTTTTTGTTTGGCTACTCAGCCACCCAGCGCGGCGAGCAGGCTGTCTTTGCTGCTGTTTTCTTCGAGCACTTCGCGAATGCGGTTGAAGGCCTTGGCCGCCAGGTCCGGGTGCTTGGCAAACGGGGTCAGGCCGTCATAGCCCCAGCCAGCCGCTGCCAGCACCTGCTTGCGATAACTCATGCCATCCGGCCCGCTGCCGCCCATTGCCAGCAGGCGCTGCTCGATCAGCACATGCGGGAAGGGGGTGCGTCTGAGCGTCATGAAGTGGGCAGACAGGACTTCTTCGGTGATCAGCATTTGAGGTGTCTCCATCGAGTGATTCTTGAAGTGAAGGCGCTGCGTCGGCAAATGGCAAGTTGTCAGTGTTGCCTGCGGTGGTCAGGTGGATATGGGTGTTGTGCTGGACGGAAATTTCCTATGCTGAAGCCAGAGCAAATAACTTTATGAATCAGATGCTTGATGCTTATTGCATTGTTGTGCAGGCAAAAACGCATACCGGGAGGCAGGCATGCTCAGAAATATTTCCATAGCCAGCAGGATTACTGGTGGTTTTCTCGTGGTGCTGTTGTTGTTGCTGATCATCGTGGCTGATGGCCTGTATGCCTTTCACAGCATCAATAGTGATGTGAACCGCCTGGTGGGCCAGGATCTGGCATTCAATCAGGCAGTGCAGAATGTCCGGGCCGAAGTCGGTAATTTGCGCCGTTACGAGAAAGACAGCTTCATCACGCTGGCCGATGCCAAGAAGCACGCCGAGTATCACGACAAATGGCAGAAGGCGATGGCAGCCGTGCGGCAATCGGTTGATAGTGCCGAAAAGGCTAACGATGCCCCGGCCGCTGTCGACAAGCTCAGGCAGCTGCGTGAACGGTTGAAGGGTTATGAAGAAGGCTATGCTCAGGTGTATGCCGGCGTGCAGGCCGGCAGTTTTGCCGCGACCAGCGATGCCAACAAGGCGCTGGACAAGTTCAAGGATCAGATTCGCGGCACCGAAGAGCTGACCAAGGAGCTGGTATCCGGTATCGAAGGCGAGGTTGTTGCGCGGCAAAATGAGCTGATTGCCCAGATCGCGCAATCGCGGATGCTGATGCTGGTACTGGGTGCACTGGCACTATTGCTGGCAATTGCCGTGGCCTGGCTGGTGACCCGCTCCATTCGCCAGCCGCTGGACCAGATCTGCGTGCTGACCGAAACGCTGGCCAGCGAGCGTGATCTGACGGTGCAGCTGCCATCGTTTGGCAAGAACGAGATCGGCCGCGTCGGCAGTTCGCTGAATGGGCTGTTGCAGACTATCCGCCATCTGATCGCCGAGTCGCATGATCACTCTGCCCGGCTGGTCGGTGCGGCAGACCGTCTGTCCAGCGTGAATCAGGATATTACCGAGGCGGCGGCGATGCAGTCGCAGGCGGCAGCGGCCAGCGCTGCCTCAATCGAGCAACTGACAGTCAGCATCAATGTGATGGCCGATAATGCTGCCGAAGTCGAAAGCCATGTGCGCAGTACCTCGCTGGCTGCCGGCAGCGGCAGCATGCAGGCAGATCAGGCCAAGGTGCAGATCGAGCGCATTGCCGACAGTATCGCCAGGACCTCCTCGACCATGGATGCGCTGAATCAGCGTTCGAACGAGATCGGCGACATCGTGCGGGTGATTCACGATATTGCCGACCAGACCAATCTGCTGGCGCTGAATGCAGCAATCGAGGCGGCGCGTGCGGGGGAGCTTGGCCGCGGCTTTGCCGTGGTGGCCGATGAAGTGCGCAAGCTGGCCGAGCGCACCACCAGTGCCACCAACGAAATTACCGAGCGGATACGCGCGGTGCAAGGCGACACCACGCTGGCTTACGGCAATATGCAAGAAGCGGCCAATATGATCAGCAGCGGGGTAGACGAGACCCGCAAGGTGAGTCTGGCGCTGGGTGACATTCATCGTTATTCGCAGGAAGCCGTCGGCAAGGTGGCGGAAATGGCCAGTGCCGTCAAAGAGCAGAGTATCGCCAGCCAGGGTATTGCGATGAACGTCGAGCAGATCGCGCAGATGAACGACAGTACCCGACAGTCGGTTAACGAGGCAGCTGTCCTTGCCAGCGGGCTCAAGCAGCAGTCGGGCGAGCTCGACCACAGCATCTCGCGCTTCAAGGTGTGATGCTTGTAGTTTTGGAATTACCTTTGGTCGGTTTAATTAACCGGCCATTGTGATTAATGGCAGTGTTTTTGCTATTAATCAGATGAAAAACAGTGAATTTTTCGACTTTCAAAAATAATTCTGAAGCAATCGGACTACAAATGCGGGAAAATACGGGTTAACCCTAAACCCGTCCAAAACCGAGGTTGTTCATGTCCGTGCAAGCCCCGTCCTTCGTCCGCCACCAGAAACTGATCAACTGGGTAGCCGAAATCGCTGCCCTGACCAAGCCCGCCGCCATTCATTGGGTAGATGGTTCCGATGCCGAAAATCGCCAGCTGCTGGAGCTGATGGTTTCTGCCGGCACCCTGAAACCGCTGAACCCGGAAAAGCGTCCGAATTCTTACGCGGCCTTCTCTGACCCGTCCGATGTGGCGCGGGTCGAAGACCGTACCTATGTGTGCTCGCAGCAACGCGAGGATGCCGGCCCGAACAATAACTGGATGGAACCGGCCGAGATGCGCAACACGCTGAACGGCCTGTTTGATGGCTGTATGGCTGGCCGCGTGATGTATGTAATCCCGTTCAGCATGGGCCCGCTGGGTTCGCCGATTGCCCATATCGGCATCGAGATTACCGACTCGCCTTATGTGGTGGCATCGATGCGCATCATGACGCGCATGGGCAAGGCGGTTTACGAGGTGCTGGGCGAGGATGGCGACTTTGTGCCATGCGTGCACACTGTCGGCGCACCGTTGGCCGCAGGCGAAGCCGACAAGCCGTGGCCGTGCAATCCGGACACCAAATACATCGTGCACTATCCGGAAACCCGCGAAATCTGGTCTTATGGTTCCGGCTACGGCGGCAATGCACTGCTGGGCAAGAAGTGTTTCGCGCTGCGCATCGCCTCGACCATGGGACGTGAGCAGGGCTGGCTGGCCGAGCACATGCTGATTCTGGGCGTGGAAAGTCCGAAGGGCGAAAAGAGCTATGTGGCAGCGGCTTTCCCTAGCGCCTGCGGCAAGACCAACTTTGCCATGCTGATTCCGCCCAAGACCTACGACGGCTGGAAAGTCACCACCGTTGGCGACGACATTGCCTGGATCAAGCCGGCAGCCGACGGCAAGCTGTACGCGATCAATCCGGAAAACGGCTACTTCGGTGTGGCACCGGGCACGTCGGTGAAGTCCAACCCGAATGCGATGGCGATGCTGAACGAAGGCGTGATCTTCACCAATGTGGCGCTGACCGACGACGGCGATGTGTGGTGGGAAGGCATGACCAAGGAGGCCCCTGCGCATCTGATCGACTGGCAGGGCAAGGACTGGACGCCGGAAATCGCCAGGGAAACCGGCCGCAAGGCGGCGCATCCGAATGCGCGTTTTACCGTGTCGGCCGCCAAGTGCCCGTCGCTGGATCCGGCGTGGAACGACGCTGCCGGCGTGCCAATCTCGGCCTTCATCTTCGGTGGCCGCCGCTCGTCCACCGTGCCGCTGGTGTTTGAAGCGGCCAGCTGGGAAGACGGCGTCTACATGGCCGCCACCATGGGTTCGGAAACCACCGCGGCGGCCTTCGGGGCGCAGGGTGTGGTACGCCGTGACCCGTTTGCGATGCTGCCGTTCTGCGGCTATCACATGGGTGCCTACTTCCAGCACTGGCTGGATATGGCCGGCAAGGTCGACAAGCTGCCGGGCATCTTCTGCGTGAACTGGTTCCGTACAGACGACGAAGGCAAGTTCATCTGGCCGGGCTTTGGCGACAATATGCGCGTGCTGGAATGGATCATCGGCCGCGTGCAGGGCACTGCCGCTGCCCACGACAGCGTGCTGGGCTTTGTGCCGTCTTACGAGCACCTGAACTGGGAAGGGTTGGACGGCTTTGGCCAGCAGCACTTCAACCGGCTGATGACGCTGGATCAGACGGCCTGGCAGCAAGAGCTGGCTGCTCACGACGAGTGGTTTGCCAAGCTGGCCGACAAGCTGCCTGCGGCGCTGGCCGAGCGTCGCAAAGTACTGGCTGCCGCCTTGTCCTGAGTCCGCGCTGATTCGAGATAGTTGGCCGCATGCGGCCAAGCTTGGCAACAAATCCCTGCTTAAGGCAGGGATTTGTCATTTTATGGCCAATAGTTGCACAAGAATGCAATCGGGATTATCGTTGGCGTCCCGATAAACCCTTTACTGCCCATTCTCCATGGTGCAGGTCAGGAGTGTTCTTTATGTTTCGCTGGTTTGAACGGCGGATAGATGCCTATCCGTCTGCCCCTCCGCAACAGCCGCCTTCCGGCTTTTTCCCCTTTATCTGGTCTGCCACGGTCGGCATGCGTGGCCTGATCGCCTGCATGATCGTGCTGACTGCCATCATCGGTGCTTTTGAAGCGCTGCTGTTTGCCATGCTCGGCAATATTGTTGACTGGCTGTCCAAAGTCGAGCCGGCCAGTCTGTGGCAAACGCAGCAACAGCAGTTGCTGACCCTGCTTGGCATCCTGTTTGGCAGTGTCTTGCTGGTGGCGTTGCAGGCATTGTGCAAATACCAGGGCCTTGCGGCCAACTTCCCGATGCGCCTGCGCTGGCAGTTTCACCGCCATCTGCTGGGCCAGAGCATGAGCTTTTACCAGGACGAGTTTGCCGGCCGCGTGTCGGCCAAGGTGATGCAGACGGCACTGGCCGTGCGCGAAACGGTGATGATCGTGGCCGATATCCTGGTCTTCATCGTGATCTACTTCGTCACCATGGTGGCGGTGGTCGGCAGTTTTGATGCTTGGCTGCTATTGCCTTTCGGTGGCTGGCTGGCCTGTTATCTGCTGACGCTGAAGTTCTTCGTGCCGCGCCTGGGCGTCGCCGCCAAGGCGCAGGCCGATGCGCGCAGCCTGATGACCGGCCGGGTGACTGATGCCTATACCAATATCGCCACCGTCAAATTGTTTGCCCATTCCTCGCGTGAGGCGGATTTCGCCAAGGGCGCGATGGAAGAGTTCATGCAGACGGCCTATCGTCAGATGCGGCTGGTCAGCGGCTTCGAGATGGTCAACCACTTCCTCAGCATGTTGCTGAT
Organism: Vogesella lacus; assembly: GCF_979366295.1. Taxonomy (NCBI): domain Bacteria; kingdom Pseudomonadati; phylum Pseudomonadota; class Betaproteobacteria; order Neisseriales; family Chromobacteriaceae; genus Vogesella; species Vogesella lacus. The sequence goes on from NZ_CEETQT010000004.1 coordinate 284,419, forward strand.
TGCCAGTACGGCCGGTGCGGCGGTTTGGCTGTGGATGCAGGGGCAGGTCGGTGTCGGCGCGGTGGCAGCGGCCACAGCAATGGCGCTGCGCCTGAACGGTATTTCGCACTGGATCATGTGGGAGATGGCCAATCTGTTCGAGCAGATCGGCACGGTGCAGGACGGCATCACCACGCTGAGCAAGCCGGTGGCGATTGTCGATGCGCCACAGGCGCAGCCGCTCAAGGTTGGCCGCGGCGAGCTGAAGTTTGATCAGGTGCGCTTTGCCTACGGTGGCGAGCGGGTGGTGATTGACGGCCTGAATCTGACCATCCGCCCGGGCGAGAAGATCGGTCTGGTGGGCCGCAGCGGTGCCGGCAAGTCCACCATCACCAATCTCCTGCTGCGTTTTTATGATCTGGAATCCGGCCGCATCCTGATTGACGGCCAGGACATCAGTCAGGTGACGCAAGACAGCCTGCGCGCGCAGATCGGCATGGTGACGCAGGATACTTCGCTGCTGCATCGCTCGGTGCGCGACAACCTGCTGTACGGCCGGGTGGATGCCAGCGACGAAGACATGATGGCGGCGGCGCGCAAGGCCGAGGCGCATGATTTCATCGAGACGCTGAGCGATCCGAATGGCCGCACCGGCTACGATGCCCATGTCGGCGAACGTGGCGTGAAGCTGTCTGGCGGCCAACGTCAGCGTGTGGCGATTGCGCGGGTGATGCTGAAGGATGCACCGATTCTGCTGCTGGACGAGGCGACCAGTGCGCTGGATTCGGAAGTCGAAGCGGCGATTCAGGGCAGCCTGTACCGGCTGATGGAAGGCAAGACCGTGGTGGCGATTGCCCACCGCCTGTCGACCATCGCGGCGATGGACAGACTGATCGTGCTCGACAAGGGCCGCATCGTCGAAGAGGGCTCACACGAGGCGCTATTGGCCAAGGGCGGCTTGTACGCGCGACTGTGGGCGCATCAGAGTGGCGGTTTCCTAGGCGAGGAAATCGATGCCGAAGAAGAGCAGGCCTTGGCTGCCGGCTCGGGCACGGCCGCTGGCGAGACAGCCGGCCAGCTCACAACGCAGGACTGATGCGTTTGGCCAGCTCGATTGCCTTCATGCTGGCCGCCACATCTCCCTGCACCCCGGCCTTGGCATACCAGCGGATCGCCTGTTCGATATCGAGCCGCACGCCAAGGCCTTTTTCATACATGCTGGCAATCAGGTATTGCGCGCCGGCATCGCCCTGTTCGGCGGCGCGCAGATACCAGTAGGCGGCTCGGCTGTTGTCTTGTGGCGCGCCACGACCGAGATAGAACTGGGTAGCCAGATCGATCTGGGCAACGGTCAGGCCATGGTTGGCCGCACGGTCAAACCAGAACGTCGCCTGCGGCAGCGAGCGGCTGACGGTGTCGCCGCTTTCATACAGCACGCCCAGTGCGTGCTCGGCCTGGGCCAGCCCGGCATCGGCCGCCTGTTGCAGCCAGCGCAGGCCGGCCTTGCGGTCTGACAGTCCGCCTTCCTTGCGCCAGTGCATCATCGCCAGATTGTAGGCGGCCACGCGATCGCCCTGCTGGGCAGCCAGCTCGAACTGCGCGCGGGCGCTACTCATATCCCCTTGCTGATAAGCTTCCCAACCGGGGACGATGCTGACTTCGTCTGCCGCCGAAACGGGCAGGGCAAACAGACTACATAGCAGAACGAGTGGCAGGATCTTCATGGCGCGTCCTCCCGCCGGGTCTAGCCGCCCCAGCGCCGCAAGATGGCATCCAGCGCACCGGCTTTCTGTGCGCTGTCGAGGGCCTGTGCAAACTCGCTGGCACGTGCCTCATCCATCTTATTGAAGGCCACATAACGCGGCATGACAATCAGCGGTTTGTCGAGCACGCGCAGACGATTGGTGGCATTGATCTGCCTGGCCAGAAATAACAGCTGGGTCTTGTCACCGACAATCACGTCGACGCGGCCAGCCAGCAGCATGGCCAGCAGCTGGGCGGGATTCTGGGCGCTGAGATCGCGTGTCAGTTCGGCGCGGTCGAATTCCGGCTCATAGCTGTAACCGCGCACCTGGCCGATGACATAGGGTTTCAGATCGGCAAAGCTGCGCCACTGACGCAGGGGCAACTCGGTGCGGGTGATGATGACCGTCGTGCCCTGGCGGATGGGGCCAACGAGGCGGTACTGGGCAAAGCGTTCCGGCGTGCCGGCAAACTGGAAGGCCATCTCGACATCGCCGCGAGCCAGCATTTGCTTGACGCGTTCCCACGGGTAGAGCCGCAAGTTGTGGCCGATATTGCCGGTTTTGAGAATGGTCTGTACCAGCTCGACATCGAGGCCGCTGCTTTGCTGGGCGCTATCGAGATAGCTGTAAGGCGGGAACTGCTCGTCACCGGCCACGCGCCAAGCTTCGGCGTGGGCCCATGACGAGAATAGCAACAGAAGACTGAGAAAACGCATGATGGCTTCCCGATCCGAGTCTGACTACCACTAGCGAACCTTGCTCCAGTTCGCGATGGCTTCCTTGCGGTTGTCCGCTTGCTGGCCGATGGCCGAACAGGTGCCCTGACCGGCGTAATGGCTGCATTGCACCCAGAAACGGCGCGAGCCGGCCTTGACGACTTCGGCAGGTTGGCCGCATTTCGGGCAGGGTTTGAGCGGGCTGGCAGTATTGTCGGTCATGATCATCACGAATGGCGGAATAGGGCGGGCATCATAACAAAAAAGCATGCGGCCAACCCTGGCCGCATGCTGTCAGTCAGACTCAGGCTTTGACCGGATTGATGGCGATTTCGACGCGGCGGTTCTTCGCGCGGCCATCGGCGGTGTCGTTACCGGCTACCGGCTGGCTCGGGCCATAGCCGACAGTGTGGATGCGGCTGCTGGCCACGCCATTCTGCTGCAACACGGCGGCTACCGAGCCGGCACGCTGTTCTGACAGGCGCTGGTTCAGCGCGAGGGTGCCGGTATTGTCGGTATGGCCGGACACGGTCATGGTGGTATCCGGATATTCAGCCAGTACGCCGGCAACATCACGCAGCGTCTTCACGGCGCTGGCACCCAGTGCCGAGCTGCCGGTGGCAAAGGTAATGTTTTCCGGCATCACCAGCTTGATCTGGTCGCCGACACGCTGCACCTGTACCTGGCTGCCAGCCAGCTTGTCGCGCAGCAGTTTTTCCTGATGGTCCATATAGGCACCGACACCGGCACCGATGATGCCGCAAGCCAGCGCCGAATTGCGTGCGCCCTTGCCGCCATTGGTGATGGCACCGACGATGCCGCAAGCAGCCGCAGCACCCAGGCCATAGGTGGCAGTCTTGTTCATTTCGCGCTGGCCGGTTTGCGGGTTGACGGCGCAGGCACTCAGGGTTACGGCAACAGTAGCCAGCAGCAGGGATTTGAACGGGATATTCATGCACATTCCTTTTTGAAAATCACAGGATGCAGGGTGGCGGCTCGTCTGGCAGTGCAGACGGCAATGCCGGCGTATTTAACAGTTATCGACCGCGATTGGCGATACGCCAAGCTTTTGCATGGCCGAAAGTGGCCCTGCCACCCCAGCTTGTCGCGGTTTTATCATGACATAAGCAGGCATGCAGCAAAAAACGCGTGCAACTTGGGGGTTGCCACGCGTTTCGATAGGCTTTCTTACGGACTGTTAACAAAATGCCCGCCGGGCAAGCCGTGTGCCCGTTTGTCGGCTCAGGCCAGCTTCAGCACGGCTTTGGCTACCGCCTCGGCGATCTTGATGCCGTCGACACCGGCCGACAGGATGCCGCCCGCGTAGCCGGCACCTTCACCGGCCGGATACAGGCCGCGCACGTTCAGGCTCTGCAAGTCCTCGCCACGGGTAATGCGCAGCGGCGAGCTGGTGCGGGTTTCGAGGCCGGTCAGCACCGCGTCGTCCATCGCATAGCCGCGAATCTGCTTGTTGAACGCAGGAATGGCCTCGCGCAGCGCCTCTACCGCATACGGCGGCAGGATGCTGGTGAGGTCGGTCATTTTCACGCCAGGCTTGTAGGACGGTTCGACTTCGCCAAGCCGGGTCGAGGCGCGGCCAGCCATAAAATCGCCCACCAGCTGGGCCGGGGCTTCGTAGTTTTCACCGCCGAGCTTGAATGCCAGCTCTTCCAGTTGGCGTTGCAGCGCAATGCCGGCCAACGGGCCTTCGCCCGGATAGTCTTCCGGCGAAATGCTGACCACCAGCGCCGAGTTGGCATTGCGCTCGTTACGCGAATACTGGCTCATGCCATTGGTGACCACGCGGCCTGGCTCGGAGGCAGCGGCCACCACGGTACCGCCCGGGCACATACAGAAGCTGTATACCGCGCGGCCGTTGCTGGCGTGATGCACCAGCTTGTAGTCGGCCGCACCCAGAATCGGGTGACCCGCGTGTTTGCCCCAGCGTGCCTGGTCGATCAGCGATTGCGGGTGCTCGATACGGCAGCCGATGGAAAACGGCTTGGCCTCCATATACACGCCACGCGCATGCAGCATCTCGAAGGTGTCGCGCGCGCTGTGTCCCAGCGCCAGTACCACATGGTCAGACAGGATCTGCTCGTCATTGGCCAGCACCACGCCGCGCATCTGCTTCTGGCCATCGGCCTGCTCGTCCAGCAAGAGGTCGGTGACTTTGTGTTCGAAGCGGATTTCGCCGCCCAGCGCGATGATCTCGGCGCGCATTTTCTCCACCATCGTTACCAGCTTGAAGGTGCCGATATGCGGCTTGGCGACGTAGACGATTTCTTCGGGCGCACCGGCCTTCACGAATTCGGCAATCACTTTGCGGCCAAGGTAGCGCGGGTCCTTGATCTGGCTGTACAGCTTGCCGTCGGAGAAGGTCCCTGCGCCGCCTTCGCCATATTGCACGTTCGATTCCGGATTCAGCTCGTTCTTGCGCCACAGGCCCCAGGTATCCTTGGTGCGCTGTCGCACTTCCTTGCCGCGCTCCAGCACGATGGGCTTGAAGCCCATTTGCGCGAGGATCAAGGCTGCGAAAATCCCGCAGGGGCCAAAGCCGATCACCAGCGGACGGCTGGACAGCTCGGCCGGGGCCTGGCCGACATAGTAGTAAGTCATGTCCGGCGTGACGCTGATCTGCTTGTCGTGGCGCAGGGTCTTCAGCAGGGCGGCTTCGTTCGCCACTTCGGCGTCGATGATGTAGATCAGCTGCTGTGAAGAGCGGCGCGCATCATAGCTGCGCTTGAATACGGTGAAGCTGGCCAGCTCGCTGGCGGCGATGCCCAGGCGGGCGAGAATGGCGGCTTGCAGCTCGTGTTCCTGATGGTCGAGCGGCAGCTTGATTTCGGCAATGCGGATCATGGGGTTTCCTGGCGGCGGGCTGTGCCGCAATAGTTCAGTAAAATCAACAGGGTGCGTATTGTAGCGATGGCCAGTGGCGGCGACAACGTTGGCCGCATGCGGCCAACCTTACAGCAGGCCTAGCTCGCGCGCCGTCAGCCACACGCGCGCGTCAAACTCGCGCTGGTGGTAGTCGGGCATCATGTGGCAGCACAGCTGGTAAAACGCCTTGTCGTGGTTTTTTTCTTTCAGGTGAGCAAGCTCGTGCACCACGATCATCTCGAGAAACTCGGGCGCGCCATCGCGAAACAGCGTGGCCACGCGGATCTCGTTCTTGCTCTTGAGCTTGCCGCCCTGCACGCGCGAGATGAAGGCATTGGTGCCCAGCGTGCCTTTCACCGGGTGCATGGTGTTGTCGTACAGCACCTTGGCCAGTGGCGGAGCGTTTTTCAGATAGCGTTGCTTGAGTGCCTGCACATAGTCGTACAGTGCACGGTCAGACTGGACGTCATGGCCGTCCGGATAACGTTTGGCCAGCCAGCCGGCCAGCTGCTGTTGGTCGATCAGGGTTTGTACCTGCTGCTGCAGGCTGGCGGGATAGGCAGAAAGATAGATAAGCGCGGACATGCGGCATTGTACGCATCAGTCACCCGGACTGGCCATATGGGCACAATTACGCCCCAGCCGTTTGGCCTCGTACAGCGCAAAGTCGGCTCTTTGCAGCAGGTCATCGAGGCTTTCCTGCGGATTGTGCATACCGGCAGCCCCGATGCTGATGGTCAGCTGGATGGTCTTGTCGGCCCACGGAATCTGCAGCTGGCCGACAGCGTTGATCAGCCTTTGTGCCAGCAGCATCGCCTGCTCGACATTCTCCTTGGGCAGCAGCACGCAGAACTCCTCACCGCCCCAGCGTGCGACGGTGTCCGAATCGCGGACCAGCGACAGCAGCAATTGACTGACCTCGCGCAAGACCATATCGCCCGCCGCATGGCCAAGGCTATCGTTGATCATCTTGAAGTAGTCCAGATCTATCATCAGGATGCTGAAGTTTTGCTGGTAGCGGCGATACAGCTGCAGCGACTGCATGCAGCGCTCCAGCAGGATGCGGCGGTTGTAGAGGCCGGTCAGCATGTCGTGCTGAGCCTGGCGGGCTAGCTCCTGCTCGGCGTGCAGGCGCGCGTCCTCTAGCTCGCGTACATGCAATAGCGTGGCAATGCTGTCCGAGACGGCCTGCAGTTGCTGGATGGTTTCCTTGTCAAAGCCACCGGCGCGGTTCATCAGCACCATCACCCCCAGCACCTCATCATGAAACTGGCAGGGGATGGCCAGCAGCGATTTGACGCCGACCGGGTTGCCGCCGCCAGGCTGGATGCATTGCAGCTGGGCTTTTTCGAACACGCGCTGGAAGATCGGGTCCATGCGCGCCAGTTGGTAGCGGCCGGCGGTGTAGTCCAGTTGCGGCGTCAGCCAGGACATGGCGTCACTGTCGTGGTGTACGAGACTGGGAATATCGAGTTGCTGTTTGTCTGACTGTTTTTTGCTGATGCTGCCGATGAAGGCGAGGGTGGCTTGGGTGGATTTGAGCAGGGGCACCAGAATGCTCAGACAGGCCGCGGCCATGTCGCGCTCCAGCAGAAAGCTGATCTGCGCCTGGTTGATGGTGATCAGCAGATTGCGCTGGCGTTGCAGCAGCTCGATTGCCATGCGCTTGCGGATCAGCTCGGAAACCAGATCGGCCAGCGCCTGCAGTTGCTCGCGGGCGGCGAGATCGAATTCGCGTGGCTTGCTGTCGATCAGGCACAGCGTGCCGATGATCAGATCATTGCTGATGGCCAGCGGCGCGCCGGCGTAAAAGCGGATTTCAGGCCCTTGCACGACCAGCGGGTTATCCGAAAAACGGTCATCCAGCAGGGCATTGTTCACCACCAGCATTTTCTCGTCGGCAACCACATGGCCGCAGAAGGAAATGTCGCGGCCGGTTTCGCAGGCATCCAGTCCGACCTTGGCCTTGAACCATTGCCGCTGGCTGTCTATCAGCGAGATCAGCGCGATCGGTACGCCAAACTGCCGGGCAGCCAGCTGGACGATGAGGTCGAATTCGATCTCTGCCGGGGTGTCGAGCAGGGCAGTCTGCTGCAACAGGGCCAGGCGGGCCGACTCGCACGACGGAAAGGCAGGTTGCAACACGGCAGGCTCCGCGCAGGACAGTTTATTGGAGTGTAGAAAATGATCGGGCAAAAAAAACCCGGCTTTCGCCGGGTGGGGACTCAGACTTCGAGTAGTACGGCCAGCAGCGGGCTGGCCGGTACGTCCTGATCGAGCGGAATCCACTGTGCCTCGTGCACCGTGCGGCCAACCTTGGCGGCGCTGCGCTTGAGCTGCTCCAGCCAGGCATTGCCGTCGATGTCGCTGGCGTGGTTCACGCACAGCAGCTGGCCGCCTTCGCGGGTTGCCAGCAGCGCGTGCTTGAACAGCGCCGGGTAGTCATTACGGCTGTCCACGACACCGAACGGGCTCTTGGCGTAGACCGGCGGATCCAGCAATACCAGGTCGAACTGGCGGGCTTCTAGCTCAGGGAAGGCCGGCATTTTCTTGCGGCGCACGACCTTGGCCTGACCGGTGCCGGACAGCTGGCGCATGGCGGCAAACAGATCGCTGTGCAGGCTACGCGGACGGGTTGGCAGGCTGTTGAGCTTGGCATTGGCACGTGCCAGACGCAGGCGGAAATCCTGATGATCGATGGCCTGCACGAAGCTTGCACCACCGTGCGAAGCGGCAATGCCGAGGCTGCCGGTGTCGGCAAACAGGCTCAGCACTTCCTTGCCGGCGGCGGCCTGATGAATGCGACGACGCACGGCACGCTGGGCGAGGTTCAGTACGACTTGCTGGCCCTGCGGACGCGCTTCGAAGTGATAGCGGATACCGCCTTCGCTGATCTGGCGCTCGTGCTGGACTTCCCACAGCAGATTGTCGTCCAGCTCGTTGGCGTAATCCTGGCGCTCGCCACGGCAGTCGTTGTAGACCAGTGTCCATGCCTCGCCGGCGGCCAGCTCGGCGATGGCCGCCTGTTCGTCTTCCTGCAGCGGCGCGTCCTGGGTCTGTACCAGCAGGATGCTGCCGTAGCAATCCAGCGTCAGGCCGGGACGACCTTCGGCATCACCGTCAAACAGACGGTAGCAGTCGGTATGTTCGGCTTGCAGCGTGGCAAGCAGTGGGGCGCGACGCGCGCGGGCGTCTTGCAGCAGGGACAAAAGGTTCGACATGGTAACTCGCAATCTGGAATGGCAGACGGCCGGGGGCTAGCCCGGCCGTAATCAATGCGCGCATTGTACGCCGAGCCGGCCGGGCTGTCCTGCCGGAATGTGGGCGGGTGTTGTAAGAATCGGCTTTGTACTATGACTAAGCAATCGAAAATACATTCAATAGATTAATGTAGACCGGCAGGAGGTTGGCCGCAGGGCGCGGCATCAACCCTGAGATTGCCAGCCGGCACAAGCACTGAATCGGAAAGAGGGGAATACATGTCATCGGCAGACTTGTTGCAGTCGCTGTTCACCATGGCCATGCTGGTCGAGGCCCGCGATGCCTATACCGGCGGCCATCTGTGGCGGGTATCGCAGTTTTCACGGCTGGTGGCCGAGAGCATGGGGCTGGACGAGGCCGAAGTCGCGCGTATCGAGCTGGGCGGCTTTTTGCATGACCTGGGCAAGGTCGGTATTCCCGATGCGATTCTCAACAAGCGCGACCGCCTGAGCGAGGAAGAATATGCGGTGATCAAGACCCACCCGCGCATCGGTGCCGACTTGCTGCAGGCGCATCCGCTGGCCGAGCTGGCGATGTCAGCGGTGCTGCATCATCACGAGACGCCGGACGGCCGCGGTTATCCGGAGGGCTTGCGCGGACAGGCGATTCCGCTGGTGGCGCGGATTGTCGGCGTGACGGATGCACTGGATGCGATGACCAGCTCACGCCCTTACCGTGCCGGCATGCCGCTGGCACGCGCTTTGCAGATCATCGAAGAAAATCTTGGCGGGCAATTTGATGAAGAGGTTGGCCGCAAGGTGCTGGCGCTGGGTCAGGCCGGGCGGCTGGATCACATCATCGGCCACAGCGAGCCGGGCATTCCGCTGCAGCATTGTGGTGTCTGTGGCCCGACCATCGTGCTGACCGGCCACAGCCGCGAGGGCGATCAGGTTTATTGCCCGTCCTGCACCATGACTTATGTGGTTGGCCGCAAGGATGGCAGCTTGTCAGTGACGCCGACCGGCCAGACCGATCCGGTAGCGGCGCGCCAGCCAAGGGCTGACGAGGCGATGGTGTATCGCATGGCTGCCGCGGTGAGGCCGGCGCTGCGGCCGGCCATCCCGCAGCGCTGGTGGCAACGGCTGCTGAGCTAGATCCGGAAGCGGGCGAGGCTGGCGTCCAGCTCGCCGGACTGGCGGCCCAGCTGCTCGGCCAATTGTGCGGCGCTGGCCACCGACTGGCGCGTCTCGTTATTCATATCGGCAATGTGCTCGACATTGGCCGACACTTCCTGACTGGCGAGATTCTGCTCGCGAATGGCGCTGGCGATTTCCGACACCTGCTGTTCTGACGCTTGTGAACAGGACTGGATCTCGGCCAGTGCCGCGCTGACCTTGCGCGTTTCTTCCACACCGCTGTCGATCAGCGCATTGGCCTGCTGCATATTGTTGTAAGCCAGTGCCGTGTCTTGTTGCACCGCCTGGATGCGCTGGTTGATTTCGCTGGTGGCCTGGCTGGTACGTTCGGCCAGCTTGCGCACCTCGTCTGCCACCACGGCAAAGCCGCGGCCGGTTTCGCCGGCCCGGGCGGCTTCGATCGCCGCATTCAGTGCCAGCAGATTGGTCTGTTCGGCGATGTCGCTGATCACGCGCACAATGCCGTCAATCTCGCCGGAGCGCTGGTTCAGGCTGGCAATGGTGCTGGCTGTCTGGCCCAGACTTTGCGCGATCTTTTCGATCTGGCTGACTGCCCTATCCGCCTGTTGCTGGCCGTGACTGGCGGCGGTCGAGGCCTGGCTGGCCTGTTCGGCTACCTTGCTGGCATTGTCGGCCATCTGGCTGATGCTGACGGTCAGCTCTTCAATCGCGGCAGCGCTCTCGGTAGTGGCTTCGGACTGTCTGGCACTGGCCTGATTCAGCGCGTGATTGACCTTGCCCAGATGGTCGGCGGCATCCACCAGGCGGACCGAGTGCTGGTGGGATTCGCTGATCAGCTGGCGCACGGTGACAATCAGCTCGTTCAGGCTGCGGCCAACCTGGCCGATCTCGTTACGGCCGAAATCCGGCAGCTGCAGGGTAAGGTCGCGTTCGCTGGCGAGCTGGCGCGTCAATTGGCCGATCTGGCCCAGCGGACGGCGGATCGACAGCACCACGGTGGCGGTCAGCGCGATGGCCAGCAGCAGGGAGCCAAGGCTCACCACCAGCATCAGCATCGACGCGCTTTCAGTGCTGTCAGTCAGTTCCTGCTGCAGCCTGTCGGCTTCCTGATTGATGCTGTCGACCAGCGCCATGATGGTTTTTTCGGCGTTGGACACGGCTTTTTTGTGAGGCTCGATGGCAAGATCAGCGCTGATGGTATCCAGGATCTGGCCTTGCTCGACTTGCTGGTAAACCGCGCGGAAGCCCTGTTCGTAGCGGCCGAGTTCCTGTTCCAGCTGTTGCAGGCCGGCCAGTTTGCTGTCGCGCAGGCTATCGTTGGCCGCCGCGATGGTGGCCGCTTCTTTCAGCTTTTGTCTTGCCTGGGCCAGTGATTTCTCCCAGCGGGCAAAATAGTCCTGGCGTTTTTCTGGCTGGGCCAGATGAATGAAGGCGTCTTTTTCAAAGCGGCGCAGATTGATGATGGCCAGTTGGCTGCCTTGTACTTGCTGGCTGAACAGCAGGTATTGGTCTGCCAGTGTTTCGACATCGCGATGGGCACGATTCAGTGCCGAGGTGCCGGTAAAGGCGAGAATAAGGATGATGCTGGCAAGCATGGCAAAGCCTGCCGTAATGCGAACAGCAAATGACCAGTTGCGGCCCATGACGATGCTCCGTGATTGAAATGGCGTTCCTGTCGCATGTCATCAACCGGGCCGGCCTTGAGGCTCTTTTGCCCTCATCACGTGATAGCGGATGCTTCCCTGAGTATTTGTTGATGACTGCTTAACATTTATGCGAAGTTGGCGAGTATAACCACGGTGCGCCTGGCGGACTATTCAGAGTGAAACCTTGTCGGCAACTATCAATCTCCCTGGCATTGCATTGTTGCTTTTAGATAACATTTAAAATGCCATATAAATCATATGGCATTAATTTATAAATAGTGATTTTGAACGGCTGCTCACGCTTGAGCGGATTGCCGCATGGCCGCGGCCAAGGCCTGTTGTTCGCCCGATCCCTTGCTCAGTGCGGCGATCACGGCTGTCAGGTCGGCGGCATTCCGGTTCTGGCTGAGTTTTTCCTTGGCCTGCCAGCGGCTGACTCGCAAGCGGAAGCCGACAATGCCGCGGCTCATTTTTTCCAGCACCCCGTCAGCCAGTTGCTGTCCGGACCAGCCATCAGGGCCTTCCATGCTGAATACCAAGGCTTCGAGATGGGCGAGCAGCTGTGCGTTGCTGACGGCTTCGGCCTGACATTCGGCATGGCTGACCCGGTAGTTCCAGGTCGGTACCAGATTGCTGCTCTGGTACCAGGCGGGCGAGATATAGCCATGCTCGGCCTGAAAGATGGCAATCGAGGGTGCGCTGAACAGTACATCGGCATGCGGATTGCTGCGGGCCAGATGGCCGATCAGCGTATCGGGTTGCTCCGGGTCGAAGATCAGCGGCAGATGGCTGATCATCGGCAACTGACCTTCCGGACAGGTCAGCAGGGTCGCGAACGGGGCTTGTCTGGCTATATGGCTGGCAGCATCACTCTGGAATGCGGCAGGAATATAGAGAGTCATCGGCAGGTTTTCCTTGGCTTTAATTCATGCCGTTCAGCATGCCGTGTCATCAGCGTTACTGACAGAACCAAAAATGCGCGGAGTCACAGGGCCAAACTTGGGTTATCGCCATGTGCGCACTACGCTGAAGTCAGGTATCCGGAAGGAGACAGTCATGTTCTTGCGCAAAGTCATCTTGTTGCTGCTGAGCCTGTTGGTGTTGCCGGCAATGGCCGCTGAGAAACCGCTGACCGTACAGTTTTCCAATCAGGAATATCCGCCATACATGGGCGAGAAGCTGCCGTTTGGCGGCATTCTGAGCCGGGTGGTCAGCGAGGTGTTTCGCCGTGGCAATGTGACGGTCAAATATGGCTGGTATCCGAACAACCGCACGATACAGATGGCGCGCAACGGCAATGTTGACGGCAGTCTGGGCTGGACGCCGAACGAGGACAGGTTGAAGGACCTGCTGTTCAGCGACGAGGTGCTGCCCTTCCGTATGGTGCTGTTTCATCGTCTGGGCGAGAGTTATAGCTGGAACAAGCTGGAAGATCTGACCAATTACCGTTTCGGTATCACGGCCGGCAATTTCTATTCGGACGATTTCACCTCGCTGGAGAAAACCGGTGTGCTGAAAGTCGAAATTGCCAGCGATGATGTCAGCAATCTGCGCAAGTTGGCCGCAGGCCGTATCGACCTGTTCCCGATGGAAGGCGAGGCTGGCCAGCTGACCAACCGTATCAATCTGCCACCTTCGCAGGCAGCGCGCATCGTGCCGATGGCTCGTGCCTACTGGAGTACACCGCTGTGTATCGTGATCTGGCGACGCCATCCGCAAGGGGCCGAGCTGATCAGCCGCTTCAACCGCGAGCTGAAAAAAATGAAGGACACCGGTGAGCTGGAGTTGCTGATCACCCAGACGCGCCACGCCATATTCGCCGATATCGACAAGCGCAAGCGTTGATCATTGGCATTCCCTGCCTGCTTGCTTGTCGTCATAATGCGCGCACAGCGACCGGTAGGAGTGTTGTTTGAGCAAGTACGGAGAGTTGGTAAACAGGGTGCTCGAGGCGATCGAGCATGGCGATCTGCAGGCCGGCGATGCCTTGCCCTCCTTGCGCCAGCTGGTCAGCCAGCACGGCGTCAGCCTCAATACCGCACGGCGCGCGTATTACGAGCTGGAGCGGCTGGGTTTTGCCGAGGCCAGACCGCGCAGCGCCTATGTTGTCACCCAGTCGGGCAGCCGCGAATTGCGGCCAACCGTGCCGGCCGGTACACCATTTATCGACCCCGCCTTGTACGACACCCGCCCGCTTGGCCGTATCTTCTTCAATGTGATGCGCCAGTATCCATCTCTGCTGGCCGAGCCTGCTGCCAGCGGCTTGCCCGCGCTGCAAAGGCAGATTGCCCGGCTCGCGCATGGCGAGGGTTGGCAATTGCATGCTGACGAGGTGCTGATTACCTGTGGTGGTATGGAGGCCTTGTCGCTGGCGTTTGCGGCGGTGCTGCATGGTGTGGCCAAGCCGCGGGTGATTGTGCTGCAGCCCGCCTTTCCAGGCATGCTGAACTGGCTGGCCACGCACGGTGTCGAGGTATTGAGCTGGCACTGGCCGGCGCATGGCGAGCCGGATCTGGCCGAACTCGACACGCTGCTGCAACAGGGCGGCGTGCAGGCACTGGCGCTGATGTCGGTATTTGCCCATCCGCACGGTCGCAGCCTGTCTGCTGATTTGCGCAGCGGCATTCTGGCGCGTGCGGCGCAGCATGATCTGGCCATCATCGAAGATGATGCCTATCGGCATCTGGCCTTCGATGGCAGTACACCCTTGCCGCTGAAGGCACAGGACAGCGATGGCCGCGTCTTGCTCTGCAGCACCTTCTCCAAATCGCTGACCCCCGGCTATCGCGTCGGCTGGTTGGCCGCAGGCCGCCATCTGCCGCTGGTGTGCCAGTTGAAACAGGCGCAGACACTGGCCTCACCCTTGCCGAATCAGATGGTGCTGGCCGAACTGCTGGCCGGCAATCGCCATCAGGCCTTGCTGCAGCATTTGCAAACCAAGTTGCAGCAGCGCATGAGTGCTTGGCAGAGCTTGTGCCAGCCTTTGTTGCAAGGGCAAGAGCGGCCAGGCGGGGCTTATTTCCTGTGGCTGGCGAGTTTGCCGCAAAGTGCGGCTCAGCTGATTGCCGGGGCAGGGCGTGCCGGCATCATCTTGCAAGATGGCGCGATTTGCTTCAGCGAGCCGGGTGCACGCGGTTTGCGGCTGAACGCCAGTTATGCGATTCCGGGTAAAGGCGCGGCGGCACAGCGCTGGTTTGAGGCACTGGCCACCACAACCGTTTAGCGCGGCATCAGGAAGCCGAGGGTTTCCTCACGCTCCAGCTGGCTGCCCAGCTGTTTGACCTTGACGATGACATCGTGGCTGCCCGGTGCCAGCTCGGCCGGGTCTGCCTGCAGGGTGACAATATAGTCCCGGCTGCTGTTGGCAGGGACTTCCAGCAGCGGGCTGTGAATCGCCACGATGCCTTTTTGCTGGCTGCCCAGTTCGTAGCGCTGGCCTGTGTGGCTGCTGTTGATCAGGCGCAGCTGGTAGACATTCTCGATATATCCCTCGTTATTCTCGCGCGCCATGATCGCTCGATCGCGCAGGAAGTCGGCACGGAAAGGCTTGTGCAGCGCCAGACCAACCGTGCAGGCCAGAATAATGGCGCTGATCAGAGCGATATACACCGCCGCACGCGGGCGTTGCCACCAGGCTGGCGTCGGGCCGGCGTTTTCTTCGTAAGGGGCAAAGCGGATCAGGCCACGCGCCTCACCGATCTTGTCCATCACCTCGTCGCAGGCATCGATGCAGGCGGTACAGCCGATGCACTGGTATTGCAGGCCATCGCGGATATCGATGCCGGTCGGGCAGACCTGCACGCACAGCCCGCAATCGACACAGCTGCCCTTTGGCTTGACCGCACTTGCGCCGACAGGGTTGGCCGCAAGCGACTGGCGTTGCAGCTTGCCGCGCGGCTCGCCCCGCTGGCTATCGTAGGCGACGACCTTGGTATGGGCATCAAACATCGCGCCCTGAAAACGGGCATAAGGGCACATGTGCAGGCAGACCTGTTCGCGCAGATGTCCGGCCAGCAGCCAGGTGAAACCGGCATAGCCGAGGGCAAAGCCGGCCTCCCAGAAACCCATGCGGCCAACAGCCAGCTCGCTGGCCAGCTCGCGCATTGGGGTAAAGTAGGCAACCAGCGTGATGCCGGTCCACAGCGAAAACAGCAGCATTACCGCCTGGCTGCTGCCTTTTCGCAGGATTTTCGCGGCGTTCCAGCCTTGGCGGTCACGCGCCTGACGCTGTTTGGCCGGCCCTTCGATGGCGCGTTCTATCCACAGCATGATCTGGGTGTAGACGGTTTGCGGACAGGAAAACCCGCACCACAGCCGCCCGCCTATCATGGTCCACAAGAAGAGACCGAGCGCACAGATGATCAGCACGGCAGCCAGATAGATGAAGTCTTGCGGCAGCAGAATCAGGTCGAAGAAATACAGCCGCATGGTGTCGAAGTCGAAACGCATGGCCTGGCGACCATTCCAGTTCAACCACGGCGCTGCAAAGTAGATCAGCTGGGTCAGAAGGACAAAGGCGACGCGCCAGTTGTTGTAACGGCCGGTGGCCAGTTTGGGGTAGAGCTTTTCAGCCGGGGCAATGACGAAGATGGCAGCCATGATGCGGGACCATACAGAGAAAGATGGCCGAGCATAGCGCTGCGAGGTCCTCAGCCACAGGCACAGAGCAGCGGCATCGGACGGACACAGCGAGTCAGATCAACTGCTGCGCACATTGTTGCGCCCTTCCTGTTTGGCCAGGTAGAGCGCGGCATCGGCGCGGGCAATCATCGGGGTTGGCGTTTCCTCGCCCGGATACAGCTCGCTGATGCCGATACTGACAGTGAAGCTGACCGGCTCGCCACCCAGTGGGTTGTCGAGGCGGATCTCGGCAACGGCATGGCGCACGCGCTCCATGATCAGCCGTGCATTATTACGATCGGTATCGGGCAGCAGGATGGCAAACTCCTCGCCGCCAAGGCGACCGCAAACATCCTCGAGACGCACGTTGTATTCGATGCAGTGGGCAAAGCGGCGTAGCACTTCGTCGCCAAAACCGTGGCCGTAGCGATCGTTCAGGCGCTTGAAGAAGTCCAGATCAAGCATGGCGATGGTCAGCGGGCGCTGCCAGCGCTGGCTGCGGGCGATTTCCTCGTGCGCACGCTGCATGAACTGGCGGCGATTGTAGAGGCCGGTCAGCTCGTCGGTATTGGCCAGCCGCTCCAGATCCATCTGCAGTTTCTTGGCCGGGGTAATGTCGTACTTGATGGCAATCAGGTGTACCAGCTGGCCGTTCTGGTCACGTACCGGCGCCACCGAAACCGTCTCGTAATACTGGTTGCCATTGAGGTGCTGGCTGGCCAGCTCGCCGCGCCAGCTTTCGCCCTTGTGGATGCTTTGCTGCATTTCCTGCAGCAGTTCGGGCTGATGGCCCAGCAAGACCTGGCCCAGTTCCTGTTTGTGGAGAATGTCATCAGCGGCGACGCCGGACATACGGGTGAAGGCCGGGTTCACATACTCGACAACACCATCGCCATTGGCGATCAGGATGGCCTCTGTAGCATGGTCGATTGCCGCACTATGCATGGTCAGTGCTTCACCCAGGCGGATGTTCTGCAGATAGCGCCGGGTGGCAAACACGATCAGTGCCACCATGACCAGCCAGCTGGCGGCAAACAGGTATAGCTTGTCCCACCACGGCCGATACAAGGCATCCTTGTCTATGCCAACCGTCACGATTACGGGCAGGTTTTCGATCTGTGAGGTCTGGTGCAGACGGGTGCGATGGTCAAGCGGGGAGGTGAACTCGTAGCTGGCCTGCAGCTTGTTCTCCGCCAGCATTTTTCTGGCGGCGGGGTCATCTATCGGCTTTTCCGGCAGCGATGGCAGCATGGGTTGGCGCGCCAGCAGCTGCAGATTACGGTCGGCAAACACCATGATGTCATTGTGCGAACCGGTCATCGCGCGGTTGATCTGGGTCTGGAAGTGCTCGACCCGTACCGCGGTGCCGATCAGGCCGATCACTTTGCCATCATCGCCGCGTACCCGCTGGGCGGCGAGAATCACATGATCGCCGGCCACGGTCAGGAAACGTTCGCTGACAAAACGGTCGTTACGGGCTGGGGATTGCAGTGCCTTGCAGTAGCTGCGCTCGCGCGCATCAAAGCCGGGTGACACCTTGAATGACAGAACCAGCTTGCACTGCGGGTCGACCAGAATCAGATCGTAAGCCTGAGGAATGCCGTGCATGGCACGTACCAGTCGGGTTTCAAGCGCGCTGCGCTGACTCTTGTCATTATCGAGGCGAAAATCGTCTTCGGTCAGCTGGCGTGCCAGCGTATTCTGCACCAGTTCGATCTCGCGGAACTCGCGCTGTATCCACTCAGACAGCAGTTGATTGCTGACGCGGGCCTGGGTGTAGCCCTGGCGGGTGAATTCGTGATGCGAGCCGGTCAGCTCCAGCACGCCAAGCAGCAAAAGCAGCAGGGCAAGCAGAGTGCTGGTGATGATTGCGCGCAGGGTATGCGGCGCAAGGTGACGGGCTGACGGTAAGCGCATTGCGGGTCTGATGCGTCTGAAGATGACGGGATTCTCGCATGAATTCTATGAAGTTTCAGCCCGCCGTGCTTTGCTATTGATCAGGGTGTCAGTACCAGACGGGCCCCCAGTGCAATGAAGACCGTGCCGGCAATACGATCGAGATAGATCGCACGTTTGGTATCGCCTTGCAGCCACGAGCCGGCATGCCCGGCAAAAAAACCGAGCAGGCCGAACAGGATGGCGGCTTGCAGGGTAAACAGGCTGCCCAGCAGCACGGTTTGCCCGGCGATATTGCTGCTGCCGGCCGGAATGAATTGCGGCAGGAAGGCAAGGAAGAACAGCACCACCTTGGGGTTGATGGCATTGGCAATCAGACCGCGGCTGAACAAGGTCAGCAGCCGCTCCGGCTTGTCGGCACGGTTGCCGACGCTACTGCCGGTGCTGCGGATAGCCTGCCAGCCCAGCCAGATCAGATAAGCGCCGCCGGCAAATTTGAGCAGGCCGAATGCCAGTGGCGAGGCCGCAATCAGCGCGCTGATGCCGATGGCGGCCAACAGGGTGTGGCTGAGGCAGCCCAGCGCGCAACCGAGGCCGAATACCATGCCGGCCAGCCGGCCACGGCTGATACCCAGCGTCAGCACCATCAGATTATCAGGGCCGGGTGACAAGGTAATCAGCATGGCAGCGGCGAGAAAGGGCAGGATCTGATCGAGAGGCATCATGCTGCGGGTGCTGCCAGGGCTTTGCCCAGAATGATCAGGTCACGGTGGATGCCATCGAGCACGGCCACGCGCGGGAAGTGTGCCCATTCGGCAAAGCCGAATTTGCGGAACAGGGCAAGACTGGGCTCGTTGTGGCCAAAGATGAAGCCGAGCAGGTTTTCTACACCGTAGGCGGGGGCACGTTCGATGACTTCAGCCAGCAGTGCGCTGCCTAGGCCGCGGCCGCGTGCGTCTTCGTGCAGATAGATGCTGACTTCGGCGGTGCCGTTATAGGCCGGGCGACCATAAAAATCCGACAGGCTGACCCAGGCCAGCAGGCGGCCGTTTTCACGCACCACCCACAGCGGACGGCGTTCCGGTTGGTGGGCATCAAACCATGCCTGGCGGCTGGCGATGCTGACCGGTTCCAGATCGGCCGTTACCATGCGGCCGGCAATCGTGCTGTTGTAGATGTCGACAATCGCCGGCAGGTCGGTGGCGAGCGCCAGTTCGAGTTGAGGTTTCATGGCAGGCATTCCGGATAGGGATGCCTGATTCTGCGGCATGTTATGTCATTTGTGAATCTGTCCGGCCGGCCAGAACACAGTGTTTCGTTCAGTTTGGCGCGCCGGCAGCAATGACTTGATTACGGCCCTGTTTTTTGGCCTGGTACAGACAACTGTCGGCACGATCAAACAGCTGCTGCCAGTCGCCCGGGTGAGCCGGGATCATGCTGGCGACGCCGATGCTGGCAGTCAGTGGCAATGCATTCTGTACGTTGGCCGCAGGAATCGCGTTGATCGCCTCCAGCAGTTTGCCGGCAACCAGCTGCCCGCCCTCCAGCGAGGTTTCCGGCAGCAGCAGGCAGAACTCTTCGCCGCCGATACGGGCAAACAAGTCACCCTGCCTCACGATGTCGCACAGGCAATCGGCGACGGCACGCAAGGCCTGGTCGCCGCAGGCATGGCCGTAGGTATCGTTGAGTTTCTTGAAGTGGTCCAGATCAATCATCAACAGGCATAACGCACGCTGATGGCGGATATGAATGGACATCTGGCGCTGGGCCAGATTGAAAAAGGTGCGACGGTTGAAGATGCCGGTCAGCGGGTCGAGTGCGGCCAACCTGCTGAGCTGGTGATATTGCTGGTCGCGCTGGATCTGCACGATGGAGAGCTGCATGACCAGAGCGTTGGCCAGCAGCAGCAACATCAAGGGGCCTTCATCATGGGAGGCGATACCGTCTGATAGCAGGACTTTGCCACTCAGCCACAGCAGATAAGTCGAGAACACCATGCCCGATAGCGACAGCAGCATGGCCGCATGGCTGCGCTTGCGTGGCTTGCACAACAACAGCCAGGCCATGCCGGCCTGAAAACCGATCAGCAGCAGCAAGACGGTGAATAACAGCCACGCGGGTTGACCGCTGGCCTTGGCCAGCAAGAGCAGCACGGCACTGGCCAGGTGGCTGTAGCGATGGCACCAGAATGGCCGTCGCAGATCGAGCTGGCGGGCTACTGAGTCCTGCAACAGCTCATGCCCCAGCGGCAGCAGCAACAACCAGGCTGCCGACAGGCTGCCGACGTCCGGATGACCAAGCAGGAATAACAGCGTGGCCAGCAGCAGCGAGCCGCCAAGCCAGCGCCACTCCGCGCCGCGGGAGTTGTAAATGTCCCTGCCGGCATAAACCAGCAAGCCGCCTAGTGCATAAGTCATGGCAGTGGCAGCGAGCAGTGTGCTCGGGTCAAGATTCATATTGACGGCGGTCGGAAATTATCGAAAAAAGACGATGATTCTAACACGAACCAAGCCGTGGATGCTGCAGTGCGATAGAAGGCGAGTACGCGAAAGCATGGAATCTGCCGCATGAATGCTAGACTTGCGGCTATGGAACTGTACCGATATCTGCAACAACAAGGCTTTGGCGGGCGCAAGGCTTGTCGCGAACTGATCGAGGCCGGTCTCGTCAGCATCGATGGCGACATCGTCACGCGTTGGCGCGAAGCTTTTGACCCGGAGCAAAGCCGGCTCGAGGTCGATGGCGAGCCGTGGCAGCCGCTGCCTGATCCCTTGTATCTGTTGCTGCACAAGCCCGCCGATTATGAAACCTCGCACCAGCCGCAGCATCACGCCAGCGTTTACAGCCTGCTGCCGTGGCAACTGAACAATCTGGGCGTGTCAGCGGTGGGCCGGCTGGATGTGGATACCACCGGCTTGCTGCTGTTTTCCACAGATGGCCAATTTGTCCACAGCCTCACCTCGCCGCGCAAACTTATCCCCAAAACCTATCGCGTGACCACGCGACATCCGGTCAGCGCCGACTTGCTCGCGGCTTTGCGCGAGGGTGTGCTGCTGCATGATGAAACAGAAACATTGGCGGCCACCATGGTGGCGCAAGTCGACGAATATGTGCTGGATATGGCGATTACCCAGGGCAAATACCATCAGGTCAAGCGCATGGTGGCGGCGGCAGGCAATCGTGTCGAGCAGCTGCACCGCCTGGCAATGGGCGAGCTGACGCTTGGCGAGTTGCAACAAGGCGAATGGCGGTTGCTGACATCGGAAGAACTGGCCTTGCTGGGATTCTGAGCTGGCGGCCAGGCTGGGCTTGCGGCCAACATAGACGTAAAAAAGCCGTCACCCTGGGTGACGGCTTTCTGTTTTGGCGCACACCGCCTAGTGGCCTTGCTCCAGCGCGAGTTCCAGTGCTCTTTGCTGATGCTGGGCGGCCTGTTCGCCTTTTTCCAGACGCAGGCACAGGCGCGCCAGTTCGGCGTGGGCGCTGAGGGTAGGCTGCAGTGACAGGCTGGCTTCCAGATAACTCTGCGCCTTGCCCCACAGCTGTTCGGCCAGCGCCAGACGGCCCAGTGCCAGCAACAGCATATGGTCGTCCGGGCGCGATTTCAGCCAGCTTTCGGCATCGCGCATCAAGGTCAGGCGGCGCTGGCTATCGAGGTGGCCAGCCAGCTGGCCAAGCTCGCGCGCCAGTTCCGGCGTCGCCTGCTCGTCGTCCGACAAGGCGCTGGCAATCAGTTCGGCGGCCATATCGTAGCTTTCCAGTGCCAGCAACTGACGTGCCGTTTCGACTACCAGATCAGGATTCTGCCGCTCGACACTCGGCACTTTCTTCAGCCAGTCGCGTACTTCGCGTGCTGAAGTAAAACCGGCCAGCTGCTGGCGGTAGGCCACCAGACGGTAGCGGCGTGCCTGCTCGGCTGGCAGTGCCTCGGATTTCAGCAGCTTTTCGGTCAGCGCCAGAATCTGCTCAGGCTGTTTCAACAGCAACCTGACTTTGAGTTCCAGCAGCAGTGCCGAGGTCAGGTTGGCATTGATGGCGCGGGCGCGTTCGATGCTGGCCAATGCCTCCAGCGGCTGTTTGGTATCGACACGGATTTGCGCTTCGAGCATGTGACGCGCCAGCTGGATGCGTTCGGGCATGTCTTCGAGACGGGCCAGATAGCCGTCACGACGGCCGTCATCCTGCATGCCGGCGGCACTGCGTGCGGCAATCAGCAACGCGAGGCCACGGTTTTCGGCGGAATACTCGTCGTCAATGGACTTGATCGCTTCGCGCTCGGCACGCTGGAAACGGCCTTCGAACAGCGAGATCGCGGCTTCACGCAGCGCATGGCGGGAGGCCTTGAGCTTTTTCTGGCGCTGATAGGTGCGCACCTCGTGCGGCAGGTTGGCCGCAATGCCCAACAGGCGCAGCACGGCATAAGCCAGCAGGATCAGCAGCACCACCGCGATGATCAGGAAGTTGAACGACACTTCCATGCGATAAGGCGGCACGAACAGGATGGCGTAACCGGTGTTGATGGTCGAGGCAAGGCCGATCAGCACTGCGAGGGCAAACAGCCCGACTACCCAGAATACGAATCTCATGGTTTAGCCCTCTTTGTTGCCCTGCGTTTCACGCACGGCTTTCAGGCTGGCAGACAGATCGGGCAGGGCGACATTGAGTTTGACCTCGGCCAGCTCGGCCAGCTGGTTTTGCCATTTTTGTGTGGCCTGGGCATTGCCGTCGAAGTAGCGGCCGGCATATTGCTTGGCTGCGGCGAGATCGGCCTGATAAGTCGCGCCATCGCGCTGGATCAGTGCCAGACGCGCGTCCAGCAGGCGCAGCTTGAGGTTTTCACGCAGGAAGAATGCCTGTTCCGGCGACAGCAGCAGTGCTTCAGGCTTGTCGAGGCGGCGGATGCGTACCAGCTCGCCCAGGCTCTGGCTGACATCGGCGACCAGACGTTCCCACCATGGCGCATTGGCTGGCAGCAGCTTGACCGTGGTCAGCTCACCGCCATCAAGGCGGTGATGGTCGATCACCAGCGGCAGGGTTTCGGCACCCTGCATCAGCGCATCGAGTTTGAAGGTCAGGCCGACGCTGTCGAGATAGGGCAGCGCCTTCAGGGTCTCGAGGTCTTGTGCGACGGCACGCTTGACCGGAATCAGTGCCGGATTGTCAAAGCGCGACAGGCGGTCGTTGACCATTTCCAGTGCAGTGACGGCACCGCTGACATTGCCGGCCAGCTGCAATTGCTGGCTGGCAATCGCCAGTGTGTGTTCGACTTCGGACAACAGCCAGTCGCTGCGATCCTTGGTCAGCTCCTGATACATGCCGCTGAGGGTGGCGTACTGGCCGGCCGACTCGTTGACGCGGGCTTCGACCAGGGTCAGCTTGGCTTGCAGCTCGTGGGTATTGGCGCGGGTCTGTTCGACCTGCTGCTGCACGGCCTTGGCACTGCCGCCGGCATCGGCCAGACGGCTGGCCAGCGCCTGCTGCACGGCATTGAGCTGCTGACGGGTTTCGAGATACTGCCAGCCGGTCACGCCCAGCGCGATGCAGGCGATGATCAGCGCCAGATTGACGGTCGGTTTCGCCGGCGTGCGGGTGCCGGTCTCAACAACAGGTGTGCTATCGCTCATAGGACGAGGAGAAACCATGCGTGAGTGGGCTTGCGCCCAGGTTCAATCGGGGCGGTTTCGTGCCGCCATTCTGTGTGCATTGTAACGTCAGCAGCAGGGGGCTGCCAGCAAGCTTGACCCTGATTGGCCTCAGCATGCCCTCATTCAGCCAAGTGCGGCAAGGCTTTCGATAAGTGCAGTCGCGCTGCCATCAGCTGCGTGCAGGCAATGCTGTACGCCATAAGCGGCCAGCGTGGCGGCGATGCGTGGATGAAAGGTGCAAAAGGTCTGTGCGGCCAACTGTGTTCGTCGTTCGGCCCCGGCGCTGGCAAACAGCGCATGGGCGATCTCGCTGCTGCTGATCTGGATGACAAGGCGGCCATTGCGGGTCAGCAGCTGGTCAAACAAGGCCCAGTCCGGTGCTTGTGCCACGCTGCGGTAGGCGGCGACATAGCGCACCGCCGCGCCGCGTGCCTGCAGGGTATCCCCCAATAAGGCACGGCCGGACTCGCCGCGTATGATCAATACGGATAGTCCTGCCATCGTCTGCAGCTCGGGCAGCTGCAACAGTGCTTCGCTGTCGAGACCTTCCGGCGGAAACAGCACCGCACGGCCGCTGGCGGCGGCCAGCCGTTCGGCACTCTTGCGGCCAACGCAGGCAAGCCGCGTGCTTGAGGCCAGTGTGTCAGCCAGCGCCGGCCAGGCAATGTCGATGGCCGACGGGCTGACAAAGACCAGCCAGTCGGCTTGTGCGGCCAACCTTGGCAGCTGCGCCAGTGCCGTGGTGTCGGGTTGCAGTGCCAGCGGCGCAAAATCATGCGGCTGATGGCCGGCAGCGGCGAGTGCCGCTGCCAGTTCGGCTTGCTGGCCGGCAGGCCGGGTCAGCAGCACAGGCAGCATGGCTTAG
The DNA here is from genome assembly GCF_979366295.1 of Vogesella lacus. NCBI lineage: Bacteria > Pseudomonadati > Pseudomonadota > Betaproteobacteria > Neisseriales > Chromobacteriaceae > Vogesella > Vogesella lacus. Next base: position 308,772 of record NZ_CEETQT010000004.1, read on the forward strand.
CGGCCTTGCTGTTCGGCGATGACCGCGGCGATCAGCGGGGCGGCGTCCTGATCCAGCAGCTTCTTGGCGACGGCGCGACCGAGTGCATCGGCGTAGTCGCGTGGCGCGCTGGCGCTGGCGGTCAGCATCACCGAGCCATCCGGGTGGGCGACAAAGCCGCCGAGGGTGATGACGTTGTCGGTGATGGTGGCAAAGCCGCCGATCGGAATCTGGCAGCTGCCGCCCAGTACGCGCGACAGCGAACGCTCGGCGCTGACGCAGGCGTGGGTGTCGTCGTGATTGAGCGGTGCCAGCAGTTCGACCAGGTCCTGGCGGTCAGCACGGATCTCGATGCCCAAAGCCCCCTGGCCGACAGCCGGCAGGCTTTCGGACGGAGCCAGTTCGCTGCGGATGCGTTCGGACAGCTCCAGGCGCTTGAGGCCGGCGGCGGCAAGGATGATGGCGTCGAATTCGCCGTCGTCCAGCTTGCGCAGACGGGTCTGCACATTGCCGCGCAGCGGCTTGATGGTCAGATGCGGGAAGCGCGCGCGCAGCTGGGATTCGCGACGCAGGCTGGAAGTACCGACCACCGCGCCTTGCGGCAGCTCGGCAAGGCTGGCGTATTTATTGGAGACAAAGGCGTCGCGCGGGTCTTCGCGTTCGCAGATCGCGGCGAGGGCAAAGCCTTCCGGCAGATTCATCGGCACGTCCTTGATGGAGTGCACGGCAATGTCGGCGCGGCCTTCCTGCAGCGCAACTTCGAGCTCTTTGACGAACAGGCCCTTGCCGCCGATCTTGGACAGCGTCTTGTCGAGGATCTGGTCGCCCTGGGTGGTCATGCCGAGGATGCTGACCGTCAGCTCGGGGTAGAGGGCTTCAAGGCGGGCCTTGATATGTTCGGCCTGCCACATGGCGAGTTTGCTTTCGCGGCTGGCGATAACGAGTTGCTTCATGGAACGGGTCCTGTCGGGACAATAGGCAATGGCCGCCATTCTAGCATGCAGCTTGCGGCCAACCTTGATGCCGCACAGGGTGTGTGTAGCTGCAACATTACGTGTAGTTTAATTACACTGCATAGGTATTTTGCGGCAGGATGGTTTTGTTGCATTGCGCCAGGCTGGTCGCGGCTTTAACGCAGCCAGCTCAGCATCAGAGGCAGGGTCAGCATGCCGGCCAGCGTGCTGGTGGTCACCATGGCGGCAGCCAGCTGGCCATCGGCGCGCATGCGTACCGCCAGGATGTAGGCCGAAGTGGCGGTGGGCAGCATGCTCATCACCAGCGCGGCGTCACGGTAGATGCCCTGTACGCCGAAATACGGCAGCAGGCTGACCGTCAGCAGCGGCAGCAACAGCAGTTTGATGATGTTCCAGTAGCACAAGGGGCCGAGATGACGCGCCACGGCGGCAAAGCGCAGGCCGGCACCCACGGTCAGCAGGCCCAGCGGCAGTGCGGCGGCGGCAAGGTGATCGATGGCTTTGAACAGCGGGGCAGGAATGACAAGGCCGGACAGGTTGGCCGCAAGGCCGGCGAGGATGCCCCAGATGATGGGGTTGCGCAGCAGCTCTTGCAGCATGCCCTGTTCGCTGTCGCGCGACAGTTGCCAGACGGCCATCAGGTTGACCACCGGCACCATGGCGCCGCACAGCAGGGCAATCACCGCAATGCCGTCATTGCCGGCCAGCGTGCCCATTACCGCCAGCGCGACATAAGTGTTGAAACGGTAGGCGCCCTGATTGCCGGCGGCAAAGCTCTGCTGGCTCATGCGGAACAAAGGCTTGGCGAGGTTGCCTAGCAAAAAGGCGCTGACAGTAAAGCACAGGCCCAGTGCCAGCATCGGCAGGCTGGCTTGCAGATCGAGCGTGGCGCGGGCCAGCGAGCGGAACAGCAGCGACGGAAACAGGACGAAGTAGACGAATTTCTCGGTTTCGGCCCAGAAGGCGGCAGACAAAAGATTGCTGCGCCTGAGGGCAAAGCCGGACAGGATCAGCAGGAAGTCTGGTAAAAGAATGAGTGCTGGCGACATGACGCGCATCCTGCAGGATGCCGGAACACATAACAATTAGGGAAATCGGAGTATGACAGATCAGGATAAGGACTTGCCGCTGCGCAATGACATTGCGCGTCTCAACCGTTTGCTGGAGGCCCTGCTGCTGGAGCAGGAAGGCGCCGAAGTCGTCGAGGAAATCCGCGCCATTCCGGCCGGTGCCCAACAGCACGACCAGCACACCGACGAACTGGTGCAGCGCCTGTCGCCTGCCACCACGGCAGCGCTGGTACGTGCCTGTGGCCTGTATTCGCAGCTGTTCAATATTGCAGAAGACCTGCACCACGCGCGCCGTCGCCGCGCCCACCAGCGTGCCGGCAGTGCGCCACAGCGCGGCAGCCTCAGCCATGCGCTGAGCAAGCTGCATGAATCCGGCGTCGATTTCAGCAGTCTGGACAATGCCTTGCAGGAAGCCAGCGTCAGCGCGGTGCTGACCGCCCACCCGACCGAAGTCCAGCGCCAGAGCGTGCTGGACGGCCATCGCGCCGTGCGCAAATTCCTGCTGCAGCTGTCTTCGCCAGAGATTACCCCGGAAGAAGAGCAGGAAGTCGAGGCCAAGCTGCAGCGCGTGATTCACGCCCTGTGGCAGACCACCGAAATCCGCTCGTTCAAGATGACTGTTGCCGATGAAATCGAAAACGGCGTCGCCTACCACCCGCTGTCTTTCTTCCAGGCGCTGCCGGCCTTGTACGATCGACTCGGCAAGCAGATCGGCGAGTTGTGGGGCAAGAAGGCCGACGTGCCGTCCTTCCTGCGTATCGGCAGCTGGATCGGCGGCGACCGCGATGGCAACCCGAATGTAGATGCCAAGGTGCTGCGCCATGCGGTGACGCGTCAGGCCGAAGTCGCCTTCAAACATTATTTCTACGAGCTGGCCGGGCTGTACCGTGAGCTGTCGCTGTCGTCCCGTCATATCGAGGTATCGATGGCCGTGCATTTGCTGGCGCAACATTCGCCGGATACCGCACAAAGCCGTCAGGAAGAGCCGTACCGGCTGGCGCTGGCCAGCATCGAAGGCCGCCTGTCGGCCAAGGCCGCCGAGCTGGGGCTGTCACAGCGCGGCCGCTGGACAGCTGGTGAAACGTATGCTGATGCCGCCGCCTTGCTGGCTGATCTGCAAGTACTGGCTGACTCGCTGAGTGCGCACGGCAGCGGCCTGCTGATTGACGGCCGTCTGGGCCGGCTGATGCGGGCGGTTGATGTGTTCGGCTTCTATCTGATGCCGCTGGACCTGCGCCAGCATGCCGAAAAACACGCCGCCGTAGTGGCCGAGCTGCTGGCTGCGGCCAACCTCGAGCACTACCCGGCGCTGGACGAAGCGGCGCGTGTGCGCGTGCTGCTGCGCGAGCTGGCCACGCCGCGCCTGTTGTATTCGCCTTTCCTCAATTACAGCGAAGACAGCCAGAAAGAGCTGGCGATCTTCCGCGAGGCGGCCATCGTGCAGCGCGAGCTGGGCGAGGGCGCGATTGCCCAGTGCATCATCTCCAACTGCGCGACGGTGTCCGACATCCTCGCGCTGGCGCTGCTGTGCAAGGAATCCGGCCTGCTGCGTCTGGATGGCGGCATCCCGACCATCGGCCTGAATCTGGTACCGCTGTTCGAGACCATCGCCGACCTCGATGCCTCGCACGGCATCATGCAGCAGCTGTTTGCGCTGCCGTGGTACCAGCAACTGCTGAAGAGCCGTGGCGGGGTGCAAGAGGTGATGCTCGGTTACTCCGACAGCAACAAGGATGGCGGCTATCTGACCAGCCAGTGGGAGCTGTACCAGGCCGAACAGCGCCTGGTGCGCGTGTTTGACGCCGCCGGCGTGAAAATGCGCCTGTTCCATGGCCGTGGCGGCTCGGTCGGTCGCGGTGGCGGCCCGTCTTACGAGGCCATCATGGCGCAGCCGGCCGGTACCGTGGTTGGCCGCATCCGCATTACCGAACAGGGCGAGATCATCACCGCCAAGTTTGCCGACCCCGACAACGCCACCCGTAACCTCGAGGCGCTGGTCGCCGCCACGCTGGAATCTACGCTGGCACCGGTGGCCGCCGCCCATACCGACGAAAGTGTGCTGGCCGAGCTGTCTGCCACCGCCTTCCGCACCTATCGCGAGCTGGTCGAGACGCCGGGCTTCATGTCCTACTTCATGGAGGCGACGCCGATCAGCGCGATTGCCAAGCTGAATATCGGCAGCCGCCCGGCCTCGCGCAAGACGCTGGCCAGCATCAAGGACCTGCGCGCGATTCCGTGGGTGTTCTCTTGGTCGCAGTCGCGGGTGATGCTGCCGGGCTGGTATGGCTTTGGCTCGGCCGTGGCCGACTTCCTCGCCCGTCATGGCGAGGACAAGGGCCTGGCCCAGCTGCGCGCCCTGCATGCGGCCTCGCCGTTCTTCCAGGTGATCCTGTCCAATATGGAGCAGGTACTGGCCAAGGCCGATCTGCAGATTGCCCGCCGCTACGCTGGTCTGGTGGCGGACCAGAGCCTGGCCGACAGTCTGTTTGCGCGGCTGAATGCCGAGCACGGCCGCACCCTGCAGGCTTTCTTTGCCATTACCGGGCAGGACAAGCTGCTGCAAGGCAATCCGACGCTGGCGCGCAGTCTCGACACCCGACTGCCGTATCTGGATGCGCTGAACCTGCTGCAGGTGCAATTGCTGGAGCGTCTGCGTCAGGAGCCGGACGACGCCGCCGCACTGTACGCGATTCACCTGACCATCAACGGCATCTCGGCCGGGCTGCGTAACAGTGGCTAAGGTTGGCCGCAAGGCTTTGCTGTAAACACAACAAGGGCAGCCCTGCGGGCTGCCCTTGTTCATGCTGACACCGCTCAGAAAAAGCGCTGGCGTACCAGCTGGCGGGCCTCTTCGCGCTGTATGTCGCGGCGGCGGGCATCGCAATCGCAGTCATCGAATTCGCAAGGCAGCGCCTGTTCTGGCTGCCACGACGGCGCCAGCGCCGACAGGGTCTTGCGATAGAGCTTAGGGAGTTGTTGCCAGATCATCATGTTTGCCTCACTGTTGTCCTTGACTTGATAAGTGAAGCTTAATTGATGGGTGTTGGCGGATAAACGCCCAAAACCTTGACTATCTGTCGAGTTTTTCAAAACAATAATGCCAGCCTGATGCGGCAGAGCCTGGCCGCCGCTCAGGCAGCAAAATCCTTTTAAACACGAGTTTTGCCGCTATGAAACACATGCCACCGGCCGATGATGTGCTGGCCTTTGAAGCGATTGCGCGTACCGGCAGCATGACGGCAGCGGCCGAGGTATTGGGCTGCACCAAGAGCATGGTCAGCCTGCGGTTGAAGGCACTGGAAAAGCAGCTGGGCGCGATGCTGGTGTTGCGCACTACGCGTCGCCTGTCGCTGACCGAGGCGGGGCAGCAGTTGCTGCCGCATGCCGAGGCCTTGCGCCGCTCGCTGGAACAGATGCAGGCGGCGGTGGATGGCACCCAGCAGGAAGTCAGCGGCCCGCTGGCCATCAGCACCATGGTGTCGACTTCGCAAGTGCTGGCCACCGTGCTGGGCGAGCTGGGCATGGCCTATCCGGGCCTGAGGTTGCGGCTGGACATCGACAACCGGGTGCAGGATCCGGTCGAAGATGTGCTGGACTTCTGCCTGCGTGCGCGCAATGTGGTGGACGAGTCGCTGGTAGCGCGACTGGTGGCCGTGGTCGAAGAGGGCGTGTATGCCGCACCTTCGCTGCTGCAAAAGCAAGGTTGGCCGCAACATCCGGCCGAGCTGGAGTCTGCGGGTCTGATCAGCCATGCCGCAGGCGAGCCGGTGAGTCTTTACTGTGGCGATGAACAGCACAGCTGGCTGGCGGCCGCGCCGGTGCTGGAGTGCTCGGCGTATCTGACCTGCCTGACCTCGACCTTGCAAGGCATGGGCATGAGCATACTGCCCAACTATATGGCCGCGCCGTATTGCCGCAGCGGCCAGCTGCAGCGGGTGTTGCCGGCATGGCGTGCCGAGCGCTGGCCGGTGTATCTGGTCTACTCGTATCGCCAGCCCATGCCGCGCAAGTACACGGTGTTCTGCGAATTCATGCTGCCACGGCTGCGCGCCGCGTTTGAAGATCGGGCTGACTGAGTGACCGGCTGAGGGATTGCCGGATTCCCTTATTGCATAGATCGTGCCGGCTTGGGCACTATGTCCGGCAAACCCGATCCGGAACCATCATGTCCCACTCAGCAACTGCACTATCCGGCCGTGGCATTGCCCTGTCACTGGCGGCCTCGACCCTGTTTGCCATGCTTCCCGGCTATGTCACCCTGCTGGTGCCGCTCGATAGTCTGGCGATCTTTGCCTGGCGGATTGCCTGCACGCTGCCGGGCATCCTGCTGATCTTGCGCCTGAGCGGCAAATGGCCGCTGTTTGCCGCGACGTTTGTACGCATGTGGCGCGAGCCACGCCTGCTGGGGATGGTGGCCTTGATGGCGGCGCTGATGGGTGTGCAGCTGTGGCTGTTCATGTGGGCACCGCTCAACGGCCATGTGGTGTCGGTATCGCTAGGCTATTTTCTCTGTCCGCTGGTGATGGTGCTGGTTGGCCGCACGCTGTTTGGCGAGCGGCTGTATCGCCTGCAACAGGCGGCGGTGCTGCTGGCCTTGCTTGGCGTGGCACACGAAATCTGGCGCACCCAGGGGCTGGCGTGGCCAACCTTGCTGGTGGTGCTGGGCTACCCGCCGTACTTCGTCTTGCGCCGTTACAGCGGCATTGATGCGGTGTGCGGTTTTGCGCTGGAGATGTTGCTGATGTTCCCGCTGGCACTGGCGTGGATTGTCTGGCAGGGGCCGGCAGCATGGGGCGTGCTGGAACATGCGCGCTACTGGCTGCTGCTGCCGGGCCTGGGCCTGCTCAGCTCTGTGGCGCTGTTGTGCAATATCGCGGCCAGCCATCTGCTGCCGCTGGGGCTGTGGGGCTTGCTCGGTTATGTCGAGCCGGCTTTGTTGTTCGTGCTGGCGATTACGCTTTTGGGCGAGCCGGTAGCCGCCGACAGCCTGCTGACTTACGGCCCGATCTGGGCGGCCATCGTGCTGACCGGCATACATACCCTGCGTCAGCAAAGACGCCTGCATTTACAGCAAAAAAGCGCGCACTGAGGCCGGTACTTTGCACTTTATTGCCAGCAAGGCAGGGGCGGGCACTGCGTGTACAATGCGGCTTCGCGATGTCATGTGATATGGCATGAATCAAAGCCTTTGGATGGATTAGTGCATGTGGTTGTTGATCTTGTTACTGATTGGGGCTGCGGCGCTGGCGTATGCCTGGCACCGTGGCTGGATAGACAAGGCCCGTCTGCAACAGGGGTGGCAGGCCTGGTGGTCTGGCGAGTCGCTGCGTCAGGAGGATGACGAGCCGCAGTGGCAGCAGGAAGAGCCGGATGCGCCACAAGTCTGGCAGCCTCGCCGGCGACAGTTGGCCGAGACGGACGAGCCTGCCGCGCCGGCACAAACGGTCACGCCGCCTGCTGCAGAGGCAGCTCCCGCACTCGCGGCGGAGCCGCTCAGCCACGAGCTGCCACGCAGCGAGCCACGCCGCCAGAGCGAACGACGCCAGAGCGAACGACGCCAGCAGCCGGCGCCTGTCGAGCCGCCGCCACGCAGCGAAGCCCTGCCGACACTCGAGCTGCCCTTGGCCGTGCCGCGTTACATCCGCAAGAAACCTGAGCCGCAACGCGAAGCTGCCAAGCCGGTGATCGGTCTGGCCGAAGTGCAGCGCAATCTGCAATACGATGTGCGCCGCCGCGAGAAACTGGCCGCACACGAACGCCGCGCCCGCCGCGAGCTGCTGGTCAAGGCTCCGGTGCTGCCGGTGATAGATCCGCAAGAGGTGCGCGATGCCGTGCGCCAGCTGCATCCCGAGCGCGATGAGGCTCCCGAGCCGCCCAAGCCTTTCGTTGTCCTGCATGAAACCACCACCACGCCAAGCGATTACCGCGAGCCGCTGCTGGGCCATTTCGAGCCTAGCCGCAGCGAACATCTGGCCGAGCTGAACGAGCAGGCACGCCAGCAGCTGCGCGAATCCTTGCTGGGCAAGCGGCGCGAGGCTGAGCTCAAGCAGCGCCAGGCGCAGCAAGCACTGGCGGCCGGAGAGGCCGATGAGGTGTTGCCTGAGCCGCAGCCCACACCGGAACCAGAGCCGCAGCCAGTCGCAGAGCCAGCAGCAGAGCCACCGATGTTGCTGATTCCGGATGCGCTGCAGCCGCATGAAGAAGAGGTCGCGCGACCGCCGCTGCTGTTGCTGGCAGAAGAGGAGAGGGCAGCAGACGAGCTGCCGGCCGAGCTGGAGACAGCATTGCCGAGCGACGAGCCGTTCCGACAGCATGAAGACAGCACGGATAACAAGGCCGCCCAGCCGCTGTGGCCGCCATTCGGCACCGTGGTGACGGCGTCGAGCTACCAGCTGAAGAGCGCGGAAGTGTTGGCGGCCAACGTGGTAGCGCCAGCGCCACTGGCTACCGAAACTTTGCCGCCAGCCGACACCATCAGCCCTGAGTCAGAACTGCCGGAAGCAGCTGTTGTCGTGGCCGCTACACCCGCTACACCCGCTACACCCGCTGCATCAGCACCTGCAGCCACGTGGTCAGCAGCTGTCGAGCGCGAAATCGCCAGCGAGCCTGTCAGCACTACCTTGTCAGCTGATGTTGCCGCACCGAACAGCGCGACTACAGGCTGGCGCTGGCCGGATGAAACCGCCCACGTACCGGCGCGCGCGCTGGACGAACAGCCGGCCGGTGGCCCGGGCTGGCATTTTGTCGATGCAGCTGAAGCGACACCTGCGGCCGCCATCAGCCAGCCTTTGCGCAGCAGTGCGGCAGTCGCCAGCGTAGCGAGTGCCGATAGCGATCTGCCACCGTGGCAGAACCCTGCCGCGTATGCGCCGGCAGCGGCGGACGAAATCTCCGCCGAAGAGCTTGCGGCCAACCCTGAGAGCCGCGAGGCGCTGGCTGCCAAGCTGGCGCGCCTGCGCGAACTCGAAGCGCAATACGCGACGGTAGAGGCCGCATTGGCCACGCCACCAGTGGCCAAGCCGCATGTACCGCCGGTGGTGTACGGTGATGTGGCTTTGCCGGGCCTGGAGCTGCTGCGTCCGCCCGAGGCGGAAAAAGTGGTGCAGAACGAGGAATACCTGATCGACCGCGGCATCCTGATCGAGGAAAAGTGCGCCGAGTTCAAGGTGAAGGTATCGGTGGTTGATGCCTATGCCGGCCCGGTAATTACCCGTTACGAGGTCGAGCCGGCGGTCGGTGTGCGTGGCAGCCAGGTGGTGAACCTCGGCAAAGACTTGTCGCGGGCGCTGGGCGTGGCGTCGATTCGCGTAGTCGAGACCATTCCGGGCAAGACCTGCATGGGGCTGGAGCTGCCGAATCCGAAACGGCAGATGATCCGTCTGTCGGAGATTTTCGGTGCCGAGGTATTCACCCGCTCGGCGTCAAAACTCACGCTGGCGCTGGGGCAGGATATTTCTGGCGCGCCGGTTGTGACCGATCTGGCCAAGGCACCGCACTTGCTGGTGGCTGGTACGACCGGCTCGGGCAAGTCGGTCGGCGTCAATGCGATGATCCTGTCGATGCTGTACAAGGCGACGCCGGATGAGGTGCGCTTCATCATGATCGACCCGAAGATGCTGGAGCTGTCGATCTACAACGACATTCCGCACCTGCTGGCACCGGTGGTGACCGACATGAAGCTGGCTGCCAATGCGCTGAACTGGTGTGTCGGCGAGATGGAAAAGCGCTACCGGCTGATGAGCCATCTGGGCGTGCGCAATCTGGCCGGTTACAACGAAAAAGTGCTGGCGGCCGAGGCGCGCGGCCAACGTCTGAGCAATCCTTTCAGCCTGACACCGGAAACACCGGAGCCGCTGTACACCCTGCCTTTCATCGTGGTGGTGGTGGACGAGTTTGCCGACCTGATGATGGTGGCTGGCAAGAAGATCGAAGAGCTGATTGCGCGCCTGGCACAGAAGGCGCGTGCCGCCGGCATTCACCTGATTCTGGCGACACAGCGCCCGTCGGTGGATGTGATTACCGGTCTGATCAAGGCCAATATCCCGACGCGGGTGGCCTTCCAGGTATCGAGCAAGATCGACAGCCGCACGATTCTCGACCAGATGGGGGCCGAGAGCCTGCTGGGGCAGGGCGATATGCTGTTCCTGCCGCCGGGCACCGGTTATCCGCAGCGCGTGCACGGGGCGTTTGTCACCGACGAGGAAGTGCACAGCGTGGTCGAGTACCTCAAGCAGTGGGGCGAGCCTGACTATATCGAGGGCCTGCTGACCGGCGAGAGCGAGGCGGACGACGAGCAGACCGAGGCCAAGGGCAGGTTGGCCGCGGCCACCGAGACCGACCCGCTGTACGACGAGGCGGTGGAAATCGTGCTGCGCACGCGCAAGGCGTCGATTTCCTCGGTACAGCGGCAGCTGCGCATCGGCTACAACCGCGCGGCACGGCTGATCGAGGACATGGAAGCGGCCGGCATCGTCAGTGCGATGGAAAACAACGGCAACCGCACCGTGCTGGTACCACAGCGCGAGTTCTGAGGATTCTGCGCGACAAGGCAGCAAAGACAAGGGCAGCCCGCGGGCTGCCCTTGTGCCGTTTTGTGCCCATCTCGCCAGTTGGCGACTACGTTGAGCGCTGTGCCAGCAAGGGTGAAGGGATGCGTTACTGCCAGCGGTGTCAGGTGTCGGTGGCTGTTTGTTAGCCGCAGTTACTGCCTGGTTTCAGATATGGATGGAAATGCTGCTAACGGTCACCTCGCTGCCGGCACTGCCGCTGGCATCGTATTGTGTGCTGCTGACGACGGGCTGGCTGTCGGCCGCGACGGCGCTTTCGGCATCGCGCAGCATCTTGTCCATCTCCAGAATCGCCTCACGGGCTTGCCTGAGTTTCTTCTGTTCGGCTTCGTTATGCAGTTGGCGGTTTTCCTGCTGCAACATGGCCTTGATGCGGCGGGCCAGGGTTTTGGCCTCGCTGAAAAAGTCCTGGTCGGCGCCATTGCTGCTGTTTGCCTGTTGCGGGTTGTTGGCGGGAACGTCGTTTGGGTTTGGCGTGTTGTCGGCGGCGTCTTCGTCCTGATCGGCTTCCGCCTTGCTCTCGGTGGTGTCAGGCGTGGCCACGTTGGCCGCAGCTTGTTCTGCGCTTGCCGTTGCCGCTGCCGTGTTGTCAGTGGCAGTGCTGTTGCTGTCAGCCGGCATCGCCGTCGCCGTCATGCCCAGCGGGCTGCTGCCACCCTCCAGACCGGCGTAGCGGGCGACCAGGTTTTTCAGCTCGCGCGCCAGCTGGGCGACCTGTTGCGGGTTGGCTTTGCCCAGGCCTGAAAAACGCTGCATCAGGTCCAGCCGCTGTTTCAGCTCCATGATGCGCGCCTTGGCCGCATCCTTGCGCTGCTGGCTGGCCGCCGGCTGTGTCGTGTTGGCGGGCTTTTCGAGCGCGCGTTTCAGCGTGTCGCGAATCTGCGCGGCGGTTTTTTCTGCGGTCGCATTTTGCAGGCGCAGCTTGCGCTCGGGCAGCAGGTTGCTGCGATAGGAATGGATGGTGGACATAAGGTGGGCATCTCGCGGCGGGATGCCCATTATATCGACTGCAATGACATATGGTTTAGCGTGGCAAGCTGACTGCTCAGGCCGGCCAGGCGTCTGGCAGCCGGCCCCATTGCAGTTGCGGCGTGCCATGCCAGTCGGCCGCGCGCTGGACGCAGCGGTCGATATCCTGTTGCAGCTGCTTGCCGGGTTTGATGCCGTCTTCCAGATACAGCGCCTTCACTTCGAAGATGCCTTGTGCGCGATGCGCCTTGGCATCAAGGCGGCCGACCAGCCGGCCGCGTACCAGCAGTGGCAGCACGAAATAGCCGTACTGGCGCTTGTCGGCCGGCGTATAGCATTCGATGCGGTAGTCAAAGCCGAACAGCTCGCTGGCCCGCTTGCGGTCCCAGACGATGGGGTCGAAAGGAGACAGCAGGCTGCAGGCGGTGGCGCTCAGCTGCTGCTCTGCGGCCAGGGCGAGCTCGTTGGCCAGGCTGTGGTGCACATAAAACTCGCCCTTGAGGCCGCTGACCTTGACCGGCAACAGCTCGCCAAGCCCGGCCAGATGACGCAGGTTGGCCGCATCCTCGCCACGGCGCAGCCGGTAATAGTCGCGCAGCCATTCAGCCTTGACGAGGCCCAGTGCGGCGCAGCTGCGGCGGGTGATGTCGAGGCGGGTAGTGTGCGGGTCTGGCAGGTCACGTGCGTCGTCCCAGTCGGGCAAGATGCGCTCGGCCAGATCATAGACACGCTGGAAGTTTTCGCGCCGGCTCACCATCAGTTCGCCCGAGGTGAACAGCACTTCGAGATGGCGCTTTTCCGGCTTCCAGTCCCACCAGCCATTGCCTTTGCCGCCCTTGCGCTCGAAGTCGCGCGAGCGTACCGGGCCGTTGGCGCGGATGTGGGCGAGCAGGCTGTCGATTTCGCTGCGGTGTTGCTGCATCCAGTTGACTGAATACTTCCAGCCCATCGCTGCCGGGTCCAGCATGCGGTGGCGCAGCAAACGATAGTCTTCTCGCGGGACAAAGCAGGCTTCGTGTGCCCAGTATTCGAACAGTTCGCCCTCGGCCAGCAGCGCATCCAGATGCGCTGGCTCGTAAGCCCCAAGGCGGCTGAACAGCACGAAATAAGGGCTGCGCGCGACCACGCTGATGGTGTCGATCTGCAATAGCGCCATGCGGCGGATAGCGGCGAGCACATCGGCCTTGCCGGCCTTGCGCCGGTTTGCGGCCAACATGCCCTGGGCGGCGAGATGCAGGTGGCGGGCTTGTTGCAGCGTCAGTGTCGGGGTCATGCAAACAACCAGTCAGAGTCGGTGGCAGGTAACCGCATGATGACAAACAAGCAGGCCGGCGCAAAGCGGCAAAAGAAAACCCGCCGGGAGAGTGGCGGGTCAAAGCATATACAGTCAGGGACAGGCAGAAACAGATCCGGAACGCTTGTCAGGAATCATTGTGCCGTCGTGATGTTATGCCGGCGTGACAGTTTGTTTGCGCTTGCGTGTCGTCTTGGCTGGTGTGGCCTCGATGCTGGCTGCCGGTGTGACGTCGATTTCGCATGCAGGCGGTGCAGCACTGGCGCTATCGTCTTGCTTGTCGGTATCGGCAGCAGCCGTTTCTGTGGCGACAATTTCTGAGGTGCTTGCTGTTTCGGCTTCGGCGGGCAGCATCAACTCGGGCGACAGGCAGAACAGGCGCTCGACCAGCTTGCTGCGGCTGGCGATGTGGTGATCAAGCCGCCAGTCGTCCAGCAGGGTCAGTGCCAGTTTGAAATAGGGGTAGTCAATCTGATACAGGCGGGACAGTTCGAATGCCTGGCCAAGTTGCAAGCTCATCGCGAGATCCTTCAGCACATCCAGCTGGGCATCATTGCCGGCCGATTCTTCCATCATCTTGCGGATACGCTTGGCAGCATTCATGACTATTTCCTGAAAATTGGGGATGCCAAGATTCTATACATATATATTATTCATAAATGACATTTATATTAAATTTTCATTAAGGCGTCTCGGCTACCTATTTGGTAGTAGGTGGCATCGCAAGGATGTTGCATAAGATATACAACTATGATATTGGAATTGACACAGCACAATTATCGGATGTTGCTGGCAATTCCAGTCACATCACGGCGGTATAGTGCCCCCGACCTTACCCTTGTCGAGATACGCCATGAAACCGTCCACCCGCTTATCCGGCGGCCGCGAGATCTTGCTGGCACCGGATGACCTGATCATTACCAAGACCAACCCGAGCGGGCATATCACTTATGCCAACCGTACTTTCATGCGCATTGCCGGTTATGCCGAGCATGATCTGCTGGGTCAGCCGCACAAGCTGATTCGCCATCCGGACATGCCGCGCGGGGTTTTCCGCCTGATGTGGAAAACGCTGCAGGCGGGGCAAGAGTTTTTCGGCATCGTGAAAAACTTTACCTCGGATGGCAATCATTACTGGGTCTTTGCCAATATCACCCCGGATTACACCGCTGATGGCCGTCTGGCGGGCTATTACTCGGTGCGCCGCCAGCCCAAGCGCAGCAGCATCGCCGCGCTGGTACCGGTGTACGAGCAGATGTGCAAGCTGGAATCGCAAAACGGCAAGGCTGATGCGCCGGACGCTTCGATGGCCTGGCTTTTGAACATGCTGGAACAGAAAGGCTGCAGTTATCAGCAATTCGTACTGGCTCTGGAGAACAGCAAATGAAAATGGCTGGTAAACGTTGGCCGCCACTATTGCGCACCCAGGTTGTCTGGTGGTTGCTGGCCTTCAATCTGCTCTTGCTGGCGTATGTGGTTTCCGGCTTCTTCTTCAACGATCGCATGCACGAGTGGCTGGGCATGGGTTTTGTCGCCTTTGCCGCGGTACTTAGCGTGTTGTTGTGGCGTAATGCCGAGAAGATTTTCCACCTGCTGGAGACGCTGCACGAGCAGCTGCAGCTGGCGTGCAAGGGCGAGTTGCATCACCGCGCTACCGATACGCGCAATATGGGCGAAGTCGGCCTGGTAGCGTGGGAGCTCAATGATTTTCTCGATCAGGTCGAGACCTACTTCAAGGAGGTCAACACCTGTTTTGCCTCGGTCAGCAAGGGCGACTATGGCCGCCGGCCACAGCGTGGCGGCTTGCCGGGCGTGCTGGCCGAGTCGCTGGCGGCGATGGATACCGCCATCCAGGCGATGGAAGACAATGACGAATTCGTGCGCCGCAACCGACTGTCCTCGCGGCTGTCGGCGCTCAACAACCCGCATCTGCGCAGCAATCTGGCCAGCAGCCAGCAGGATCTGGACCAGATTCATGCAGCCATGCTGCAGGTTGGTCGCATCACCGGCGACAATGCCGAAGGCGCCCGCAGCAGCCTCGACAGTGCCACCATGCTGACCGGGCAGCTGGATACCATTGCCACCAGCGTCACCAGCATGAATGCCACCAGCCAGGCGCTGGCTGGCGAATGGCAGGGCATTGCCGGCTCGCTGGCGGCGATTTCGGATATTGCCGACCAGACCAATCTGCTGGCGCTGAATGCTGCCATCGAGGCGGCACGTGCTGGCGAACAGGGCCGCGGTTTTGCCGTGGTGGCTGACGAGGTACGCAAACTGGCCGAGCGCAGCAAGAACACCGCACATCAGGTGCAGCAGGTGCTGTCGACGCTGTCGAGCCGGATTGACGAAATGCAGCAGCGCGCCGGTGCGGCGGGCGGTATTGCCGTCGAGGTGAAATCCTCGGTCGAAGCCTTCCGCGAGCGCTTTGCCACGCTGGCCGAACAATCCGAACAGATGCTGAGCCAGGTCTTGCGGGTGCGCGACCAGTCGCAGCTGTCCTTGCAGAAAATCGCCCACGTGATGCACAAGCAGCAGGCTTACCACGCGCTGGAAGAGGGCGGCGAGGTGGCGGCCGACTTTGCCGTGCTGCCACAAACCCTGCTGGCGTTGGCCTCATCAGCACAGCAGCGCGAGCTGCAACAGCTGGATGGTGAAGTTCGCACGCAGATCAGCGTGGCACTGGGTCTGGCGCGACAGGATGGTGTCTTGCCGGAAGAGGCCATCATCAGCGCGATGAGCACGCTGGAATCGGCCAGTGACAGCCTGCAGCAAGGGCTGGAAGCACTGGTTGGCGCGCAGGATAGCCAGCAGGCGGCAGGCGCGATACTCAAGCGGGCGAAGCAGCCTGCCTGAAACCGCTGTCTTGCCCGCTGTTACCCGACTCGACCCGCCAGGGTCGAGTCTGTTTTTGGGGCGGGCAAAAAGCCAGGCGGGATGGCGTTACCTTAGCTGCCACGTGCGCGGCGCACGGTAACGCTTTCGCCGCCTATGCCCCAGTTGTCCGTGTCCACCTCGTCAATTACCACCACGGTGGTGGCCGGGTTCTTGTCCAGCACTTGTTGCAACAGCCGGGTCACGCCGGCAATCAGTTCGGCCTTTTGCTCGGCGCTGGCACCCTCACGGGTGATCTTGATATTCACATAAGGCATGGCGTTTCCTTTCGCGTGGTTTGAACAAAAAAGCAGGCAGGCGCGGGTAACAAAGCCAGCTGGCGCCCAGACTGGCCGACAGCAAGGCCAGCATCAGCAGTGGCGACAGCGGCTCGCCCAGCAGCGGAATGGCCAGCACGCCGGTGACCACCGGTATCCATGCCATGAAACCCGCCAGCTGTGCCGGCTCCAGCAATTGGCTGGCACGCAGATAGCACTGCATGCCCAGTATGGTCGGCACAATGCCGTGAAACAGCCCCTGACTCAGCAAGGTAGCGGCATCGGCCAGATGCAGCTGTTTGGGCAGCCACAGCAGGTAAACCGGCAGATACAGCAGCGTGGCACTGTGGGTCACAAAGCGGGTGAGCTGCCAGGCACTGATAGTGACGGTGCGCGACAGCTGGCCGTAGCTGACCCAGGCCAGTGCGGCAAGCAGCAACATGCCATCCCCCAGCCATTGTCCAAGGTTGGCCGCAGTTTGATTCAGCGCCAGCAGCACCAGGCCGAGTGCCAGCAGCAGATAGCCGGGCAGGCGTATGGCTTGCGGCCAACCTTTGCCCAGCACCACCAGCAACAGCGCCAGCATAAAAGGCTGCATGCCGGCGGCCAGCAAGGCCGGATGGGCGGCCGGCACCCAGCGTGCGGCGGCATAGCTGAGCAGGGGAAAGCAGATGGCGCTGAGCGCGGCCATCAGCCACAGGCGCGGCGGCTTGCTGTCCAGCTTGGGTGCCGCTGGCAGCAAGGCCAGCACCGCGCAGCCACACAGCAGGCGCAAAGCCAGCACATCATACGGCGTCAGTACGCTTAAGCCGGCGAGGCGCGACATCAGCATGAAGCTGCTCCAGATCAGCACGCAGCCGGCAGCAAAGGCATACGCGGTCCAGGGTTTGGCAGTAGGCATGACACTCTCCGTCGGGGACGAGCTGACTGTGCCATGACTATGACTTCATGAATAATGAATTAATATGAAGCCATTCATCTCGTATGGAGAACGATAATGGACCTTGCCGATCTGGCGATCTTCCGCGCCGTGCTGAGCGAAGGCGGGGTGACGGCCGCTGCGCGGCGACTGCATCGCGTGCAATCGAATGTCACCACCCGCATCCGCCAGCTGGAAGACAGCCTCGGTGTCAGCCTGTTCGAGCGTGACGGCCGTGGCTTGCGGCCAACCCCGGCGGCCACGGTGCTGGCCGGCTACGCCGAGCAGCTGCTGGCACTGGCCGAAGAGGCCAAACAGGCGGTGGCGGGCGATACGCCACGCGGCCGCCTGCGCCTGGGCTCGATGGAAAGCACGGCAGCGATACATCTGCCGAGCCTGTTGGCCGAGTTTCACCAGCAATATCCCGAGGTCGAGCTGGAATTGCGTACCGGTCCGAGTGCCCAGCTGGAAGCCGCCGTGCGTGCCGGCGAGCTCGATGCCGCGCTGGTGTGCGACCCGGGCAGCGAGGCCGGCTTGCAGTGGCAAAGTTTCAGCCACGAAACCCTGTTGCTGATCAGCCCGCCGGGCATGATGATGCTGCCCGCCGCCAACGGGCTGACCCTGCTGACTTTTGATCACGGCTGTGCCTACCGTGGCCGCTTGCTGCAGTGGCTGGCCGGGCAGAAAGCCCAGCCGGGCCGCGTGGTGGCGCTGGGTTCCTATCACGCGATGATCAGCTGCGTGGCCAGCGGCATGGGCGTGGCCATCGTGCCGCAGGCACTGTTGGCGATGATGCCGACGGCAGCAGCGGTGCGTAGCCATCTGTTGCCGGAACCGGTGGCGGCGGCCGAGACGGTAATGATTCGCCGCAGCGGCCGCCAGCTGCCGGCACTCGATGCCTTGCAACAGCTGATTGCCGCTCGCACAGAGGTTTAGCGGCCGCGGGTGAAAAGCAAAAAAGCGCCCGTCGGGCGCTTTTTTATAGGGTCTCAGCCGGATCAGGCAGTCAGCACCAGCAGTTCGGCAAAGGCTTTTTCGAACAGCACCAGGCCGTCGTTTTGCAGTTGCTCGCCGATGGCATCGAAGTCGATGCCGGCAGCAGCGGCTGCGGCCAACGTGGCGCGTGCTTCGTCAGCGCCGGTGTTCAGCGTGGCGGCGGCGTTGCCGTGGTCGCGGAACAGTGCCAGGGTGGCGTCCGGTACGGTGTTCACGGTTTCTTCGCCGATCAGGCTCTCGACGTACAGTACGTCGGAGTAGGCCTTGTTCTTGGTGCCGGTGGACGCCCACAGCAGGAACTGGGCACGTGCGCCGGCGGCTTTCAGTGCGGCGAATTCTTCACCGTGGAAACGCTCCTGATAGCGCTGGTAAGCAGCCTTGGACAGCGCCACGGCAACTTTGCCCTGCAGCTCGGCCGGCAGTTGTGCGTCCAGCAGGCTGTCAACACGCGACAGGAAGAAGCTGGCCACGGCCTTGACATGACCCAGCGGCAGGCCGGCGGCGTGACGGGCATTCAGGCCGGCGATATAGGCATCCCATACCGCTTCGACTTGCTGCAGCGAGAACAGCAGGGTGATGTTGACATTGATGCCGTCGGCAGTCAGCTGCTGGAAGGCGGCGATGCCTTCGCGGGTGGCCGGTACCTTGATCATCGCGTTCGGACGGTTGATCTCGGCCCACAGGCGGCGGCCGGCGGCCAGGGTGCCGGCTTCGTCGCGCGACAGCTCGGGCGATACTTCCAGCGAGACATAACCGTCGTCACCCTTGGTAGCCTGGTATTGCGGCAGGTTCAGGTCGCAAGCGGCCTGGATGTCGGCCACCACCAGTTTTTCGTAACGCTGTTCGGCGCTCAGGCTGGCATCGGTTTTCAGCTGGGCCAGTTCTTCGCGATAACGCGGGTCGGTGCTGATCGCCTTGTGGAAAATGGCCGGGTTGGAGGTCACGCCGGCAATGCCGTCTTCCTCCAGCAGGCGAGCCAGTTCGCCACTTTGCAGCAGTTCGCGGGAAAGGTTGTCCAGCCAGATGCGCTGGCCGAAAGGACGGATGGCTTGCAGACGGTTCATGTCGGTATTCCGGAGTCAGTGTCATGGAATGCGTGCGTGTCTTTGCACGCACTGCTAGAGCAGGTCATCGTAGCGCGTCAGCGCGGTGAAGCAAAGCGACTACATGGCAAAAAGGCCTGCCACCTTGCGGTAGCAGGCCTTGCCTGACAGGGAGATCAGCTCTCGGGGCTGGTTAGCTGTTCGGCATCGAAAATCACGCTGAAGCAGCTGCCTTTTTCCGGCTCGCTCTGGATATCCAGACGGGCATGGTGGCGCATCAGTACATGCTTGACGATGGCAAGGCCGAGGCCGGTGCCGCCGTTGCCGCGGGAGCGGCCGCGATCGACACGGTAAAAACGTTCGGTCAGGCGCGGGATGTGCTCGCGCGGGATGCCGATACCGGTGTCCTGCACACTGAACACGCCACGGCCATCCGGGCGGATGTGCCAGCCCAGGGTGATATCGCCGCCGTCCGGGGTGTAGCGCACGGCATTGGACACCAGATTGCCGAAGGCCGAATGCAGCTCTTGCTGGTGACCCCAGATCCAGCGCTCGCTTTGCTGTTCGAGCTGCACGCGATGGCGGCCTTGCGACAAGCCTTCGGCTTCGACCATCAGTGTCTCGAGCATGGCCTGCATGTCGATTTTCTCGAGGGCAATCGCGCGCGGGCTGTTTTCGATGCGCGACAGCGTCAGCAGGTCCTCGACCAGGCTCTGCATGCGACGCGATTGCTCCAGCATCATCGGCAAGAACTGGCGCAGGGTGGCTTCATCGACATTGTCCATGTCGGACAGGGTTTCGAGAAAGCCGCCGACCACGGTCAACGGGGTACGCAACTCGTGGGAAACGTTGGCCACAAAGTCGCGGTGCACGGTGTGTACCCGCTCCAGCTGGGTGATGTCGCGTGACAGCAGCAGCTTGCGCGTGGTGTCAAATGGCACCAGTTGAATGGACAGCACACGTTCGGCCGGGCTGGTGGTATGCATGATCAGCGGCTGGCTGTAGCTCTGCTCGGCCATATAGTCATGAAAGCCGGGCTGGCGTACCAGATTGAGAATCTGGCTGCCGATATCATCAACCGGATGCAGGCCCAGATGCTGAACACCCATCGGATTCACCCACTCGATGCGGTCATATTCGTCAAGCACCACCACGCCGTCCGGCATTGCTTTGCCGGCGTGGATGAAGCGCTCAAGGATGCTGGACAGCTTGCGCTTGCTTTGCTTTTGCTTGCGCGCACGGCGATACAGCGACATGAAGATGTGGTGCCAGGAGCCATAACCCTCGGGGATGCGACCGGGCGAAGGGCGGCTAAGCCATTGCAGCAGCTTGGCAATGTGAAACAGGTGGAAGCTCAGCCAGCAAAGTGCCGACAGGCTGAGCACCAGCAGACCGATGGCGTGGCCAAAGATCAGCGAGAAACCAAGCGAGACCAGGCTGATGGCCAACAGCCACAGCAGGGAGCGCTGCAGGAACTGATTCAAGATTTACCCCTGAACCGAGAAACGGTAGCCGGTGCCGCGCACGGTCTGGATTAGACTGTCGTGGCCGGTAGGTTCCAGTGCACTGCGCAGGCGGCGGATGTGGACATCTACCGTGCGCTCTTCAACAAATACATGGTCGCCCCACACTTGATCCAGCAGCTGGGTACGCGAATGCACGCGCTCGGCATGGGTCATGAAAAAGTGCAGCAAGCGGAATTCGGTCGGGCCCAGATCGATGGTGCCGCCATTGCCCAGCACACGGTGGGTGGCCGGATCAAGGCGCAGGCCTTTGACTTCGACGGCGTCGTCGGTCATCTGCGGTGCACGGCGGCGCAGCACGGCCTTGATGCGGGCTAGCATTTCGCGCGGCGAGAAAGGCTTGGTGATGTAGTCGTCAGCACCGGCTTCCAGCCCCTGGATCTTGTCCTGCTCGTCTGAGCGGGCGGTCAGCATGATGATGGGGATCTGGCGGGTACGCTCGTCGGCACGCAGCTTGCGTGCGATTTCGACACCCGAGGCACCGGGCAGCATCCAGTCTAGCAGGATCAGGTCGGGCAGGGCGTTCTTGACCAGCATCATTGCCGCTTCGGCCGTACCGGCGCGCAGCACGTGATGACCGGCCTGGGTCAGGTTGAAGGCAATCAGCTCCTGGATCGCTGGTTCGTCTTCGACCAGCAGAATGTTGGCAGCCATAGGTGGGACATCCTTACATGATCAATGGTGGCAAGGATAGGAAAGCAGCGTTACAGAAATATGACACTTCATCGCCAAATGCAAATTGAGATGATTGGAAAAAGCGGGTGCGCTGTCTCAAATGGCATTTAGTTTTGTTGAAAATATATTTGTGTTAGACTGACAGTCCTTCGTTGCCTGTCGCAAGCCTCTGATTCGCAAACCTTCTACGAATTGTTGTCGCGCTCATCCTAATCCTCACAGTGTACGCCGCTTGTGACATGCAATGTCCTGCCAACTTCTCTTGAACAAGGAAGGATTGCATGGATACTGCTGTGTCTCCACGTCAAACAACCCTGGTTGCGGCCGTCAGTGCGCCCGCGCTTGTCCTGATTTTCTCTTTGCTGCTGTGGGCGGTCTTGCAGCCGGCCGGTGCCGAGCACTTTTTTGCGGATGCCCAGCAGTGGGTGATTTCGCGCTTCGGCTGGTTCTATGTTTTGTCGGTCGCCATTTTCCTGCTGTTTTTGCTGGGTGTTGCGGCCAGCCGTTTCGGCAATATCCGCCTCGGGCCGGATGATGCCAAACCCGAGTTTTCCTTTACCAGCTGGCTGGCAATGTTGTTTGCGGCCGGCATGGGCATTGGCCTGATGTACTTCGGTGTCGGCGAGCCGATGATGCACTATCTGGCACCGCCAGGCGTGGCGGCCGGTGGCAAGGAGGCGGCGCGCGAGGCGATGCTGGTGACCTTCCACCACTGGGGCCTGCATGCCTGGGCGATTTATGCGGTAGTCGGGTTGGCGCTGGCCTATTTCGGTTTCCGTTATCGCCTGCCGCTGACTATCCGCTCCGGCCTGTATCCCTTGCTGGGCAAGCGCATCAATGGCCCGATCGGTCATGCGGTGGATACTTTTGCCCTGGTCGGTACGGTATTCGGCATTGCCACCACGCTGGGCTATGGCGTGCTGCAGATCAGCGCCGGCCTTGGCGAGCTGACCGGCTGGGATACCGCCACGCTGAGCTTCCAGCTCGGGTTGATCGCGGTGGTGATGGCCTTGGCTGCGATCTCGGTGGCTTCCGGCCTCGACAAGGGCGTGCGCCGCCTGAGCGAGCTGAACCTGCTGCTGGCGGTCGGCTTGATGCTGTTTGTGCTGTTTGCCGGCCCGACGCGCTATCTGCTGAATGTATTCAGCGAGAATACCGGCCACTATCTGGCCAAT
This sequence comes from Vogesella lacus, assembly GCF_979366295.1. Classification (NCBI taxonomy): domain Bacteria; kingdom Pseudomonadati; phylum Pseudomonadota; class Betaproteobacteria; order Neisseriales; family Chromobacteriaceae; genus Vogesella; species Vogesella lacus. The sequence continues at coordinate 331,105 of NZ_CEETQT010000004.1, forward strand.
GTGGTGGAGCTGACATTCCGCACCTTCAGCTATAGCGAAAAGGACATGCAGGGCTGGTTCGGCGGCTGGACGCTGCTGTATTGGGCGTGGTGGATTTCGTGGTCGCCGTTTGTCGGCATGTTCATTGCCCGCATTTCGCGTGGCCGTACCGTGCGCGAATTCATTGTCGGCGTCTTGCTGGTGCCGACGCTGTTCAACCTGTTGTGGATGACGGTATTCGGCAATACCGCGATCTGGCTGGATGGCCAGCAGGCGGCCGGTCAGCTGTCGCTGGCGGCGGCCAACGTTGATGCCTTGTTGTTCCGCTTCTTCGATTACCTGCCGGGTAGCGAAATCCTGTCGGGCTTGGCCGTGGTGCTGGTGGCCGTGTTCTTCATTACCTCGGCTGATTCGGGGGCGTTTGTGGTCAATGCGATTGCCAGCCGTGGCAACGAGCGCGCACCGCTGTGGCAGCGCCTGTTCTGGACGGCCCTGCTCGGCCTGACTGCCGGCGTATTGTTGGCCGCAGGCGGCCTCAAGGCCTTGCAGGCGATGACCTTGCTCAGTGCCTTGCCGTTTGCTGCGGTAATGGTGGTGCTGTGTCTGGGGCTGTGGCGCGGTTTTCGTGCCGATGCACTGCATAGCGAGCAGGAACTGGCACCGGGCACCGCCTTCTGGAGCGGCCAGCACTGGAAACAGCGTTTGCGTGCGCTGCTTGATCAGCCGGACGAGGCCGAGGTTGGCCGCTTCATCCAGCAGACGGTGGCCAGCGCCATGAAGCAAGTTGCCAGCGAGATGGAAAGCCAGGGCGTGCACGCCGAGGTGGCGCTGACGCCGGAGGTGGCAACGCTGCGTATCCGTCAGCCGGACCTGCGCGACTTCGTGTACGGCGTGCGTTGTGTGCAAAGGGCGATTCCGTCTTATGTGCTGAACCAGCGCACGCTGGCGGGCGAGACGCCGGATAGCAGCCATGTGCCGCAGACCTTCTTTGCCGATGGCCGCGAGGGTTACAACATCGAGTATCTGCAGACGCACGAGGTGATTGCCGACGTACTGCGTCAGTACGAGCGCTATCTGCATCTGATGCAGGATGAACGCACCCGTTTGCTGGCACAGGCACCGTCTCATTACCGCACTGCACCATAAGTAGTGACGAACCAGTTGTAGCCGCCAGAGTCTGACTGCCTTTTGTGCGGGACAGACTCATGGCGTGGCAGGCAGGATTTGGCAAGCGCAGCTGGCGCATTCTTCTGATGGTGCTGGCCAGCGCCGGACTGCTGCTGCTGGACGATGTGATCCAGCAGCAATTCGTTGCGGCCAACCTTGCCGAGCTGGAACTGCGCTATGTCGTCGTGCTGCTGATTTTCTCGCTCGGCCTCGTTCTGCTTGGCCAGCCGTGGCTGGTGTTGCCGCTGTTCGGCTTGCTGGCGCTGATGCAGCTGGTGCAGCTGGGCAATCTGTCTTTCAGCGGCCAGCCGGTATCGGCCGACGAGCTGGTCAGCCTGTTTGCCCAGCCTGGCGAAGTCTGGCAAACCGGCAGTCATCATCTGGCCGACCACTGGCATGTGCTGCTGGCAGTCGGCCTGCCTTATGGCGCACTGTGCTGGCTGCACTGGCGCTACCGGCTGCATCTGCCGCGGCGCTGGCAATGGCTGGGCGCGCTGCTGGTGCTGGCCATCCTGCTGGCCAAGCCGTGGCGCGCCACCTATCGCGATCTGGATGCCTTCCAGCCGGGGCCGACGCGCAGCAGCCTGCATAACAGCCTCAACAGTTTTGCCTTTTACGTGGTGCGGCTGGCCGGGCGCGAGCACAAGCCCCTGGCCTTGCCGCCGGTGGCGGCGTATCGCCTGCATTACCAGCCGGCCAGCGCGCGTCATGTCTGGGTGGTGATGGTGGATTCGCTGCGCGGCAGCCGGCTGGGTGTGCTGGGCTATGCGCGGCCTACCACGCCAAGGTTGGCCGCGGTGCCGGGTTTGCTGGCGCGGCCCGGCATTGCGGCTGGGGTGGCGACGGCGGTGTCCTTGCCGAGCTTCGTCAATCTGGTGAGCCAGCCGGGCCAGCATCAACTGTTGCGCCAGCAGCCTTACAGCCTGTTCCGGCTGGCGCGGCAGCAGGGCTTTGGCACTTACTGGCTGTCGGCGCAGGAATCCAAATTGCTGGCTTATGTCGGCAGCCAGTACATCGACACCGCCATCAGCCGCGAAGACCATCCGCTGCGGTTTGCGCGCCAGCATGACCACACCCTGCCGGCCTTGCTGGATGAGCACAAGGTTGGCCGCAAGTCTTCCTTCGTGATGCTGAACCTGCGCAGCGCCCACAGTCCGTACGAACAGAACTATCAGCAGCATCCGCAGTTTGCGCGCTGGCCGACCGGCAAATCGCTGCCTTACGCCGAGCGCAAGGGCAATGCCTACGATAATGCCTTGCTGTACGCCGATGATGTGTTGGGCGAGATTGTCGAGCGTTTCGAGGCGTTGCAGGGCGAGCGTTATCTGCTGATTACCGGCGATCACGGCCAGTTGCTCGGCGAAGAACAGCGTTGGGGTCACAATGATTTGCGGCCGGAGGTTGCCGATGTGCCTATGCTGTTACTGGCGCGCGAGGCCCCGGAAGGCGCGTTGCAGACGCTGGCGGCGCAAAGTCATATCAGCCATTACGAGGCGGCGCACTGGTTGGCCGCAAGACTGGGCGTGCGGGTGGAGAATCCGCAATGGCGGGCGGGACAACACTATCTGCTGGGGAAGCTGCTGTTTCAGGATAACGGGCTGATGCCGCTGGCGGAAAAGGGCGGACGTCTGCATTATGGCCAGCCGCTGCTGCTTAGCGACTGGCTGCAACTGCGCTGAACAGGCAAAAAAATAGCCTGCTCCAGCGAGGAGCAGGCGACTAAGGGTCGGTTTGCGGCCATTCGGGCCCCAAACACTAAGACCAGGGACAAAGAGATCACCAGAACAGTTCAGAGACGTCTGCCTGGCAGACATCCTTAACAGATCCAGAAAGTCGGGGTTCGGGCGCGGACCCTTGCCACCAACACGGGGCGAATTGTACGTGGAGGCTGTGGGAGGGATAATGGGTAATCGAAGGATTTTCTCGCTTCGTAGTTTGTATACAATGTATTTTTCCAGCTTCTGCTTTTGAATCGAAGGTATGGACAAATTTGACCGCAAAATCGTTGTTGCACTGCAGGAAAACGCCCGTCTGAGCTATGCCGAGCTGGCGCGGCGCGTGAGTCTTTCTGCGCCTGCTGTTGCGGAAAGAGTGGAGAAGCTGGAACGATCCGGTGTGTTATCTGCATATCGCGCCATCATCAACCCGGAAAAGCTGGGCTTGCCCATTCTGTGCCTGATCGAGCTGACCGTGAAAAACCTCGAGTACTACAGCGTGCTGGATACCCTGCGCGAGATGCCCGAGATCATCGAGTGTCATTCGATTACCGGCACCAGCGGGCTGATGATCAAGGTTGCGGTGGCGAATATGGGCAGTCTGCAAGAGCTGATCGCCCGCCTGATGCAGTATGGCGACACCAAGACTTCCATCATCATCGACACGCCTATCCCGCCCAGAATGCCGATGCCGCGCGACGAAGAATAAAAAAATGCCTGCCCGGTGAGGGGCAGGCCAGTTGTGCCGTGCACGAAGAAGCAACAGAAACCAAAGAACGTTGGTGCCCGCTCCACACGGGCACCGGCAAAACTTATTTGGCCGCTACCCAGGCTTGGGCAGTGTCCAGCATGCGGTTGGAGAAACCCCACTCGTTGTCGTACCACGACAGCACTTTCACCTGACGGCCTTCGATCACGCGGGTCAGGGTGGCATCAAACACGCTGGATGCCGGGTTGTGCATGAAGTCGATGGAAACCAGCGGCAGGGTATTCACTTCCAGCACGCCTTTGAGTGCACCATTGGCCGCAGCGGTCACGATCTCGTTCACTTCGGCTACGGTGGTATCGCGGCTGGCGGTAAAGGTCAGGTCAACCAGCGACACATTGGCGGTCGGTACGCGCACCGCGAAGCCATCCAGCTTGCCCTTGAGTTCCGGCAGTACCAGACCGACGGCTGCAGCCGCACCGGTCTTGGTCGGGATCATCGACAGCGCGGCAGAACGCGCGCGGCGCAGATCGCTGTGTTCGGTATCCAGCAGCACCTGATCATTGGTGTAGGAATGCACGGTAGTCATCAGGCCGTGGGCTACGCCGATGGCGTCGCTCAGCGGCTTGACCAGCGGGGCCAGACAGTTGGTGGTGCAGCTGGCGTTGGAGACAACCTGCATATCGCTGCGCAGGATGTCGTGGTTCACGCCGTACACGATGGTGGCGTCGGCATCATCGGCCGGCGCGGAAATCAGTACCTTCTTGGCGCCGGCTTGCAGATGCAGGGCCGCCTTGTCGCGCTTGGTGAAGATGCCGGTACATTCCAGCACGATGTCTACGCCCATCTCGCCCCATGGCAGCTCGGCCGGGTTGCGCACGGACAAGAGCTGGATAGGCTTGCCGTTGATGACCAGCTTGTCGCCTTCGAGCGCGACGGTACCCGGGAACGGGCCATGAATGGAATCGTACTTGGTCAGGTGAGCGTGCAGTTCCGGTTTGCCCAGATCGTTGATCGCAACGATCTCGATATCCTTGTCGGCAAAGTTTTCCTGCCAGGCGCGCAGAACCATGCGGCCGATGCGACCATAACCGTTGATAGCCAGTTTCAGTGCCATGATGTTGTACCTCGAGTATGACAGTCTGTTTTCGCCAGTGCGCTTGGCATGCTGTGCCAGCGCTGGCGTGATGTATGGCATCTATCCTTGCGCTATCCGGCCTTGTACTCAATAGATTACTTTTTTGTAGGCGACGGACTACCAACAAGGTCCCGTTTGCGCAAGGTTGGCCGCGGCCTGAGCGCATGACACAATGTTGCCATTCCTTATTGATAAACCTTGTCAGGACTTTTCACATGGCCTTGCAACTTCAAGTGATTCCGGTAACACCTTTCCAGCAGAACTGTTCGCTGATCTGGTGTGATGTCAGCCGCAAGGCCGCGGTGGTCGATGCCGGTGGCGACGTTGGCCGCATCGTGGCAGCCGTCGAGGCCAAAGGGCTGACGGTAGAAAAGCTGCTGCTGACCCACGGCCATATCGACCACGCCGGCGCAGCGCGGGTGCTGGCCGACCAGCTGAGCGTGGCCATCGAAGGCCCGCAAAAGGCCGAGGCGTTCTGGCTGGATCAATTGCCAAGCCAAGGCACCATGTTCGGCTTTCCGCGTGCCGAGCCGCTGACGCCGGAGCGCTGGCTGGAAGAGGGCGATCAGGTGACAGTCGGTGAAGAGGTGCTGGATGTCCTGCACTGCCCGGGCCACACCCCCGGCCACGTGGTGTTTGTCAGCCGTGCGGCCAACCTTTGTATTGTTGGCGATGTGCTGTTTCAGGGTTCGATCGGCCGCACGGATTTCCCGATGGGCAATCACGAACAACTGATAGACGCGATTCGCAGCAAGCTTTTCGCGCTGCCGGAGGACATGAAGGTCGTCCCCGGTCATGGCCCGTTTACCACCATCGGTGCCGAGCGCCGCCACAATCCCTTTGTGGCTGACCGGCGCTACGGTTGATGGACGCCGCCTTCCGACTCGCCGTGCTGGCCTGTATCCGTCAGATTCCGCCGGGTCAGGTCAGCAGCTATGGCGTGCTGGCGGCGCTGGCCGGTTATCCGCGTCATGCGCGCCATGTCGGCAAACTGTTGGCCGCACATGAAGAAGACGAGTTGCCGTGGTACCGCGTGGTGGCCGGCAGCGGCCGCCTGGCGCGCCCCGGCACACCCGAAGCCGACTTGCAGCGTGCGCTGCTGCAGTCGGAAGGCATAGCCTTTCGTGCCAATGGCAGTATCGATTTGCGTCAGTTTGGATGGCCAGTGCATAGCTTTATGCGGAAATAATTATCAAATTTCAGCTAAATGTAATTAAAACGCGATAAAGCGACAGCATCTTGCATGAATCGGCCACATGCCTTCGCGTCACGCCCTCACCTTGCTAGTATCCGCGCCCCTGCCGTTCAGGACATCGGCAGAATTGATACAACAAGGGAATAATCCATGAAGATGACTCGCAAAGTGCTGGCAGCCGTAGTAATGGCCGGCTGTGCATCGCTGGCTCACGCCGACTACTCTTTCAGCAACATCAGCGCCAACTGGCTGGACTGGTCTGACGGTACCGAAGCACGTACCGGCAGCGGCCCATTCGGCCAGAAGCAGGACTTTGGCTACCTGGAAGCTGAAGGCGGCATGGGCGGTAACTGGGGCGAGCTGTATGGTTTCGTGGACATCGAAAACCCGACCCAATCCGATAACGAAGTTGGCGGCCAGAACCGTCGCTACGCTTCCAAGATCGTGGCTCGCGCCAACGTGGCTACTGTAGCCGGCCTGCCGGTTCAGGCTTACGCTCACGTGTACGATTTCCGTGATGGCGGCTTCTTCGACCAGAACCGTGTTGTTGGTCTGGGTACCAGCCTGAGCAAGGGCAATCTGTGGGTGAAGCCTTTCATCGGCGCACACCAGGAACTGAAAAAGGGCATCGGTGCTGACCGCAACGGCATGATGGCCGGTTGGGTACTGGGCTACAGCTTCAATGTTGCTGGCCAGAACATGATGGTTACCCAGTGGCACGAGATCGAATTCGATCGCGAAGACAAGTTCCTGACCATGGCGCAGAACGGCAACGTGGTAACCGGTAACAAGGTTGCCCACAACGGCGCCGTATCGCTGTGGTGGAATGCCACCAAGAACGTGACCGGTGGCCTGACCTACCGTTACGCTGACCAGAAGCTGGGCTCTGCCAGCTGGCAGAATGCCCTGATCACCACCGTGAAGTACAACTTCTAAGTCGTGACAGTCTAAAAAGCCGGGCTTGCCCGGCTTTTTTCATGCCTGCAAAAGCTGTAGTCACCTGACAACAGCGGTTTGTCCCAGCGCAAAGTAGTGAACCCGCAAGATTACAGCCGGCAGAAAAACGCCTGCCGGCAGGGGCGGTGGTAGAATCGGGCGGTTTGCCATGCTGGACGCCTGCCATGATTGAAACCGACAAACTGATCGGTGGAGCCCCCGAGCGCCGCCTTGTCACCCCGCAAAAAGCCTCGGAGCAGGAAGAAGCGTTGGAGCGCGCGCTGCGTCCCAAGCTGCTGGACGAGTATGTCGGCCAGAAAAAAGCCCGCGAGCAACTGGAAATCTTCATCGAGGCCGCCAAACGTCGCGGCGAAGCGCTCGATCATGTGTTGCTGTTCGGCCCGCCCGGCCTTGGCAAGACCACGCTTGCGCACATCGTGGCGCGCGAACTCGGCGTCAATCTGCGCCAGACGTCCGGCCCGGTGCTGGAGCGCGCGGGCGATCTGGCGGCGATGCTGACCAATCTCGAGCCGCACGATGTGTTGTTTATCGACGAGATTCATCGCCTGAGCCCGGTGGTTGAGGAAATCCTTTACCCAGCGCTGGAGGACTACCAGATCGACATCATGATCGGCGAAGGCCCGGCGGCGCGCTCGGTGAAGATCGATCTGCCACCGTTTACCCTGGTTGGTGCCACCACCCGTGCCGGCATGCTGACCAATCCGCTGCGTGACCGTTTCGGCATCGTGGCGCGACTGGAGTTTTACAACGCCGAAGAGTTGACCAAGATTGTCAGCCGCTCGGCGGGTCTGCTGAATGTACAGCTGTCCGGCAACGGTGCCTTCGAAGTCGCCCGGCGTAGCCGCGGCACGCCGCGGATTGCCAACCGCCTGCTGCGCCGGGTGCGCGACTATGCCGAGGTCAGAGCTGATGGCGTGGTGACGGCGGATATCGCCGATGCCGCCTTGCAGATGCTGGATGTCGATCCGGCTGGCCTCGACGTGATGGACCGCAAGCTGTTGTCGGCAGTGCTGGAAAAATTCGGTGGCGGCCCGGTCGGGCTGGACAATGTGGCGGCGGCGATTGGCGAGTCGACCGATACCATCGAAGACGTGATCGAGCCGTATCTGATCCAGCAGGGTTATCTGCAGCGCACGCCACGCGGCCGCATGGCGACGGCGCTGGCTTACCAGCATTTTGGTTTGCCACAGAAGGATTGATGTGGCGGGCTTGCCACGGCCGGCAGGTGTGAAGCTGAGGCAAAGCGCTGACTTCGACGTACAATGCGCGGCTGGAACAAGTCGGCAAATTGTGAGGATAGGTAATGTTCTATGCCATGTTGGCAGTAACGCTGGGGGTGGCACTGGTGACTTCGGTGCTGGTGGTGCGCTTCTTTGATGGGGCGATGAAGACCATTCTGGCACGCATTGTCGGCCCCGAGCTGGGTGAGGCCTGGCGCAAGTATATGAGCTTCGCCATTGTGGTGGTCGGCGTGTCCGGCGGTGTGCGCATCTGGGATCTGGAAAAGTTCATCCCGAATGGCCGCGAGAATGCGGTAGAGATGACCGGTGTGCGCTGGACGGTGCAGATTTACCGCACGGCCATTGATACGCTGTCGCAGATCGCCTGGGTAATGCTGCTGTTTTTCCTGTGCACCATGGTGGCTTATGTGATCGTGCGTGCCATCGAGTCGCGCCACGACAAGCCGGATCAGTCCTGATCCCTGAGCAAAGGTTGGCCGCAATGAAAAAAGCCCGGAGATTCCGGGCTTTTTTCATTGCGGCCAACCTTGTTTACAGGGTGACCATATTGTCGCGGTGAATCAGCTCGGGCTCGACCAGATAGCCGAGTACGCCCTCGATATCGCGGGTGGCCTTGCGCATGATGAGGCGAGCCTCTTCCGAGCTGTAGTTGACGAGGCCGCGCGCGACTTCTGCACCTTGCTGGTCGCAGCACACTACGGCATCGCCGCGCAGGAAAGAACCTTCCACCGCCAGCACGCCGATAGGCAACAGGCTGGTGCCTTTTTCACGTACGGCCAGTGCCGCGCCATCATCCAGCACCAGCTTGCCGGATAGCTGCAGATGATCGGCCAGCCACTGTTTGCGGGCGGCCAGGCGGCTGGTGGCGGCAATCAGCTGGGTGCCGATGGCTTCGCCATCGGCCAGACGCGACAGCACATCGGCTTCGCGACCGCAGGCGATGACCGTATCGGCACCGCTGCGTGCGGCGCGCTTGGCGGCGATGATCTTGGTGTACATGCCGCCAGTACCGACGCTGGAGCCGGCACCACCGGCCATTTGTTCCAGCTCGGGCGTGCCGGCACGCGCTTCGTGCACGAATTCGGCATCCGGCTTTTTGCGCGGGTCGGCGGTATACAGGCCTTTCTGGTCGGTGAGGATCACCAGCGCATCGGCTTCGATCAGATTGGTTACCAGTGCGCCCAGCGTGTCGTTATCGCCGAAGCGGATTTCGTCGGTCACTACCGTGTCGTTTTCATTGATGATGGGCACGACATTCAGCGCCAGCAGGGTAGACAGCGTGGTGCGGGCATTGAGGTAACGCAGGCGGTCGGACAGGTCTTCGTGGGTCAGCAAGACTTGGGCGGTTTTCAGGCCATGTTCGCGGAAGGCGCTTTCGTAAGCCTGGCACAGCCCCATCTGGCCTACCGCGGCGGCGGCTTGCAGCTCGTGTACTGCCTTCGGGCGTTTGGCCCAGCCCAGGCGCTGACAGCCTTCGGCAATCGCACCGCTGGAAACCAGCACTACTTCCTTGCCACGGCGTTTCAGATCGGCAATCTCGCTGGCCCAGCGTGCCAGTGCGGCCATATCCAGGCCTTTGCCATCATTGGTGACGAGGCTGGAGCCGACCTTGATGACGACGCGAGTCGCACTATGAATGACCGATTGCATGCTGATTTCCCGAGAATGGCAAAACAGGCAGTGTAACCGAACTATTGCGGATGGTGCGGTGCGGCAGGCTGGCTCTCGTAGCGAAATTCGCACAGCTGATAAAAGCTGCTTTGCTGGAACAGACGGGTCAGACGCAGGCGCTGTTCGCCTTTGCTGCTGAATACCCGGAACTCTTTCAGGTCTTCGAATTGCCGCCCGGGCAGCAGCAACAGGCTGGGCTGATCCAGCACATCGATGGCTGGCAGCAGCAAGGCCATTTGCGGCCGGTCTTGCAAAAAGGTAATGACCGGAATGGTCATCGCGGCATTGGCGCGCTGGGCAATGAACTCGACACCGAATTCGAGCAGGGTGCCGTGGTGGATGTTGTTGATCCAGCGGATCAGGCCGGGCTGCCACGATTGTTCGCCGGTACGCAGCATCACCAGTTCGCCGCAGCGGATATTGTGCTGGCTGTGCATGCCGCGCAGCTGCATGCCCTGGCTGCTGAGGTTGACCATGCTGTAGTGCGCTGGCGGCGGAGGTGGTGCAGGGGCTGTTGATGTGTTTTCGCTATCGTCCCCAGTGTTGTCCCAGGAGGGCGGTTGCCAGTTATCAAGGTTGGCCGCAAACCAGCAGGCTTGTATCTGGCTGACCAGCTGTATTTCCTCATGTTTCTGATAGCGGGTACTGCGTCGGGTCTGCGGGCTTTTCCATTGCTGCAGCAGATTCTTGGTCAGCAAACGTTCGTCGGCCGTGTCATGACTTTTCTGGGCAAAGTGCATGCGGGTCAGCACGGCGATGCGTTCGTGCAGCAAGGGCAGGATGGCGTTGGTGTCGGCATGCCACCAGAAGTTATGGCTTTCGAGTGCGGGCCGCTTGCCGCTGACAAAGCGTGGCGGGGCGTCGAGTTCCGGATGAAACAGGAAGGCAGCCTGCTGATTATCGTCAGCCGGATGCAGGGCCAGCAGCGGCGCATACTTGCGGATCATGGCTTGCAGCTGCTCCTGCTCGGCCTGGGCAAAGCGGTTGCTGGCCGTCATGCCCAGCAGGACAATCTGGCGGAACAGCACGGCAGGCCCGTCCTGCAAGCGGCATTCGCGCTCTTCCTCTGGTGACTCTTCGCATGCCAGTTGCCATAGCTGATAAAGATCATGCCAGTAGCCCTGTGGCAGTGGCAGATAGTCGCTGGCGCTGTGGAAAGCCAGCGTCCGTGCGCTGTGCATCGCATCAGTCAACAAAGAAATCTTGCTGCGATAGCGTGCCAGCAGCCAGTTGCTGGCGTAGCGTTCGACCACAATCAGCTTGTCGAGACGATGCAATGACCACCACAGGCTTTGTGCGGTTTCCGCACACTTCCAGGAGCGGGATGGCTGCACCAGCAGGTAATGGCGCTGCTCTTGCCGTAGTGCCGGCAGGATTTTCTCGATGGTCTGCAGAAAGTGCGTTCGAAGCTGAATCCGTCGTGACAGCTCAAGCTGGCATTGCAATAGCTGTTCGACTTGCTCAGTCAGTAACTGGGCGCAGTATTGCGGCTGGGCAAAGGGCAGCATGGCCAGCCATCTGGCCAGCTCGTCCGGGTCACTCATCGCCAAGGCGGCATCGTCATTGGCTTTTGGCAGGTTCAGGCTTCGCATGGCGATTCCAGATTGGACTCAGGGCAGCACAGTGTCTGCCTTGCTGTCAGTCCCGGTTGTGCTACCCAGCTGTTCGAGTATCAGCAGGCAGGTATCCCGGATTTGCAGCATATGAGACTGTTCAATGATATAGGGCGGCATGATGTAAACCGTATTGCCGATAGGGCGCAGCAGACAGCCTTGCTGTAGTGCCAGCTGGAAGCTGGCAACACTGAAATCGGCCCGATCGCTGACGACCTCGAATGCCCATATCATGCCACAGTGCCGGAAGTTTTGTACCGAACCATGTGCGGCGATGGGCGCCAGAATATTGCTGAAGCAGCTTGCTGTCTCTTTGTTGCGTTCGAGTATGTTGTCCTGCTCGAAAATGTCGAGCACGGCCAGTGCTGCCCGACAAGCCAGGGCGTTACCGGTATAACTGTGCGAGTGCAGAAAACCACGGCTGATTTCATCGTGATAGAACGCATCATAGATTTGGTCAGTGCTCAGGACGCAGGACAGAGGCAGATAACCACCGGTAATGCCTTTGGACAGGCACAGAAAGTCAGGGCGGATATCTGCCTGCTGGTAGGCAAACATCGTGCCGGTGCGGCCAAAGCCTACTGCAATCTCGTCGGCAATCAGGTGAATGGCGTATTGATCGCACAGCTGGCGTACGCGTTGCAGATAAACCGGGTCATACATCGCCATGCCGGCTGCGCCCTGCACCAATGGCTCGAGGATGATGGCGGCAATTGTGCTACCTTCATTTGCCAGCAGAGTGGCCAGCTGGTCGGCACAATGATGGGCATGTTCGATCGGGCTTACACCACTGCCTGCCTGGCGCCAGTCAGGTGTGCTCACCCGGATGTTTTCTTTTAACAGCGGCGCATAGGTCGACGAGAAAATCGGTACATCGGTGACGGCCAGCGCACCCATGGTTTCCCCGTGGTAGCTGTTTTCCAGCGAGATGAAGCGTTGCTTGGCGGTTTGTCCCTGATTTTTCCAGTAATGAAAACTCATTTTCAGGGCAATTTCAGTGGCACTCGCGCCATCCGAACCATAAAAGGCGTGACTAAGGCCGCTGAGTGCGGCCAACCTTTCGGATAATTCAATCACTGGCTGGTGCGTAAAGCCTGCCAGAATCACGTGCTCAAGCTGTTCCAGCTGATCGTGCAATGCCGCCTTGATCCTGGGCTGGTTGTGGCCAAACAGGTTGACCCACCAGGAGCTGACTGCATCGATATAGCGATTGCCATCAAAGTCCTCCAGCCAGATACCATCGCCCTTGGCGATGGGGATGATAGGCAGCGTTTCATGGCGTTTCATCTGGGTACAGGGGTGCCAGACGGATTGCTTGCTGCGGGCTAGCCATTCGTGGTTAAGGGACATGGTTGGGCTTTCGTAACTGACAATTTTCGGCACAATCATGACTGAAGTTGTCATGCGTTGTCAGTTGTTACGTGATGAATGCTCGGGACTGGAGAATACGGTTCTGCGCCAGGTTGGCATAGTCTTGCTTTGCATTAAACTGGTACGGGTTTTGCTGATGTTTTTTCGCCAGCAGCTTCGCTGGATTATGGGGCAGCATGATGCAGCGAGGTTTTACGCTTTTAGAACTGATGATTGTGGTAGCAATTGTGGGCATTCTTGCTGCCATAGCCATTCCGGCTTATCAGGATTATACTCGCAGAGCATATTTGACTGAGGCTTTGAGTATCGCTTCTGGCGTGCGTGCTTCGGTCGAGGAGTATCGTGCAAGCATGGGAAGCTGGCCTGGCAGTAATGCTTCTGCCGGGATCGCTTCAGCCACGGATTACTGGGGACAAGCCATTACCCGGCTGGATCTGGTTGCATCAGGCAGCATTGTACTGATACAGGTTGAGCTAAATCAGAAAGTATCCAGTGGTGCGCATATGTGGCTTGAGCCCCTGGAAAATGTTTCTGGGGCATTCGTTTGGAAGTGTCATGGTGATGCCGGCATCGATCGTCTGATGCCAAGCAATTGTCGTGATTGATTTGAGGCTGTTTTTTAGTTTTCTTAGGAGATTTTCACCATGAAGAAAGTACAACAAGGTTTTACCCTGATCGAGCTGATGATCGTTGTGGCGATCATCGGTATCTTGGCGGCTATTGCAATTCCTGCTTATCAGGATTACACCAAGCGTGCGCACGTTTCTGAAGGTCTGCAGCTGGCTGGCTCTGCCAAGACAGCGGTTACTGAATACTATTCGGCTAATGGTGCTATGCCGACCACCAATGCCTCAGCTGGTATGGCTTCGGCTACCGATATCAAAGGTAATGCGGTTGTTTCTGTTGCTGTGGGTACCTCTGGTGTCATTACTGTTACTTACAACGCTAAGGTGGCGTCCAATGCTGAATTGACAATTACTCCGAGCGCGTCTTCCGGCTCCATCACTTGGGCTTGCGCTGCGTCCGGTACTATCTTGCAGGCAAAATGGCTGCCTGCTAGCTGCCGCAGCTAATATCGTGCTTTAAGTTAATAAATGGGGTGCCTTGGCACCCCATTTCTGTTTTGTGTATTCATGAAAATCAAAACTGATCATCTACTACTTGCTGCACTGGTATCTATCAGTGTATTGCCTTTTCTGAATGTGATGCGCTATGCCCCAATGCCGGATTGGGGGAGCAATGCGACAGCGATATTGATGATAGTGCTGGCCGGTGCTTGCGGTTTGTTTGGGCGTAACTCTTTGTGCCGTAATGAGCCTTGGCATCTGCCTCCGTTTCTTGTCTTGGCAATCAGCTGGTGGTTGCTGGTTTTTCTGCCTTACAGCGCGCTGCATTCCGGACTGTTGCCGATGTCGGAAATGGCAGCAATTCTGATGGCCATCTTTGCTGCAGGTATCTTTGCGTCTTTGCAGCAAACGCTATCAAGAGAGCGGATTGTCGGGGCTTTGGCCTGGGCAGTCCTGGCTAGTGGCTTGTTGCAATCTGTCATTGCTCTGCTGCAGTTGCTGCAGCTGGCCGAGCTGGCCAGAGGCTGGCTGATGTTTACAGTAAATCACGACATCATCGGCAACATCTCGCAGCGTAATCAGCTGGCTCATGTTCTTACCTGGTCAGGGTTGGCTGCCGTTTACCTGTGGCAGCGTAAAGTCCTAACCGGTGCCTTGGCGCTGGCGATCATGTTGGTGCTTGCTACTGTCATTGCCTGGAGTGGTGGCCGATTGCCCATCGCCTATGCAATGGCATTCTTTTGTTTTTCGGTTGTGTTTTTTTTGAAATTGCAAAGTCGCGCACTGGCGATCCGGCTTGCCGTTTGGGCAGCTCTGACACTGCTGATGCAGTATTTAGGGCCTGTCATCGCAGATGCCCTTACTGGCAGAGCATTGGGTTCCGGCTTGGCGCGGCTCGCTGGGGAAGGTTTTGGTGAGCGTAGGCAGGTCGAGTGGCAAAAAGCCTGGCTCTTGGCACAGCACTTTCCATGGTTTGGAGTTGGTTTTGGTGAGTGGGCTTATTATTCAACATGGCTTGAAGCATTTGGTGGCTTTGCCAAGGTGCCTGAGAGTAGTCTTTTTACCCATAGTCATAATCTGTTCTTCCAGCTGCTTGCAGAGACAGGTTGGCCGGCAACCTTGTTTGCCGCAGCTGCAGTGGCTTATTGTCTGTGGCCATATCTGCTGCCACGTAATCACAGCCCGGAGAATGTTTTCCTGCTGATGCTGGCAGTGGTGTTATTGATCCACTCGCTGTTTGAATATCCCTTGTGGTATCTGCCGTTTCTGGTTGTTTTCTTTTTTGTACTGGCACTCAGTCCCAGAGAGGTCATTGCGCTGGAAATACGCTATCGCATGCGCTGGTGGGGGCAGTTGCTGTTGGTGATCTTGGCCGCAGGGTATTTGCTGACAGCCTACCCGGCTTACCGGACGATTCTGGATAGCCAGGCGCCGGGTCCCGACGCTAAGGTCAATGCGGAGAGTGTCGACAGAATTTTCTCCGTTGCGCGCAACCCCTTCTTTGTTTTCGAGGCCGAGCTTGCGTTGAGTAACTATCTGGTGCCTACCGCCAGCGATGTCGCCATCAAGCTGCATCATTACGAACAAATGGTCAGATACCGCCCATATCCCTCCCTGCTGACCAATCTGGCGATTTTGCGAGCATTGGCCGCAGATCCGGCTGGTGCGAAAGATGCGATGACGATGGCAATCTCTGCTTATCCGGCAAGTTTGCCAACCATGTTGCTGGTACTGTCGCAATATCGGGAGCACGAGATTCAGCCATTGAAACAGCTGGTATTTTCGGCTGTAAAACTGTCCAAAGAGAAGGGCGACAAGGCAGCTGTGGCCAGTGTCGCCAGCAGTTATCTGGATCGACCCTTGCCATGAGAGTCAAGCTCGGGGCATTCAGGTATGCTCGCGTTTTCTGTAGCTGGTCCTGATCATGTTTGAGCGAAGTTCACGCTTGAGATTGTCAGCCGGATTGTTGCTGGCCATCTCGTTTTTACCGTTTTTGTCCCGCTTTCACTATTTGCCCCTGCCGCAATGGTGGGGCGAGATTTCCGTTGTGATTCTGGCTGCGCTGGGAGCGATTCTGTCGCCTGCCAGAATACTCGGGATTCCCAGAGTGGCGATCTGGCTGGTGCTGCTCGCGCTGGTTTGGGCGCTGCAGCCGCAACTGGTGGCCATCATGTTCCCGGGCATGAATTACGCGGTGGCACTGTCCTTTCTGGCTTTGGCAATGCTGGCCATCGCGTTGGCCAGCCTGCGAGAGGAAATCGGCGAAGAATTACTACTTGTCTATCTCTGTTGGGGGCTGGTTATCGGTGCGCTGTTGCAATCGCTGATCGGCATCATCCAGTGGAGTGGCCTGGTCCAGTCTTTGGGCGGGCTACTCTTTTATGACAGCGCGCATCCGACCAGTAATATCTTTGGCCATATCGGGCAACGTAACCAATACGCACATTATCTGAGCTGGGGCATGGTTGCCGTGGCATGGTTGGCAGCAATCGGCCGACTCGGACGCGTGATGGCGATTGCTCTACTGTTATGGCTGGGCTTTTCTGTGGCGATTGCAGGCTCGCGCACGGCCCTGCTTTATATCGTGATCATCTTGGGGGTGTCAGCGATCTGGCACTGGCGATTCAGAGAAAATACGACACGACAGGCATTATTATGGCTGACTCTGGCGGCTTTGGCCTTGTTCGCCATGCAGTTTGCCCAGCCGCTATGGCAGTGGTTGTTTGCCGACGGCGGCACGCATGGGGCAAGCGGTATCCAGCGTCTTGCGGCCAACTCTGATGGAATGGGGGCAAGAAGACTGGCGGAGTGGCATAAGGCGTGGTTGAGTTTTGTCCACGCGCCGCTGTTCGGCATTGGCTGGTCGCAGTTTGCCGCCGAGAGTGTGCGTTTGCAGTTGATGCCGATTTTTGCCGATAGTGGTGTCAATAGCGGGCTGTTTACCAATTCGCACAACCTGCCGCTGAATTTGCTGGCTGAAATGGGGGCTATCGGCTTTGCCGTGTTTGCTCTGGGCTTGCTCTGGGTATTGCTGCCATTCTTTGGTAAGCAAGCCAAGCCTCATCATCAGCTCGCCTTGCTGCTTTTGGGGATCTCGCTGACACACAGCATGCTGGAATACCCGCTGTGGTATCTGTATTTTCCTGCGGTACTGACAATCGCTCTGGCGCTGGCGCCGGGTAATCCGAGCGTTGAGGTCTCTTGCCCGCGCTTGCTGCAAGGTGTTGCCGTATTGATGCTGTTTCTGTCGGTCTACGGCAGTATCCGTTACGTTAATCTTCAGGACTTGTATCAGCCGAGCCAGCCCGAAGAGCAGCAGGCCTTGCTGGAGATCGCCGGCAAGGAGCCTTTGTTTGCCTTTCATGCAATGGCAATGCTGGATGATGTGGTGAGGCCATCGGCACAAACGCCGCCTGAGCAGCGACAGTGGATTGCGCAGATGGTCCGAATGCGGCCGTATCCGGATGTCTTGCGTAAGGAAGCGCAGTTTCTGGCACTAGAGGGCAAGCAACGCGAAGCCGCCTTGACCATGCAGATGGCACTGGCCTCGTTTCCGACTTACGCACAATTCTTCAGTCGTGCTCTGGCTACCAGCGAGCCGGCCTGGGCGAGTCTGCAATTGCAGGTTGAGCATTTCCGGCAAACCAGTGGTAACTGAATAAAAAAAGACCGCCAGCGGCGGTCTTTTTTTTCGGCAGTAGCGGCATCAGGCGTCGATGACTGCGCCGGCACTCAGTGCCAGCTTCATTTTACCCAGTGCCTTGGCCTCGATCTGGCGAATGCGCTCGGCAGACACGCCAAACTCGGCAGCCAGATCATGCAAGGTAGCACCACCATCATCGGCCAACCAGCGGGCCTCGATGATGCGGCGGCTGCGTGGATCCAGCGTGGCAAGCGCATCCAGCAGACCATCGCTTTGCAGATGATCGAAAGCGCGACGCTCCAGTGTGACGGTGGGTTCGTTATGCGCGTCAGCCAGCCAGTCAATCGGCGCGTAACCATCTTCGTCATTGTCATCGGCGAGCAGGGCAATATCCTGGCCGCTCATCCGCGTTTCCATCTCGAGCACTTCTTCAGGCTTGACACCCAGATCGGCAGCGATCTCCTGAGCTTCGGCATCGCTGAGGGCGGCAAAGCTTTTCTTCATGCTGCGCAGATTGAAGAACAATTTGCGCTGTGGCTTGGTGGTGGCAATGCGGACCAGACGCCAGTTGCGCAGGATGAACTCGTGCATCTCGGCCTTGATCCAGTGCACGGCAAAAGAGAACAGGCGCACGCCGCGATTCGGCTCGAAGCGCTTGACGGCCTTCATCAGCCCGATATTGCCTTCCTGGATCAGGTCAGCCTGTGGCAGGCCATAACCGGAATAACCGCGAGCGATGGAAACCACAACACGAAGGTGAGACATCACCAAGCGCTTCGCCGCATCCAGATCACCGTGTTGCTGGTGACGGCTGGCAAGCTCGAACTCTTCTTCCGGTGTCAGCATCGGGACGCTGTTAACGGTCTGGATGTAATGCTCCAGACTGCCATTGGAAGACAATACGGGCAGGGCAATAGTGGACATGGATACTCTGACCTCCTACAGAAGACGGCTTTATCTTAGCACTCGTGTATTGAGAGTGCCAGAAGGCCAAAAGTTTCGCCAATCGCCATTGTTAATGAATGTGATTGGCGAAAACTCTTAACTTGGGCGAACGCGTCGCAAATGACTATCAGCAGCCAGGCGTGCGCCAAAGATGCTGAGTAGTATGGAAATGCCGAGAAGTTGCAGCAGTTGGACCAAGTCCAGTGGCAGCAGTCTGGCGCTAATGCCGTACAGCGACGAGAACTCGAGCAGCGCAGGGTTGGCCGCATGAGTCAGCCAGCTGGTGAGCGCCCAGCACAACAGGCCAGCGAACAGTCCTTGCCAGGCTGCGTGGTGCAGGAAGGGGCGGCGAATAAAGCTGTCAGTGGCACCGATGAGCTTGGAGACAGCGATTTCTTCCTGTCGCGACAAGATCTGCATGCGGATGGTGTTGTGATTGATCAGCACCATGGCGACGGCAAAGACGGCGGCCAACAGCCAGGTCAGCTGTTCCAGCAGGCTGACGAGGGCATGCAGCTTGCGCGCCCATAGGCCATCAAATTGTGCGAGTTCGACCATAGGCAGGCCCGACAGTTCTTTCTGCAGCAGATCAAGGCTATCGGGCTCCAGTGCCTTCGGCGTCACCACAAAGGCGTGTGGCAGCGGATTATTGCCCAAGCCTTCGCTGATTGCCGTCAGGCCGCTCTGCTGTTCAAGCTGCTGCAAGGCGCGACTTTTGTCGATGAACTCGAAGTTTGCCACTTTCGGATGACTTTTCAGGCTGCTTTCGACCGCAGCCAGATCGGCGGCCTCGCTGGACAACTCCATGAACAGCGTGATCTGCGGTGTGGTATTCAGCTGACCCAGCCATTGCTGCGAGCTGTTGACCATCAGGTATAAGGAGCAGGGCAGTGCCAGTGCCACGGCCAGCATCAGCAGATTGAGCAGATTGCCTACTGGCTGGCGCAGCATGCGTTGCAGCGCGCGTGAGGCACTTTGCCAGTGCAGGTAGAAATAATGTTTCATGCGGCAAATTGTCCTTCACGCAGGCGGATGATGCGGCGACCGTAGTCTTCCATCAGCGTCTCGTCATGAGCGGAAATCATGACGGTCACACCGACCTGATGGAATGACTTGAACAGCTCCATGATGTCCAGCGCATAGGCGCGATCAAGGTTGGCTGAAGGCTCGTCGGCCAGCAGGATGCTCGGACGATGCACGACGGCGCGCGCGATGCACAGACGTTGCTGCTCACCACCTGACAGACGAATCGGCATGACTTTTTCCTTGCCGGCGAGGCCAACCTTGTCGAGTGCCGCACGCACGCGGCGCAAGGCATCGCGGCGATCGAAGCCGATGATGTCCAGCGGCAGCATGACGTTATCCAGCACCGAGCGGTCGAACAGTATTTTGTGGTCCTGAAAGACAATGCCGATATGCTGTCTGACATAAGGCAGCTGGCTTGAACGCAGCTTGCTCAGGTTCTGGTTGTTGACAAAAACCTGGCCGGATGTGGCGCGTTCAATACCGGAAATCAGTTTCAGCAAGGTACTCTTGCCGGCACCGGAGTGGCCGGCAAGGAAAACCATTTCACCGTCGTCAACCGAGAAGCTGAGATTCTTCAGCGCCTCGTGACCACCGGGATAGCGTTTGGTTACCTGGTCGAATCGAATCATGCAAACAGGACTCCGCAAGGGTTCAAGGTTGGCCGCAATCAGTCCAGCAGGGCATCGACAAAGTCGCGCGCGACAAACGGGCGCAGATCGTTAATGCCTTCGCCGACACCGATAAAGCGCAGCGGAATCGGACGTTGCTTGGCAATGCCGGCAATCACGCCGCCTTTGGCTGTGCCATCAAGCTTGGTCAGGATCAGGCCCGTCAGGCCCAGCGCATCATCAAAGGCCACAACTTGATTGAGTGCGTTCTGACCAATATTGGCATCCAGTACCAGAATCACTTCGTGCGGTGCATCCGGCAGTGCCTTCTGGATGACGCGCTTGACCTTCTTGATCTCTTCCATCAGATGCAGCTGAGTCGGCAGGCGGCCGGCGGTATCTGCCAGGACGATATCAATGCCACGCGCGACTGCAGCCTGCATGGCGTCATAGCAGACGGCGGCGGCATCGCCACTTTGCTGGGCAATAACGGTCACGTTGTTACGTTCGCCCCAGGCCATCAGCTGCTCGCGAGCTGCGGCACGGAAAGTGTCACCTGCGGCCAACATTACCGACTTGCCTTGTGCCTGGAAGTACTTGGCCAGCTTGCCGATGGAGGTAGTCTTGCCGGCACCGTTCACGCCGGCGAGCATGATGACGTAGGGTTTGTGACCATCCGTGCGCAACGGCTGCTCAAGAGGCTGGATCAGCTCTTGCAAGGAGTCTTTCAACGCGCCCTTGAGTTCACTGGAATCCTTGAGGCCGCGCAGGCTGACGCGCTCGCGCACATCTTTCAGCAGATGACTGGTAGCGTCCATGCCCATATCGGAAGTCAGCAGAACTGTTTCCAGCTCCTCATAAAGATCTTCGTCAATCTTGCCGCCACCAAACAGGCCGGCAAGCTGCTTGCCTAGCTTGTCGCGGGTCTTGGCGAGGCCGGCTTTAAGTCGTTCGGTCCAGCTGAGCTTGGCTGGTGGTGTGTTTTCAGCGGGTGCCGCAGAATTTGCAGGTGCAGGTGCAGGTGCAGGTGCAGGTGCAGGTGCAGGTGCAGGTGCAGGTGCAGGTGCAGGTGCAGGTGCAGGTGCAGGTGCAGGTGCAGGTGCAGGTGCAGGTGCAGGTGCAGGTGCAGGTGCCGGCGTCTCTACAACGGCTTGAGACTGCACTGGCAGTTCTGGCTGAATTTCCGGTGTGGCCGGTGGTGGGGTTTTTTTCTTGAAGAAACTGAACATGCTTATATACAGACAATAAATGTGAGCTTGCGCGATTGTACCGGCAAAAGCGCATACGCACATAAAGCTGCAGCAAGATCGACACGTGATCGAGCAAGTTGATGTATTGCAAACAGATTGCAAGGCAAAATGCAGTAGAATCTCGGGCTTTGTTGTTACTGCGAGCTGAGATGGCCCAGCAAAAATCTAACAAGGTGAGGATCATCGCCGGCAAATACCGCAGGCGCATGCTGGCATTTCCGGATGTTGCCGGTTTGCGGCCAACCCCTGATCGCGTGCGTGAAACGGTTTTCAACTGGCTGGCTGACTATCTATATGGCGCGAGTTGTCTTGACCTGTTTGCCGGCAGTGGTGCAATGGGCTTTGAGGCGGCGTCTAGAGAGGCAGCCCGAGTCGTAATGATAGAAAAGGACCGACAGGCGTTTGCCGCGTTGAAAGCAGCGAAACAATTGTTGGGGGCGCAGGAAGTCGAACTGTTGGCTGCTGATGCAGTCCAGTGGTTGCGGAATGTTACAGAGTGTTTTGATGTGATTTTCCTGGATCCGCCCTATGCACAAAATCTGCAGCAGCCGCTGATGGCGCAGTTGCGCTCGCGCCTGAAACCAGGTGGCCTGCTTTATGTTGAAGCAGATCAGGCGCTGGATCTGCAAGGCTGGGATATACACCGGCAAGGTCGGGCCGGGGCGGTGAGCTTTATGTTGCTCGCTGTGGCCGATGGGGCCGAATAAGCATATAACGGCGTGGGCTTGCGACAGTGTTGGCCCGGTGCCAGAATTCATCCGTTAATACTTGAGGAATTTACTATGTCTTTGATGATTACCGACGAGTGCATCAATTGCGATGTCTGTGAGCCAGAGTGCCCGAACAATGCAATTTCGCAAGGTGAGGAAATCTACGAAATCAATCCTGATCTTTGCACCCAGTGCGTAGGTCATTACGACGAGCCGCAGTGCCAGCAAGTCTGTCCGGTTGATTGCATTCCGCTTGATCCGTCGAATCCGGAAACGCAAGAGCAGTTGCATCAGAAGTATCTGGTAATTACCGGCAAGGCTTAAGTTGTTGTTTTTCCACGGTCAATTGTTGTGCGCTTGGTCTGTGGTAAATTTTTTCAAAGAAATTTCGATTTTTTTTGAAAAAAAAGTTGACGACCTGAAAGCCCGTCTATAATATTCGGGCTTCTTCAGCGGCGGGATTCCCGAGCGGTCAAAGGGATCAGACTGTAAATCTGACGGCTCTGCCTTCGAAGGTTCGAATCCTTCTCCCGCCACCAGAATAAAATTAATGTCTTGGTGCTGAATCGGAAGATCGGCCAGGTTAGTAGGCGGGTGTAGCTCAATGGTAGAGCAGAAGCCTTCCAAGCTTACGACGAGGGTTCGATTCCCTTCACCCGCTCCAGGATAAAGTAGGCCCATGTAGCTCAGGGGTAGAGCACTCCCTTGGTAAGGGAGAGGTCGGCAGTTCAATTCTGCCCATGGGCACCATATTTTCTAGTAATCGCTTGTCAAGGAATTGCCATGGCTAAGGAAAAGTTTGAGCGGACAAAACCGCATGTGAACGTTGGCACCATCGGTCACGTAGACCATGGTAAAACCACTCTGACCGCAGCTATCACCACCATTCTGTCCAAGAAGTTCGGTGGCGAAGCTAAGGACTACTCCCAGATCGACAGCGCGCCAGAAGAAAAAGCACGTGGTATTACCATTAATACCGCTCACG